>CAMUZW010000112.1 GCA_947165305.1 uncultured Bacteroidales bacterium
TCAGCCTTCTGGCAGTCGTCGGCGAACTGGACGGGAACGCCGAGGCATTCGCTCACGCGGCCGACGATATGCTTGAGGGAGAACTTCGGGTCCACTTTCTTGGGACGGCCGAGGTGGGACATGATGATGACGGCGCCGCCTTTCTCAAGGACTTTCTTGAGCGTGGGCATGGCCCTGCGGATGCGGGTGTCGTCGGTAATCTCGAAATTTTCGTTGAGGGGAACGTTGAAGTCTACGCGTACGATGGCTTTTTTGCCGGTGAAATCGTAGCTGTCGATAAATTGTTGCATAATTTATCATTGAGTTAAATATTTTCTCAGCCCACAAAGTTAACAATTATTTCCGTATCTTTGTACCATTATGACGATAGAGTATCCTGCAGAATACTGGAAGGACTACGAACTCCTGGACAGCGGAAGGGGAGAGAAACTGGAGCGGTTCGGGAAATATGTCCTCCGGCGGCCGGAGCCCAAGGCGCTCTGGGACCCTTCCATGCCCGATGCCGAATGGCGGAAGCTGACGCACGTGAACTTCCGTCCGGGTGCGGGTTTCGGAAAGGCCGGGAAAGAAGACAGCGGCACCTGGGAGAAGGTCCGGAAGATGGACGACCAGTGGAGCATTGTCTACCGCGGGGCGCCCGACGCCGAGACCGGCGGCCACTCTGACCTCGACCTGAGTCTCCGGCTCGGCCTCACGGCCTTCAAGCATGTCGGCGTCTTCCCCGAGCAGGCGCCGAACTGGGAATTCATTTTCAAGGAAACGTCCCGTCTCTGCCGGATCAACAAAGCCAACGGCCTGCCCGCTCCGAAGGTGCTCAATCTCTTTGCCTATACGGGTGCGGCATCGCTGGCCGCCAAGGCCGCAGGGGCCGACGTGACCCATCTGGACTCGGTCCGGCAGGTCGTCACCTGGGCGCGCGAGAACATGGAGCGCAGCGGCCTCGACGGCATCCGCTGGGTGGTGGAGGACGCCTTCAAGTTTGCCCGGAGGGAAGAGCGCCGCGGCAACGTCTACCAGGGCATCATCCTCGACCCGCCGGCCTACGGGCACGGCCCGGACGGCGAGAAGTGGAAACTCGACGAGCTGCTATTTGACATGCTCAAGTCGGTCAGCGGCATCCTCGCCCCGCGCGACAGTTTCCTGGTGCTGAACCTTTATTCCAACGGCTATAGCGCCACGCTCGGCGAGACGGTCGTCCGCGAGGCCTTCAAGTCCTTCAAGGATATGACCTCCGGCGAGCTCGCCCTTCGCGACGGCTTCGGCAAGGTGCTTCCGCTGAGTATATTCGTAAGACTGAAAAGATAACGGATCATGATAGAATTGTTAGTTGTCAAGTGGAATGTCAATCCCGCCATCCTGCACCTCGGTAATTTCGAACTCCGCTGGTACAGCCTCCTGTTTATCTCCGGATTCATCCTGGGGTGGTATATCTTCCGCTGGTTCTTCCGCCGGGAGAGCGTTCCCGAGAAACTCCTCGACCCGCTGCTGTACACGCTTTTGATCGCGACGATCGTCGGCGCCCGCCTCGGGCACTGCATCTTTTACCAGCCGGATTATTATTTCGGCAGCTGGGAGGGATTCAAGGAAATTTTCATGCCCTGGAAAGGAGGGCTGGCGAGCCATGGCGGTACCATCGCCCTGCTGCTGGCCATGTGGTGGTATGCCCGCAAGTACGGCAAGCCGCACGACATCGATTTCGTCTGGATGCTGGACCATCTGGCCATCGCGGTGGCCTTTGCCGCCTGCTTCATCAGGCTCGGCAACCTCTTCAATTCGGAGATTTACGGCCGTGTGACCGATCTTCCCTGGGGCTTCGCCTTCCTGCGCAATGCGTATGATGCGGCCGGCAACCTGATCTATCCCGATGAGCTGCTGCCCCATCATCCGACCCAGCTCTATGAGGCGTTCACCTACCTGCTGCTGGGCGTGTGCCTGATCCTGCTGTATAAATACGGCCTTAAAAAGACCTGGCGCGGAACCTATATCGGCATCTTCCTGATCGTGTGTTTCGGCGCCCGTTTCCTCATCGAGTTCATCAAGAATCCGCAGGTCGAATTCGAGACTTCCATGACGCTCAACATGGGGCAATGGCTCAGCATTCCGTTTGTCCTGCTGGGAATCGGACTGCTGATTTATGCCTTTGTCAAAAAGAGGCCTGCCGCCACCAGGCAGACAAAGTTTGAAGCTGCCGTCTTGCCGCAAAATGCAAAGAAGTAGATTCCAGTGTTTTATGCAAAATCGGGTACTCCAGTCGGAGCACCCGATTTTGTGTAAAAATCATACGGTCAACGAATTTTATTTTGAGGCAGTAAAAACTTGTTTTGGTGTATTTTTTGCAGTAAATTCGCGGCTTAATATGATTGGAAAGAAATGCATTTGACGATAAAAAGTATTGCAGTGTGTGTGGCGCTGGCCCTGCCTGCCGCCGTGTGGGCGCAGGAAGCGGGCCAGGAAACGGCGCAGCAGGATACCGTAATCCTGACGCTGGATGATGCGCTCCGGATCGCCCTCGGCGAAAATGTCTCCGTCAAGGTGGCCGACAAGGAGATTGAGCGGGCCAAATATGCCAAGCGCGGCGCTTATGCGGCGCTTTTCCCGCAGATCAATGCGACCGGCTCTTACCAGCGCACCATCAAGAAACAGGTGATGTACATGGGCGGAGACGATGACGGTGAAGGCGGTGGCGGCATGAGTTCCATGTTCGCCGGCCTGATGGATCCGATGATGTTCTACCTCAACCAGCTCGCGGAGCGCACCGGCGGTCCGCTGACACCGTACATCCCCCCGGAGACGGAGCAGACCGAGTCTTCCTCTTCCGGCGGATTCGAGGTGGGGCGCTGGAATACCTGGTCGGGCGGGGTCACCGCCTCGATGCCGCTGGTCAACGTCCAGCTCTGGCAGAGCCTCGCCATTTCGGGCGATGCCGTGGAGCTCGCCGTCGAGAAAGCCCGTGAGTCCCGCCTCGGTACCGTGACGCAGGTCAAGCAGGCCTATTTCGCCGCCCTGATGGCCAAGGAGGCCTTCCAGGTGTACAAGTCGGTGTATGAGAACGCCCTTACCAATCTCCAGAACATCGAGCGCAAGTACAATGTGCAGAAGTCCTCGGAACTCGACCTGGCGCGGGCGAAGACTTCTTATGCGAACGCCATTCCGAACGTCTATAACGCCGAGACTTCCATCATCCTTGCCCTCTGGCAACTCAAGGCCGTGATGGGTATCGACCTCGATACGCCGGTCGATGTGGCCGGGTCGCTGGAGGACTATTCTTCCGAGATGCTCCGCGACATCCGGGATCTCGAAGAGGAGGGCCTCGACCGCAACACCACGCTCCGGCAGCTCGCGCTGCAGGCGGAGCAGCTCGCCAAGACGGTCCGTATGCAGAAGTACGCCTACATTCCGACGCTGGCCGTCAGCTTCTCCTACAGCATGAACGCGATGACCAACGACTTCAAGTTCAAGGAGTACAAATGGACGCCTTACTCGTTCGTGGGCCTGCAGCTCAATATCCCGATCTTCTCGGGTGGCAAGCGCTACCACGACATCAAGCAGGCGCAGGTCCAGGCCGATGAACTCGATTACCAGCGGATTAACACCGAGCGCCAGCTCCGGATCGCGATCCGCCAGCAGCTGCAGACGATGGAAACGGCGATGCGCACCCGCGTCGCGGCGGAGGATGCCCTGGGGTCCGCCCAGAAAGCCTACGATATCGCGGCCATGTCCTATGAGGTGGGGCGTGCGACCCTCACAGACCTCGACAACGCCCAGCTTGCCCTGACGCAGGCGCAGCTCAACGTGACCCAGTCGGTCTACAGCTTTATCGTGGCCAAGGCCACGCTCGAGCAGACGCTGGGTTATGATTTCATCGATGACAAGGGTGAGGTGGATCTCACGAATCCGTATGACAAAAACGAAAAATAAGATATGAAGAGAACAGTTTTAAAGGTGCTGATGCTGGCGGCGATGGCCGCTGCGGTGATTGCCTGCGGGCGAAAACCCCAGGAGAAAGGAGCCGGTTCGCAACTGGAAGCGGCGGTCGATACCCGGGTACATCCCGTCATGGTCATCGAGGCCGCGCAGCGGGATGTCAAGCAGCAGGGCGTTTACTCCGCGACCGTCGAACCTTATGCCGTCAACAATATCGCTCCGCAGACCGCCGGCAGAATCCAGAAGATCCGGGCCGAGGTAGGGGACTATGTGCACAAGGGCCAGATCGTCGCCGAGATGGACCGGCTCCAGCTCGACCAGGCCCGTCTCCAGTTGATCAACGACAGCACTGAATTTGAGCGTCTCAAGAAGCTATATGCCAGCGGCGGCATTGCCAAGAGCGATCTCGATGCCGTCGAACTCGGCTATAAGGTGCGCCGTTCCACGGTCGAAAACCTCGAGACCAATACCATTCTCCGGAGCCCGATCTCCGGTTATATCACGGCCCGCAACTATGACAAAGGCGACCTGTTCGCAATGGCGCAGCCGCTCTTTGTCGTGCAGCAGGTCATCCCCGTGAAGCTCAAGGTGGGCATTTCTGAGAGTGAATATTCCAAGGTGAAGAAGGGCGACAAGGTACAGATCGTTTCCGAGGCGCTGGCCGGCAGGACTTTCGAAGGCCGCGTGAACCGCATTTATCCGACGGTGGACGCCCTGACGCATACCTTCATTGCCGAGGTGATCGTGAATAATTCCGACAGGGCGCTGCGTCCGGGCATGTATACCAAGGTGACCGTCACCTTTGGTGTCAACCGCAATGTCGTCATTCCCGACCAGGCCGTCGTGAAGCAGGAAGGCTCCGGGCAGCGTTTCGTCTATCTCGTGAATCCCGACAGCACGGTCGCCTTTACGCCGGTCAAACCCGGACGGCACATGGGAAACGAATATGAGATCCTCGAAGGAATCCCTGTCGGAGCCACCGTTGTCGTCAAGGGTACTTCCGGCCTCCGGGAGGGTTCTAAAGTCGAGGTCATAGCAGAGTAAGGAGGCCCGAGATGAGTATTTACAGGACTTCGGTCAATCATCCGGTCACGACCTTCCTGCTGTTCCTGGCATTCGCCATCCTGGGCGTCTATTCGCTGGTCCAGCTGCCGATCGACTTCTTCCCCGACGTGGAGTCGAACGTCATCATGGTGATGTCCTCTTATCCGGGCGCCAGTGCCGAGGATGTGGAGCAGAACCTTACCAAGACGCTGGAAAATTCGCTGAACGGTGTCGAGAACCTCAAGAACCTGACCTCCAACAGCAAGGAGAACGTCTCGTTCCTCCAGCTGGAATTTAACTACGGTACGGATATCGAGGTCGCGACCAATGATGTGCGCGACAAGCTCGACATGGTCAACTCGGTGCTGCCGGACGGCGCTACGGTGCCGATCATCTTCAAGTTCAGCGCCGACATGATGCCGATCATGATCATGTCGGCCACGGCTACCGAGAGTGTGGACGCCCTCGACAAGATTCTGGACGACAAGGTCGCGACCCCGCTCGCCCGTGTCAACGGTGTGGGTACGGTGTCGGTCAGCGGCGCCCCCAAGCGGGAAATCCAGGTTTATTGCGATCCTTCCAAGCTGGAGGCCTACGGCCTTTCGGTCGCCACGATTTCACAGCTGATCGCCGCCGAGAACCGCAATGTCCCGAGCGGCAATATCGACATCGGTTCCGAGACCTATACTCTCCGCGTCCAGAAGGAGTTCAACGACCCTTCGGAGCTGCTGGATGTCGTTGTCGGTTACTCGGGCGGCCGGACTGTCTATCTGCGGGACGTGGCCCGGATCAACGACGGCCTTGAGGAACGTTCGCAGGAGTCTTACACCAACGGTGTCCGGGGTGCCCAGATCATTATCCAGAAGCAGTCCGGTTCCAATACGGTGAATGTGATCAGGAACGTGAAGAAGACGATGAAGACCATCATGCCCAATCTTCCGCCCGACATCAAGTTCACCGTCGTCATGGACTCCTCCGACAACATCATCAATACGATCAACTCCCTGAAGGAGACCATCATGATCACCTTCCTCGTGGTCATGCTGGTGGTGTTCCTCTTCCTCGGAAGATGGAGGGGCACGCTGATCGTCGTGCTGTCGATCCCGATCGCCCTGCTGGCCTCCCTGATGTACCTTTTCGCCACGGGCAATTCGCTCAACATCATCTCGATGTCGGCCCTTTCGATCGCCATCGGTATGGTCGTGGACGATGCCATCGTGGTGCTGGAGAATGTGTCGTCGCATCTGGAACGGGGCGAGAAACCTAAGGAGGCGGCCGTGCACGGCACGTCCGAGGTGGGTATTTCCGTTATCGCATCCACGCTGACGATGCTCTGCGTGTTCCTGCCGCTGACGATGATCAAGGGCATGGCGGGCATCATGTTCAAGCAGCTGGGCTGGATCGTCAGCATCATTATGATCGTATCGACGACCGCGGCGCTGACGCTGGTGCCGATGATGTGCTCCGTGCTTCTCAACAACAAGCCTAAGACCGGCAAGCTCCATCTGGCGATTTTCGGTCCTGTCAACAAGGTCCTGGACGGTATCTCGAGAGGATACGGGAAGCTGATCGGATGGTGCATGGGACATAAACTCTGGATCTTTATCGGTGCACTGGCCATCTTTGCCGGCGTAGTGGGGCTGCTGGCCCCCGGTCTCAAGACCGAATATTTCCCGAAGGCTGACCAGGGAAGGGCCAACATGACCATCGAACTCCCGATCGGCACGTCGCAGGACGTGACGCGCGAACTCGCCGCCAACATCTACGACAAGATCGTGGAGGATGTTCCGGAGCTCCGGGCCATCAGCTACGTCTTCGGCCAGGCGGACAGCGACAATGCTTTCGCCAGCATGCAGAACAACGGAACCTACCTGATTACGTTCCGGATGAATTTCGGCAGCATGGAGACCCGCGAGCGCTCTACCGCGGATATCTGTGATGTCATCCGGGAAGACCTGAAACTCTTCCCGGAGATCAACCGCTCCAATATTACCGAGGGCGGCGGCGGAATGGGCGGCGCCTCTTCGGTGGCCATCGAAGTGTACGGCTATGATTTCGAAGAGACCGAAATGATCGCCAAGAGCATCCGTTCCCGCCTGATGGAGGATCCCGCCTTTGCGCAGGTCATCATCAGCCGCGATCAGTATACACCTGAATATCAAGTTGATTTTGACCGGGAGAAACTGGCCCTCAACGGACTGAATTCGACGACGGCCGCCGCCGCCTTCAGTGCGGCGATGTCCGGCAGCGTGACCTCGTTCTTCCGCGAGGATGGCGAGGAATACAGCATCCGTGTCCGCTATGCGCCCGAATTCCGTACCAGTATCGAAGACATGGAGAATGTCGTGGTCTACAATCCGATGGGCCGCGGCATCCGGATCAAGGAGCTCGGCCGCGTGGTCGAGTCGAAAGTCCCGCCGACCATCCAGCGCAAGAA
>CAMUZW010000113.1 GCA_947165305.1 uncultured Bacteroidales bacterium
TGGGACGAAGGGAAAAGTTTTACTGGAAAGTATTGTTTATTTCGAAGAGAATGCCTATCTTTGCGTCCGCAAAATTAGTTAACTAATATTTTATTGAAATGAAAAAAGGAATTCATCCCGAAACCTACCGTCTTGTAGCTTTCAAGGATATGTCCAATGACACGGTGTTCATCACCCGTTCCTGCGCCACCGCAAAGGAGACCCTCGAGGTCGAAGGCGTTGAGTACCCGCTGGTGAAGCTCGAAATTTCCAACACTTCCCATCCGTTCTACACGGGCAAGGTGAAGCTTGTGGATACCGCCGGTCGCGTCGACAGATTCTACCAGAGATACAAGAGCAGACAGAAATAAGCTGCTGCCAAGGTTCAAAACGGAGTCACCCGGAGCGGGCGGCTCCGTTTTTTGTATCCCGCGGTCTGCGGCCGGGACAAAAAACATTTCTTTCAGCCGGAACGTTTCTTACAAAATCCTGTAAGAAACCGCGAATCTTTGTAAAAAACAGAAAAATATGCGCCGGCGGAACGTCCTCCGCCGCGCAGGGGCGGGGAAAGCGCGTACCTTTGCAGACGGCAACCGTACCGCCGCTTAACTTAAACTTATGGTCATGAAAGCCTCGCTTGCCTCCTTGCTGGCAATCCTCATCACCCCGCTGGTCGTTCCGGCTTTTTCCTGCGAGAAAAGGCCGGGGATGTCGTCGATGACGGAGGTGACCGTTCCTGTCGACTGGTCCCGCTGCCGGGAGGTTCCCCGCGGCATGACGGTCCTGATCTATGCCGAAACGGGCGTCCTGATGCAGGAAAGGGTCACGCCGGATGTCAAGGAGGCAGCCTTCCGGCTCCCGCCCGGCGTATACCGGGCCGCCGTGTTCCCGTATAGCCGGGAGGAATGGAGCAGCCTGTCGGTCACGGGTCTGTCTGACCTGCATACGGCCAGGGTCTCCCCCACCGATGCGGAGCCCCCGTCCTTTGCTTCGGCATGCGGGCAGCCGTTTACCGTACCGGCCGGAGCGGAACGGCTGCAGACCGCTCCGCTCATTCCCGAAGACAAGGTCCGGCCGCTTCTCATCCGGGTGGCCGTGGACGGACTTTCCCGGCTCGGGCATCTCTCCGGCCGCCTCTCGCCGGCCTGTATTCTCAATCCCTTCGGCAACGGATACAGTTTCTCGGACGGCATCCCGCTGCCGGACGACGGCTGGGAAAGGGACAGCGTCGCCCTGTGCCGGCGGAGCTGGCTCGGGCCGCCGGATTCGCTCCGAGCCATTCATCTCCTGATGGCCCGCCGGGACGGATCCGTCGCCGTCGACACGGTCATCGACATCCGGGGACGCATCTCGCCCGAAGGGGTGCTGACGCTCGGGGACCAGGACGGGGAACGGTTCCGGATCCGGGGCGGAGGCGGCGGATTCGAGGCCGACATCGAAGACTGGACGCCGGGCGAAGAAACCGAAATCATCTTACATTCCACTTAAAAATACAAGACAATGAAAAACATCCAACTGATCATGGCGGCCATGGCCCTGGCTGGGCTATGCGCCTGCAACAAGACCGAAGAAGGTCCTTCCTCCACCGTCAATGCGCCCAGGCCCGTCGGTTTCGGGACCTATGTCAATCTCACCCGGGGGAAGGACCTGCAGACCGACAACCTCAGGGACTTCGGCGTCTTCGCCTTCCACACGCGGAACGAATCCTGGAGCCCGTCAGCCCTGCCGGACTTCATGTACAACCAGAAGGTCTCCGGCTCGGTCGGGGAAGGCTTCTCATACACGCCCGTCAAGTACTGGCCCTCTTCGGATGGCGCCAAGCTGTCCTTCTTTGCCTACGCGCCTTACGGGACGGTCGCCAACGGCCTTTCGGCGCAGTCGTCCAATACCGACGCCGGGGCTCCTAAGATCAAATACGCCGTTCCGTCGGGCGAAGCAGACCAGCCGGATCTCCTGGTGGCAGGTCCCGTCTATGATGCCACCCTGCAGCAGTCCGGCGGCACCGTACACTTCCAGTTCCGTCACAGCCTCTCCCGCATCGGATTCCAGGCCCGACTCGCCGACGGCGGATACGAGGGCAGCACCCTCTACCTGAATGCAATTTCACTGACGTCGACCTTCCCCACGTCCGGTGTCATCGACCTTGGCGATGGCATCTGGAGCGACGTCACGAGCGGCCGCGAGCGGACTGTCTCGCGGAATTTCGGCCAGGCGGCCAACGGCCTGGTGCTCGGGACGGCCAGACAGGACGCCAACGGACTGGCAGGCTATATCATGTGTATCCCGGGCGGAGAAGCCAGGAGCTATACGCTGTCGGTGACATACACCATCGTGACCGTCGACCCCGCCCTCAGCGGCGGCGCCCTGGTCTGTACGAACACTTTCAGCAAGGACCTGACGCTCCAGACCGAAGCCGGCAAGACGTACAATCTCTGCATCCAGATCGGGCCGGCGGCCATCGAATTCTCTGACCCGGAAGTCAGCGTATGGGCCGTGGGCGAAACGGTCGACATAGCGCATTCCTAGTATGCACAGGAGCAAACTGCAGGCAGGGCCGGTCCTGTGGCCGGTCCTGCTACTGGTCCTCTACGCCTGCATGCGGGAACCGCTTCCCGGCAGGCTGACCGTCCCGGAGGACGCCATCTGTTTCGACACCCCGGTGACCCGGGCGGGCGACGGGTTCCGGAAGGGAGACAGCTTTCTCGTCTGGGCCGCGGCCGACGACGGGATGATCCTCATGGAAGCGCAGGAAGTGGTGCTCGGCGATGACGGCTGGACCTATTCGCCGCTCAAATTCTGGCCGGAAGGACGGACGGTCTCGTTCTTCGCCGTCTCCCCCGCCGATGCCTCCCGGGTCTGGCCCGACGGGGGCCTGCTGCAGGTATCTGCCGGGACGGATGCCGCCGTAGATGTCCTGGCGGCGGATACGGTAGACGGGACGCCCGGCCAGCCCGTCCGGCTCGACTTCCGGCACATTCTGTCGAAGATATCCGTCAGAGGTTCCCTGGAGCGGGCGGCTCCCGCCACCAAGACCGTCCGGATCCGGACCGTCACGATCGGCCCGCTGCCCGGACAGGGCTTCTGCCGGAAGGACGGTACCTGGCCGCCGGAAATGCAGACCTTGCAGGACTCCGTCATCTTCTCCCAGGCCGTTTTCAGGACGGTCGGGATGGAGGAGGAAACCATTGCCGACTTTTACATACCTCCGGCAACGGCAGGCAACAACGGGCGGATGACAATCGAATGGGAAGTCTATTACAAAGATACCGGCCTTCCCGCCTTCGCAAGGACTGACACCGTCAGCCTGGCCGGGAAGTCCTTCCTCAAAAGCACGGTCATCGGCTTCAATCTTTCCCTGGACGGGCGGATCGGCCTGATCGACTTCGAGGATGAGGAGACCAAACGGATCTGCGTCCGGCATTTCGACCGTGACGGAGACGGCGAACTGAGCTACGATGAAGCGGCGCAGGTCACCGCCATCGAAAACACCTGCTTCCTTTCGAGCAGCATCACCCGTTTCAACGAACTGAAGTATTTCACCGGGCTGCATCAGCTCGACGGCAATGCCTTCCTGTACTGCCGGGATCTGGAGGCCATTACGCTTCCGCCGGAGCTGTGGCATCTCGGGAGCGGGGCTTTCGCCTTCTGCCCGAGCCTCCGGGAAATCGACATCTCCCAATGTACCGGCACGATCGGGACAGGCATTTTCCGGGGAGACAAACAGTTGCAAAGGGTGGTCTGGCCGCCTTCCCAGCGTCATATTCCGTCCTTCACGTTCCAGGACTGCACTTCCCTGGTGGAAATGCCGCGCAGTTCCGCCAAACTGATCATCGACGAGGGTGCCTTCATGGGGTGCACGTCCCTCCGTCATATCGATTTCCACAGCATTCAGCAGGTCGGGAACTGGGTCTTCAGCGATTGCACGTCGCTTGCCGCCGTCGACCTGTCACAATACAGCGGATCTTTCTCGACCGGGATGTTCGAGGGCTGCAGCTTCCTGCAATGGGTAGCCATGGGAGACAATGTCTCTGCCATTCCTGCCAGCATGTTCTTCGGGTGCGCTTCCCTCCATGAAATCACCTTTCCGACCGCACTGCGCCAGGTATCCGCCTATGCATTCTACGGGTGCTCTTCCCTGGAGGACATTGACCTGCCCAAGAACGTGACGTCCATCGGAGAAAACGCCTTCGGGGGCTGCGCCAAAATCCGGACGGTCACATCGCGGGCCAAATCCGCACCGGACACTGCGGACAACGCCTTCGGGTCATCTGCCGACACCTATGCCGGCTCTCTGGTCAGCTCGGACAAGAAACTGCGGATCCCGGTCCTGGCATCGGGGTACAACGATGGCGGATGGAAGGTGCTGGTATCCGATGCCGGATTCAAGAAAAATACGGTCTGGACTTTTTGAGGCCTACTCGAGGTAGCCGGCGATCAGCCGTACGATGAGATCATTGAGGCGCTCCACCTCATACTCGCCCACCGAGGCCGCGATATGGTCGCCGCCCACACCGCTGTCGTTGGTCAGGAAGGTGTAGGTCCCGCCTGTGAGGATGTCGAAGAAACGGAGCATGAACTCGGTGTCTTTGTCGGCGCCGCTGGCTGCGATCGGGACGATGCGGATGCCGAGGCTGGCAAACCTCTCGACGGATTTCTGCAGGGAAGCCTTTACCTCCGCCCGGTCATGCGCGGGTGCATCCAGCAGCAGGAACGCCACCTTCATGCGGGCATCTTCGCCCCAGGAGAGGGACTGGAGAGCCGTCTCCAGGGCCGTGTGGACCGCTTCGGGATAGTCACCGCCGCCATCGGCCTCCTGCTTCTTGATGAAGGAAACCGTCTTGTTGTAATCGGCGTTGAAGTTATCGGTCCGGGTGACATAGGTATCGCCCTCGTCCCGGTAGAAGACAGCCGCAGTCCGGAGCTTTACGCCGCTCCCGGCCTTGGCGGAAGCCTTGCCGAGGATGTCTACAAGGTCGTCCTTGAGGAAGTCGATCTCGTCTCCCATCGAGCCGGTGGCATCGACGATGAAGGCGATGTCGGTCACATTGCTGATCACCGGCTGGGCGTCGGCCGTCATAATCTTGTATTCGTTGATTTTAATCTCACTCTGGGAATGCCAGGTGGAGAGGACAGGATGCTCCGAGATTTCGTTCCCGCCCACATTGAGGGTCAGTTCGTCTGCAGATAATTCCTGGAGCGGCTGGAAAGGAGACACCCACAGGTAGGCAAAGCCCTTGTTGTCGGTCCTGGCCGTCCAGACAGCCTTTCCGTTGCGGTAGAGAACCACCTTGGCACCGATCCTGGGCATCCCCTCTCCGTTCAAGGCATGGACTGCAACCAGATTGTCGGGATACATCTTCCACAGGTCCGTCTTGCCAGAAAAATCCTCGCCGGTCATCAGCGAAGACCAGAAGGCCCAGTGGTCGAGGTCGCGCCATTCACCCGCCGTCACGATGCCGGCGGAGGTATTGCCGCTGCCGCTTCCGGGCTCGCGTCCGCCGCCACCGCCCGATTCTACATCGCCATCTGCCATCGCATACTCGCCACCCCCCGGCAAAGCCTTATCATAAAAACCCAACGCATCCGCCGAACAACCGGCCACCAGCACGGCCGCCAGAACAGGGGCGGCTCCCAACAGAATCTTCTTCAACATATCTGAGTGTCTTAAAAAATAAAACCGCCTATAAGATGCAGATCCCGGCGGTTTCGTTGCAAAAAATCGATAAATCTTTACTCCGGCTTGTAGGAGTCTTTCAGGGCCGTGGTCTTGTTGAAGACCGGACGCTCCGGCGTGCTGTCTTTGTCAAGCACATAATAGCCTGTGCGCTCGAACTGCACGGCGATGCCGCTCTTGTCCTCCAGGAGGGCAGGCTCCGCGAAGCCTTCGGTCACGATGAGCGAATCGGGATTGAGGAAGTCCTTGTAGTCCTTGTCCTCGGGCACCGTACTCATGTCGGCGAGGGTGAAGAGCCGGTCATAGTTGCGGATCTCGATGGCGGCGGCATGGGCGGCGGAGACCCAGTGGATCGTTCCCTTGACCGAACGCCATTCGCCCGTGACGGGATGCGTCGAAGGATCGTAGGTACAGTTGAGACCGGTTATCCGGCCGTTCTCGTCCTTGATGATCTCGTTGCACTTGATGATATAGGTGTACTTGAGGCGGACTTCGCCGTCGGGACGCAGGCGGAAGAATTTCTTCGGCGCATCCTCCATGAAGTCGGCGCGGTCGATGAGGAGTTCTCCGGTAAACGGCACACGGCGTTTGGCGCCCTCGGGATCCGCCGGATTGAGCGGGCAGTCGAACCACTCGACCTTGCCCTCGGGCCAGTTGGTGATATGGACCTTTATGGGATCCTGCACCACCATATAACGGTTGGAACGGGCGTTCAGGTCCTGACGGACGCACCACTCCAGGAGCTGGATGTCCATCAGCTGGTCGCGCTTGCTGACGCCGATCTTGTCGCAGAACATCCGGAGCGACTCCGGCGTGTAGCCGCGGCGGCGCACGCCGCAGAGCGTCGGCATCCGGGGATCGTCCCAGCCGCTCACGAGGCCTTTCTGCACCAGTTCGAGGAGCTTGCGCTTCGACATCAGCGTATAGGTCAGGTTGAGCCGGGCGAATTCGTACTGATGCGAAGGATAGATGCCGAGCGTCTGGATATACCAGTCGTAGAGCGGACGGTGGACGTCAAACTCCAGCGTGCAGATCGAGTGGGTGATGTGCTCGATGGAGTCGCTCTGCCCGTGCGTGAAGTCGTACATCGGGTAGATGCACCACTTGTCGCCGGTGCGGTGGTGGCTGGTATGCTTGATCCGGTACATCAGCGGGTCGCGGAACATCATATTGGGATGCGCCATGTCGATCTTGGCCCGGAGGACTTTCTCGCCGTCGGCGTACTTGCCGTCGCGCATCTCGCGGAAGAGGCGGAGGTTCTCCTCCGGCGTGCGGTCGCGCCAGGGGCTGTTCTTGCCGGGCTTGTCGACCGTACCGCGGCCTTCGCGGATCTCCTCCTGCGTCTGGTCGTCGACGTACGCCTGCCCGCGCAGGATCATCTGCTCGGCCCACTCGTAGAGCTGGTCGAAATAATCGGAGGCATAGAGCTCCTTCTCCCACTGGAAACCCAGCCAGTGGATGTCCTCCTTGATGGCATCCACGTATTCGGTGTCTTCCTTGGTGGGGTTGGTATCGTCGTAGCGGAGGTTGGTCTTGCCGCCGTATTTCTCGGCGAGGCCGAAATTAAGGCAGATGCTCTTGGCGTGCCCGAGGTG
>CAMUZW010000114.1 GCA_947165305.1 uncultured Bacteroidales bacterium
AAAGAAGTAACCGGATTCATCAAGCTCCAGATCAAAGGCGGAGCTGCGAATCCTGCACCTCCGGTTGGACCGGCGCTCGGTTCCAAGGGCCTTAACATCATGGACTTCTGCAAGCAGTTCAACGCTCGCACGCAGGATCAGGCCGGGAAGGTTCTTCCCGTCGTGATCACCGTCTACAATGACAAGTCCTTCACGTTCGAGGTCAAGCACCCGCCGGTGGCTGTTTCCCTTAAGGAAGCCGCTAAGATCCAGAAGGCATCCGGAGAGCCGAACCGCAAGAAAGTCGCCACCGTGACGTGGGACCAGGTCAAGGAAATCGCCCAGGCGAAGATGCCGGACCTCAACGCGTTCACCCTCGCTTCCGCGATGAAGATGGTGGCCGGTACGGCAAGAAGTATGGGAATCCGTGTCGAAGGACAATTCCCTGAGAACCTTTAAAATCCATTTGTATCATGAGCAAGCTTACAAAGAATCAGAAAGCCGTACAAGAAAAGTACGATTCTCATAAGATTTATTCTCTCGCTGAGGCAAGTGGACTTGTAAAGGAACTCTCCTATACCAAATTCGATGCTTCAGTGGAGCTGCACACCAACCTCGGTGTCGACCCCCGCAAAGCTAACCAGATGATCCGTGGCGTTGTCACCCTTCCTCACGGAACGGGCAAGGTCACCCGCGTCCTCGTACTCTGTACTCCCGACAAGGAGGCTGAGGCCAAGGCTGCCGGTGCCGACTATGTAGGTCTCGATGACTTCATCGAGAAGATCAAAGGCGGCTGGACCGACGTCGACGTCATCATCTGTACTCCTTCCGTCATGGCCAAAGTCGGTGCCATCGGTCGTATTCTCGGTCCCCGCGGCCTCATGCCGAACCCCAAGACCGGAACCGTCACGATGGAAATCGGCAACGCCGTCAAGGAAGTCAAGGCCGGTAAGATCGACTTCAAGGTCGACAAGACCGGTATCATCCATGCAGCCATCGGAAAGGTCTCCTTCACTCCCGAGCAGATTGCAGAAAACGCCCGGGCGATGATGAGCGCCATCCTTAAGCTGAAACCCCAGGCTCTCAAGGGTACCTACCTTCAGGCAGCGACCCTCTCGAGCACAATGGGTCCTGGTATCAAGTTGGACATCAAGGCATTCACCACCGGTGCTGAGAAATAAAAGCTGACAGTTATGAAAAAAGAATTGAAGAATCAAGTAATTGAAGCTATCTCAGCACAGATCCAGGAGTGCCCCAACTTCTATATCACTGACATAGCCGGTCTCAACGCCGAGCAGACCTCCAAACTTCGCCGCGACTGCTTCGAGCAGGGCATCAAGCTGTGTGTTGTCAAGAACACCCTGTTTGAGAAGGCGATCGAGAAACTCGGGATCGACGAGCTCAAGCTCCTCCTCCCCGTTCTCGCCGGCAATACCGCCATCATGTTTGCTGAAGGCCCGGCCGTTCCTGCGAAGCTCATCAAGAAGTACAACAAAGCCGGTAGCGAAAAACCGCTCCTCAAGGGCGCCTACGTCCAGGAATGCGCTTTCGTCGGTGCCGACAAACTCGACGAGCTCGTTGCCATCAAGTCCAAGGAAGAACTCATCGGAGACATCATCATGCTCCTCCAGTCTCCTGCACGCAACGTCATCTCCGCCCTCCAGAATGCCGGCGGCAGCACCATTGCGGGACTTGTCAAAACCCTTTCGGAAAAAGAATAAACAAAACAATAACAATTTTAAATTCAATCTATTATGGCAGATGTAAAAGCACTTGCAGAAGAGTTGGTTAACCTTACTGTAAAAGACGTTCAGGAACTTGCTAAGGTCCTCAAAGAAGAATACGGTATCGAGCCCGCAGCCGCAGCCGCCGTCGTCGCCGCTCCCGCAGCAGCCGAGGCCGCCGCTCCCGCTGAGCAGACCGAATTCGATGTTATCCTCACCAGCGCCGGTCAGGCTAAGCTCCAGGTCATCAAGGCCGTTAAGGAAGCTGCCGGTCTCGGACTGAAGGAAGCCAAGGATCTCGTTGACAAGGCTCCCGTGGCGGTCAAGGAAAAGATCTCCAAGGCAGAGGCTGAGGCCCTCAAAGCCGCTCTCGAAGAGGCCGGCGCCGAGGTCGAGGTTAAATAACTTCGCAGCTTCCCCCTGGCTGGGGATACAAACAGGTTTAGAGCCCAAGGCAGGCTCTAAACCTTTTTTCCGTATTTGAAATTTTCTCTATTTCAGAGGCAGATATGTCAAAAAAGACCAACAACAAGCGAATTAATTTCGCAACCTCAAAAATCCTGGATTACCCCGACCTTCTGGAGGTCCAGCTGCAGTCTTTCAAAGACTTTTTCCAGCTTGAGACAACTCCTGACAGCAGGCAGAACGAAGGTCTCTATCGGGTCTTCCAGGAAATTTTTCCGATTGAAGACACGAGGAACAATTACAGGCTCGACTTTATCGACTACTTCATTGATCCTCCCCAGTATTCGATTGAAGAGTGTCTTGAGAGAGGACTCACATACAATGTCCCGCTGAAAGCCAAGCTCCGCCTCAGCTGCACGGATCCCGACCATGAGGATTTCGACACCCGGGTCCAGGACGTGTACCTCGGGAACATCCCGTATATGACACCTGCCGGTACGTTCGTCATCAACGGTTCCGAACGTATCATCGTTTCACAGCTCCACCGCAGCCCCGGCGTTTTCTTCGACCAGAGCATGCACGCGAACGGCACCAAGCTCTATTCTGCCAGGATCATTCCCTTCAAGGGTTCCTGGATCGAGTTTGCGACCGACATCAACAACGTGATGTACGCGTACATCGACCGCAAGAAGAAACTCCCCGTCACGACCCTGCTGAGGGCCATCGGCTACAACGGAGACAAAGACATTATCGACATCTTCGGGCTTGCCGACGAAGTGGAAGCGACGCCCGAAGTACTTGAGGCCAACAAGGGCCGCAAATTTGCGGCGAAGGTCCTCAAGACCTGGACTGAAGACTTCGAAGATGAGGATACCGGCGAGGTCATCCCCATCGAACGAACCATCCCCATCGTGGAGAGGGGTGAAATCCTCGACGACGACACCATCGAGCGGATCGCCGACACCGAGGTCAAGACCATCCTCCTCCAGAAAGACGAGGTGGGCTCCAACGAGTACGCCATCATCTACAACACCCTCCAGAAAGATCCGACCAATACCGAGATCGAGGCTGTCAACTACATCTACAAACAGCTCCGCAACTCCGAACCGCCGGATGAGGCGACCGCCCGCGACGTCATCGACAAGCTCTTCTTCTCGGAGAAGCGCTATGATCTGGGCAGCGTGGGACGCTACCGTCTCAACAAAAAGCTTTCGCTCACCATCGCGCCCGAGGTGAGGGTGCTGACCAATACCGACATCATCGAGATCATCAAGTATCTCATCCAGCTGATCAACTCCAAGGCGACGGTGGACGATATCGACCACCTCTCCAACAGAAGGGTCCGCACGGTCGGCGAGCAGCTCGCCAACCAGTTCAGCGTCGGCCTTTCGCGTATGGCGAGGACGATCCGGGAGAAAATGAATGTCCGCGACAGCGAGCAGTTCAGCCCGACCGACCTCATCAGCGCCAAGACGCTCTCTTCCGTGATCAACTCCTTCTTCGGCACCAACCAGCTTTCGCAGTTCATGGACCAGACCAACCCGCTTGCGGAAATCACCCACAAGCGTCGTCTGAGTGCCCTCGGCCCCGGTGGCCTGAGCCGCGACAGGGCCGGTTTCGAGGTCCGCGACGTGCACTACACGCACTACGGACGTCTCTGCCCGATCGAGTCGCCGGAAGGTCCGAACATCGGTCTGATTTCTTCCCTCTGCGTTTACGCGAGGATCAATTCGCTCGGCTTCATCGAGACCCCGTACCGGGAAGTGAAAAACGGCAAAGTCAACCTCACCGCCGAAGGCATTACCTTCATGAGCGCCGAGGAAGAAGAGCAGAAGAAAGTTTCACTTGCCAAGGTCAAGATGTCCGACGACGGCGATATCGAAGACGACCGCATCCAGTGCCGCCTCGAGGCTGACTTCCCGATGGTGACCAAGGAAGAGGTCGACTATATGGACGTGGCCCCGAACCAGATGGCTTCGGTGGCCGCCTCCCTTATCCCGTTCCTTGAGCACGACGATGCGCACCGCGCGCTGATGGGCGCCAACATGATGCGCCAGGCTGTCCCGCTCCTGACTCCGCAGGCCCCGATCGTGGGTACCGGACTGGAGGAGAGAGTCTGCATCGATTCCCGCACCCAGGTCATCGCCGAACGCCAGGGCACCGTTACTTACGTGGATGCCAATGAGATCCGCGTCAAGTACGACCGCACCGACGAAGAGCGCTTCGTTTCGTTCGAGCCGGACGAGACGGTCTACCGCCTCCCGATCTACCGCAGGACCAACCAGAGCACCACGGTCATGCTCAAGCCGATCGTCCGCAAGGGCGACGTCGTCGAGAAGGGCCAGGTCCTTACCGAAGGATACGCTACTGAGAAAGGCGAGCTTGCGCTTGGCCGCAACCTCAAGGTCGCGTTCATGCCCTGGAAGGGATACAACTATGAGGACGCCATCGTGCTGAGCGAGGAGATGGTGAAGTGGGACATCCTCACTTCGATCCATGTGGACGAGTATCTGACCGAGGTCCGCGAGACCAAACGCGGCATGGAAGAGCTCACCTCCGACATCCCCAACGTCAGCGAAGACGCCACCAAGTACCTCGACGAGAACGGTATCATCCATATCGGCGCGCACATCGAGCCGGGCGACATCATGATCGGCAAGATCACCCCGAAGGGCGAGAGCGATCCTTCTCCGGAAGAGAAGCTCCTCAAGGCCATCTTCGGCGACAAGGCCGGTGATGTCAAGGATGCCTCCCTGAAGGCCAATCCTTCCCTGAGCGGCACCGTCATCAAGACCGCCCTCTACACCAAGGTTTCCAAAGACACGTCCCGCCGCGGCGCCAAGTCCGACCGGAACGCCCGTCTGGAAATGAAGGAAGAGGAGTTCGCCAAGGTGGCGGAGCGTCTCAAGGCCGATTTCATCAAACGGCTCCAGACGCTGCTCGAAGGCAAGAAGAGCGCCGGCATCAGCGACCTTTACGGGGTCGAAGTCCTCGCCAAGGGCAAGAACTTCACCGCGGAAGCGCTGAACCGCATCGACTACGCCAACGTCAATTCCGCCAGATGGTGTGCAGACAAAAAGACGGCTGCGCTCGTCAGCGAGCTCATCAACAACTACTGCATCACCTTCAAGGAAGCCGAAACCCGCGCCAGGCGCGAAATGGACAAGATCAAGATCGGTGACGAACTTCCGAACGGCGTGATGCAGATCGCCAAGGTCTATGTCGCCAAGAAGCGCAAGATCACGGTCGGTGACAAGATGGCCGGCCGCCACGGTAACAAGGGTATCGTCGCAAAGATCGTCCGTCAGGAAGACATGCCGTTCCTCGAGGACGGAACGCCTGTGGACATCGTGCTGAACCCGCTGGGCGTGCCTTCCCGTATGAACCTCGGCCAGATCTACGAAACCGTGCTCGGATGGGCCGGTGCAAGGCTTGGCCTCAAGTTCTCCACCCCGATCTTCGACGGTGCGTCGATCGATGAGATCTGCGCGTACACCGACAAGGCCGGCGTCCCGAAATTCGGCAAGACGCGTCTGCGTGACGGCGGTACCGGCGACTGGTTCGACCAGCCCGCCACCGTCGGCGTCATCTATATGATCAAGCTCGGTCATATGGTCGACGACAAGATGCACGCCCGGTCCATCGGTCCTTACTCGCTGATCACCCAGCAGCCGCTGGGCGGAAAGGCCCAGTTCGGCGGACAGCGTTTCGGTGAAATGGAAGTCTGGGCCCTCGAGGCATTCGGTGCCGCGAACGTGCTCCAGGAAATCCTCACCGTCAAGTCCGACGACGTTGCAGGACGCAGCAAGACGTACGAGGCTATCGTGAAGGGCGACCCGATGCCGTCTGCCGGTATCCCGGAATCCCTGAACGTTCTCCTGCACGAACTCAGGGGACTCGGCCTGAAGGTTACACTGGATTAATTTTTATTGACAGAGATTATGCCTACTTTCAACAATAAAGATAATAAGGTAAAAATCAATTTCCAGCGGATTTCGATCTCCCTCGCCTCCCCGGAAGACATTACCGAACGCTCCCACGGCGAAGTCCTCAAACCGGAAACGGTCAACTACAGGACTTACAAGCCCGAGAAGGACGGCCTCTTCTGCGAGAAGATCTTCGGTCCCACCAAGGATTACGAATGCTACTGCGGCAAGTACAAACGGATCCGCTACCGCGGAATCGTCTGCGACCGCTGCGGCGTCGAGGTGACGGAGAAGAAAGTCCGCCGGGAAAGGATGGGTCACATCACCCTTACCGTTCCGGTTGCCCACATCTGGTACTTCAAGAGCGCGCCCAACAAGATCAGCGCCCTCCTCGGCATCCCTTCCAAGAAGCTCGAAGCCGTCATCTACTATGAGAAATACATCGTCATCAACCCCGGCGAGACGGGCCTCCACAAGATGGACCTTCTCTCGGAGGACGAGTATCTCATCGCCGTTGACAAGAACAAAGCCATCAAGGAAGAGACCCTCGCTAAAGGCGGTGAGTGGTCTGACGAGAAGAATTTCTCGGCCAAGATGGGTGCGGAAGGCATTTATGACCTTCTCAAAGAGATCGACGTCGACGAACTGGGCCGTTCACTCCGCACCCAGATGAGGGTCGAGTCTTCGCAGCAGCGCAAGGCCGACATCCTCAAGCGTCTCGGTGTCGTGAAGTGGTTCCAGGAGTCCAAGGAAGTCAACAACCCCGAGTGGATGATCATGAAGGTGATCCCGGTCATTCCGCCGGATCTCCGTCCGCTCGTTCCGCTCGACGGCGGAAGGTTCGCGACCTCCGACCTGAACGACCTCTACCGCAGGGTCATCATCCGCAACAACCGTCTCAAGAAACTCATCGAGATCAACGCTCCCGAGGTCATTCTCCGCAACGAGAAGCGTATGCTCCAGGAGGCCGTCGACTCCCTGTTCGACAACTCCAAGAAGTCCTCTGCCGTCAAGAGCGAGTCCAACCGGGCCCTTAAGTCCCTCTCGGACAGCCTCAAAGGCAAGCAGGGACGCTTCCGCCAGAACCTCC
>CAMUZW010000115.1 GCA_947165305.1 uncultured Bacteroidales bacterium
GCCCAAGGCCGGCAATGTTGCCGGCCTTGGGCTGGGCGCCCGACATTCCGCCGAGGCCGGCGGTGACAAAGAGCACGCCGCCCCGGTCATCGCCGGAAAGGCCGCGCTTGCGCAGCTGTTTCCGGGCGGCGTTCATCACCGTAATGGTGGTGCCGTGGACGATGCCCTGCGGGCCTATATACATATAGGAGCCGGCCGTCATCTGGCCGTACTGGCTCACGCCGAGGGCGTTGAAGCGCTCCCAGTCGTCGGGTTTGGAGTAGTTCGGGATGACCATGCCGTTGGTCACGACCACGCGCGGGGCATCTTTGTGCGAAGGGAAGAGCCCGAGCGGATGCCCGGAATACATCGCGAGCGTCTGCTCTTCCGTCATCGTGGCGAGATACTGCATCACCAGGCGGTATTGCGCCCAGTTCTGGAAGATGGCGCCGTTGCCGCCGTAGATAATCAGTTCGTGCGGATGCTGGGCCACGCGCGGGTCCAGGTTGTTCTGGATCATCGCCATGATGGCCGCGGCCTGGCGGCACTTTGCCGGATATTCATCGACCGGCCGGGCGTACATTTCATACGAAGGCCGGAAGCGGTACATGTAAATGCGTCCGTAGCGGCGCAGTTCGTCCGCGAATTCTTTGGCAAGGACGGCATGATGCCGCTCCGGGAAGTACCGGAGGGCGTTTTTCAGCGCCAGGACCTTCTGCTCCTCCGTCAGGATATCCTTCCGCACCGGGGCATGGTTGACCGCGGGATCATATGGCTTCGGCTCCGGTAACTCCGCCGGAATTCCCGCTAAAATCTCTTCTTGAAATGTCATGATGAATATGCGCTAAGCAGAAGCGGCCGCTTTCTTCTTGACCAGGGCGTAAATGAGCCAGACGGCAGTCAGGACGAGGGACATCGGAACGCCGACGGTGAGCATTTCACGAAGCATGACGGCGCCGCCGTCCGTTTCGGTAAGGGCTGTGAAGAACGGGAACCGCCAGGTGAGTTCGCCGTTGATGATATGATCGACGATCAGCATCACGGAACCGCCCCAAAGCATCTTCTCGAGGGTGGGAAGGTGATGTTTGAGAAGGGAGGCGGAAGGATCCGAGATGGACTTCTGGTTACATTTCCGGTAGATAGTAGTGCCGATTGCCTGCACGAGTGGTACGATAAAACAAGCCATATGTGATTATATTTTTTACAAAAATAAAAAAAGCAACTTATTTTGCCAAATTAAAAATACAAGGGAGAAGGCACCGTGTCGGCTACAAAGTGAAAGAATTTTTGTACCTTTGCAAAAATTTTGTGGGAAAAGAGATGAAAATTCTATTCGTAATCGACAGTTTTTACACGACTAATAACGGTACGTCCATTTCTGCGCAGCGCTTTTCCGTTGAACTTCGCCGCAGGGGACATGAGGTGAGGGCCCTTTGCTGGGATACGCCGGCGCCGGATACGCATCAGGTGACGATGACCGACGGCGATTTTACGACACCGCGTTTCCACATGCCTTTCTTCCAGTCCCTGATGGACAAGCACGATTTCAGTTTTTCGCAGATTGACCGTAAGGTAATCCGTGAGGCCTGCGACTGGGCGGATATCGTGCATATCTTCGTCCCGTTCGGCATTTCCGTCGAAGCGATCAATTATTGTAATGATATCGGCAAGCCCCTGACGGCGGCCTTCCATATCCAGGCCGAGAACCTGACGTCATCCGTCAGCATGGGCAAGGTGGACTGGTTCAACAGTCTTTTCTACCGGAGTTTCCGGCATTTCGTTTACAACCGGGTACGCCACGTCCACGTGCCGTCCAAGTTTATGGGCGACATGATTGTCAGCCGCGGCTACAAGGCCAAGATCCACGTTATCTCCAACGGCATCCAGGACGAATTCTTGGAGGCGGGGAGCAAGAAAATCGAAGACCGTCCCGCGCGGGTGGAAGAAGACCCTTCCCGCATTTTCCAGGTCATGATGATCGGCCGTCTCGCACAGGAAAAGCGGCAGGATGTGATCATCAATTCGTTAAGGTATTCCCGTTACGGAGACAGGATTCAGCTTGTCTTCGCGGGTCGCGGCCCGGAATATGACCGTTATGTCGAGCTGGGAAAAGACCTCCCGCATCCGCCGCAGTTTATCTATGTGGACCGGGACGAACTGATCCGCCAGCTGCTGAAGACAGACCTTTATATCCACGCCTCCGACATGGAGAGCGAGGCAATCAGCTGCATAGAAGCCTTTGCAACGGGGCTTGTCCCGGTGATTTCCAACAGCGACGACAGTGCGACGCCCCAGTTTGCGCTGGACGGCCGCTGCCTCTTCAAGCCCGGCGATCCCAAGGACCTGGCGCGTGCCATGGACTATTGGTTTGACCATCCCAACGAGCGGCGCTACATGGAGGGCTGCTATCATCAGGCTGCCCAGTCCTATACGCTCTCCCGCTCCGTCACACTCTTCGAAGAGATGCTTGCGGAGGAAATCGCCGAGCACGCGGATGCTCAGGTAGAACACCTTAATTAATCCCGATTTTTTTATCGACTTCACCCAGCACCTCTGCTTCCAGGGCTTCGGCTTCGGCTTCGATGGCCGCGGCGCGTTCCAGGAGCGGAAGGGCCGGTGTTTTGTCGGAGAGGCCGGCGGCGTTGATGCGGACGTTGAGGTGGGCGCCGCGGATGGCGGCACGGGCGGCAAGCGCCGCGACGCCGGCATCGGAAGCTGAGGCGGGATTGCCTTTCAAGGCCATCTCGAGGGCCAGCGGAAGGGCTTTCAGGGCTGCTTCCATCGTCTTGAGCGGAACGGATGCGGCATAGAGCGTAGCGTCTTGAATGGCCGCATTCCGGGCAACCTTCTCGGCATCGTTGCCTTTCGGCATTCCCAGCGCATCCATGATCCGGTTGAAGGCGGCCGTGTCTTCATCAACCAGGGCGAGCAGTTCGTCCAGGACGGCCTGGCCTTTTTCGGCGACGGCGGAGAATTCTTCCCAGCGGTCGTCCCAGCCGCGTTTGTGGGCGGAGAGATTGGCGACCATCGTGGCGAGGGCGGCGCCGAATGCGCCCATGGCGGCCGAAACGCTGCCGCCGCCGGGGGCGGGAGATTCCGAAGCGGTTTCCCGGGCAAAGCCGGCGACGCTCATGGAGGCCAGCGGACCGGCCTTGCCGTCTCCCATCAGATATTCAATGACTTTCTCGCGGGGCTCGAAGGGCCTCAGGTCGTCCAGAGACATCGATTTGACGGCGATCTTGACAATCTCTTCTTCGCTGATGCCGAGCGAGCGCTGCTGGCGCGCCAGATAGAAGCGGCCGGCTTCGAGGAGCACGCGTTTCGGCACAAGGCCGACGATCTCCGTCCCGGTCACGCGCAGGCCCCGGGCGGCAGCTGCCCGGGAGACCTCTTCAAAGGCCACATGGAGGGGCGTCGCGTCGATATCCGTTATATTCATCGAGACCTGGGCGATGCCGTATTCTTCGATATACCACCCGATGGCTTTGCAGCCCTTCAGGGTACCGGGAATCCAGATCTGCTTCCCCTCGGCATCCTTGAGAAGCGCGCCGTCCAGCCGGCCGCCTTCCCGCGCCTTGCGGCCTTTTTCGCGGACGTCGAAAGCGATGGCGTTGGCCCGCCGGGTGGAGGTGGTATTGAGGTTGAAATTGACGGCAATCAGGAAGTTGCGGGCGCCGACGTTGGAAGCGCCGCATTGGGCGACAGTCTCGTTCCAGGCACCGCCGAAATCGGGCTTCCGTTCCGGGTCGGCCATTTTTTCGGGCAGGGCTTCGTATTCGCCCGCACGGCAGACCGCGAGGTTGCGGCGCTCAGGCTTGAAGGCGGCGGCTTCATAGCAATAGCAGGGAATGCCGAGCTCGGTGTACATCCTTTCCGCCAGCCCCCGGGCCAGCACCGCACATTCTTCCAGCGTAATGCCGGCAACGGGAATCAACGGAAGAACGTCCGTCGCACCGCTCCGCGGATGGGCGCCGTGATGGCGGCGCATGTCGATCAGTTCCTGGGCTTTCTTCGCGCCCTGGAAGGCGGCCTCGCAGACCGGACCTGGCTGTCCCACGAAGGTCACAACGGTACGGTTGGTCGCCGCGCCGGGATCCACGTCCAATACCTTTACGCCTTCTACCGCCCCGATGGCGGCCACGATGGCGTCAATAACCTTCCTGTCCCGTCCTTCGCTGTAATTGGGAACGCACTCGATGATCTGCTTCATATCTCTATTGCTCTTAAAATTTGTATAAAGATAGCATTTTTTTCTCGTCTTGAGAATTTTTCGTATTTTTACGACAACTATTCAAATTTCCAGGAGAATGAAAAAGATAGCAGCCCTCTTCGCTTGCATGACGATATTCGCCATGTGGGCCTGTAAACAGAAGGTGATCACCGATGCGGATTATCCGGTTTATACCCAGGAGGCCGATACGCCGGTCGAAGCCGTTACCCTGCATGCCAAAGTTGCCCCCAAGGTGAACCTTGAGGAGGTTACGGAAGGCGGTTTCTATATTTCGGAAGCGGAGTCTCTCCCTTCGGACAAGACGAAATCGGTGCCGTCTCTGGGGATAAACACAGAAGGCTCTTTTATCGCCAAGCTGAGTATCAGCGCGGATCTGGCCAATAAACGGGGGACCCTGTTTTATTACCAGGCCTGGATTAACCGGGGCGGGAAGATCGAAACAGGGAAAGTCCGGAGTTTTCTCTGTCCTCACATCAAACCGGAAAGTATTACCCTTTCGCCGGGCTATCTGCGGATTGACCCGGCCGGGAACGGGACCCAGCTGACGGCAACGATCAAGCCGGACAACGCTACCGACAGGACAATCCTCTGGACGTCCTCCGATCCCGCCGTCGCGACGGTCAGCAACGACGGCCTTGTGACAGGCAAAAAAGCCGGCAGAGCGGTCATTACGGCGACCGTCGGGGATGTCTCCGCGGAATGCGTCGTGTCTGTCAAGGGCCCCCTCCCGTCGGGTGCCGTCGATCTGGGATTCGGCCCTTATTGGAGAGAAAATACGCAATTAAAACCTGCAGAAGGCGGTGCTGCCTATTACTACCCGGCTAACAACGGCCCCTGGTACCGCTGGGGCGAACTGAAGCCGAAGGAAACGTATGCCGAGTATGCCAGATCGACGTATGACTATGCCAAGTATGGCGCCATCACCGTTCTTTCAAATAGGGACGATCCCGTCTACAACATCCTGGGCGGGACCTGGCGGCTTCCGACCGAACAGGAATACCGTATGCTGCTGGAGAAATGCAAATATGAGCTGAGTGGTTCCAGGACGGGTTGGTACAATGTAATCTTTACCAGCAAAGTCAACGGCAATAAGCTGAGTTTCGGTTGCGAAGGATTTATCATTCAGCGCGAAACCGGCGCTTCTCACGACTACGGCGCAGGCTCCGGAGGGTATTATTGGACGGCAACCGCTGCGTCGGAGACCGAAGCATATGCTTTCATCCATGACTATGCGAATTATTCCGGGCCCCATCTCTCCAAGATGGACAAAGCCTGCGGGTTCTCCCTTGCGGCCGTGGCCGACTGATTTGACCGTACTGTGATGAAAATCGTTTTTCTGGATGCCCTGACGCTGGGCGATACACCCCTCGCACCGATTGCCGCGCTTGGCGAACTGGTCTGTTATCCGACGTCGACACCCGGGGAGGCCCGTGCCCGGGCAGGGGACTGCGAGGTTTTGATCGTCAATAAGGTCCGTGTGGACCAGGCGTTACTGGAAGTGGCACCGCGGCTCCGGCTCATCTGTGAAGCGGCGACGGGCGTCAACAATATCGACCTTGAAGCCTGCTCGGCACGTGGCATTGCCGTCCGCAATGTGGCGGGTTATTCGACCGAACCGGTCGTCCAGCAGACCTTCATGCACATCCTTTCCCTGATGGGAAATGCACCGTACTTCGATGAGGCTGTCAAAAGCGGGGCCTATTCGCGCAGCGGAATTTTTACGGATCTGAGCCGGCCTGTAAGGGAACTCGACGGCCGCACAATCGGCATCGTCGGAATGGGCACCATCGGCCGCAGGGTGGCTGCCGTGGCGGAGGCTTTCGGGATGAAAGTCATCTATTATTCCACATCCGGGACCTCTCATTGCACGGAATATCCCTCCGTGCCGCTGGATACGTTGCTCGCGACGGCCGACGTCGTTTCCATTCACGCTCCGCTCAATGACCGTACGCGCGGGCTCATCGGTGCGGCCGGGCTTGCGAAGATGAAGCCGGAGGCCATCATCGTGAATATGGGCCGGGGCGGAATCATTGATGAGGCGGCGCTTGCGGATGCCATTGACCGGGAGGCTATCGGCGGTGCGGCGACGGATGTGTTTGTGACAGAGCCTGTTCCGCAGGATCATCCGCTCCTTCGTACGCGTCATCCGGAAAGGCTGCGCTTCACGCCGCACACCGGCTGGGCCAGCGTCGAAGCCCGTGAAAGGCTCGTCGCCCGCATCGCGGAAAATATTGCGAAAGGGTTTTAGAACAAAGACAGAAGGCGCTCAATGATGAATCCGAGGTAATTGCCGGCCGCATAGCCGACAACCCCGATGGCAAGGCCCGCGGCGATGATCCGCGGGTTTTTCATGGCCGTCGCCATCATCGGGACGAAGGGCGGAGAGCAGATATAGGTCACGCTGCTGATCATCATCGTGTCGGCATCGATCCGGAAGATCTTGGCCAGGATGACCTGAAGGATCAGCGATCCGAAGATGACGAAGGTGAGGTAGCCGAGGAGGGCGGCGCCGCCTTTGAAGTCCAGCGCCGTGATGTCGGCCATCGAGGCGACGACGATCGAGAAGATATAGATCAGGTACATCCCGATCTCGTAGCTGCCTTTGCGCCTTCTGACAGGTTTCCAGAAGGAGGCGGCGATGCCGAGGGTCGTCAGCATCAGGATCAGGACGGTCATGAACCATCCGTCGCCGGCAAGCACCGCCAGCCCGGCGGATATCCCGATGATAAGGATGTCGATCAGCAGCAGGAATCCGGCGTCCTTGAGGCCTTCTTTCGTGAACAGACGCCGGTAGTCGGTCGTTTCGCTCCCTTCCGCCAAACCGGTTCCTGCTCCCTCCACCGTTTCCACGCT
>CAMUZW010000116.1 GCA_947165305.1 uncultured Bacteroidales bacterium
CCGACCGGAAGCGGGACATAGAATGTCATGGGGCCGTCCGTCGGTGTGAAGTTGATCTTAACATACTCATCGCTCCCGTCACTGGCACTGGCGGCCGTCTCCAGAATGGCGTTCGGGGCCGTGTAATCAATGGTATAACTTCCGGAAATTTTCACCCCGGGTGTTGAAAAATACAATGCGGTTGCATAGGAGGGGATGTTGTCTACCGTCAGTTTAATCAGGCCTGCGAGATGCTTGAAGCTGAGGGGGGTCTGCGCATCAGTGACCTGTGCAATCATCGGGGAGTTGGTCACGCTCTCTACATAATCATATTCATTCGGAAGCGTAATTGTAAGGTTACCGTTCTTAAGTGCAGGTGACAGGGCGGCAGGGAAAACCGCCACTTGCGAAACAGTGGCCGTTGATGAAGCTCCGAAGAATTCCGCGTTATTGGTCCCAGCGCCTGTTTGCAGGGCGTAAGCTTGGAACGACGGACGCCCTTTTCCTGATGTCCAGACGGAAATAGCGTCGCCGTCCGTCCAGGTGAAAGCGCCGGCATCGCTGATGGCAGATTTGGAAGAAGGCTGGCCGTAGTGGGCCTTGAGAACCAGATAATCGGTGGGTTTTTCCAGCGGAAGACTCTTCTTCTCAAACTGCTGAACGGTTTCTTTGTTGCAAGCGGCAAGGGCAAGGACCGCGATAGCAAGGTATTTCAAGTGTGTTTTCATAATCATACTTGCATTAAATTTCTTCATCATAAAAATTACCGTTGGCCCTGACTCCCATCGGTTTCGGGTTCATCCCTTCCCCGGAAGTGAGGAAGTCTGTTTCATAGTCGACCTGCATCGCTTCCGCGACAGGCGGCTGATAGTCATAATTCTTTAACATAGGCACACGACTTTTATAAAACCACTAACTATTTGTAATAATTTCTAGCCAAATACTTATAAACTATAAGTAAAATATTTCATAATCGTCAGTTGTGAAAATGGCTGTCTTCAAGTAAATAGTTAAATACTTGAAACTCGCGCAACTAAACAACAACCGGAAATACGTGCAAAAGTAAATAAAAATTTTAAAAAAGCGAAATAAAAATGACTTATTGTGATTTTCTATTTATTTTACGTTGTCACAAAAAAGCAGGAGACATCCCCAACCGGGACGTCTCCTGCACGTAAATGAGGTTTTGATCTGGACTAGAACTTAATCTTGTCGAAGTATTCAAGCGCCTTGATGGAAGCGGGGATCTCCGGGGAGAGCTGGTTCTCGCTGAAGTCGTTGAAGACGCCCTTTCCGAGTTTCGGGCAGTTGCCGAGCGAGGCCGGGATGGTGCCGGTGAGCTGGTTCTTGGCGAGATAAAGGCTCTCGAGGTTGACGAGATTGCCGAGCGAAGCGGGGATCGGCCCGGAGAGCTGGTTGCGCTGCAGCCAGAGCTGCTCGAGGGTCGTGGCGTTGCCGATTTCGGCGGGGATCTGGCCGGTCAGCTCCTGCTGATAGATCTCGAGGGTTTTGATCTTCGGCAGGTTGCCGATTTCCTTGGGCAGTTCGCCGGTGAGGCCGAGGCTGCAGAGGATCAGGGTCTTCAGCTCGGGCATGTCACCGATGGAGGCGGGGATGGTGCCGCTGGTGGAGCAGCTGCGGAGGAAGATGTAATTGAGGCTCTTGATGGAGAAGATCTCCTCGAGCGGAATGACGGACTCATCTTTGTCGACGCCGCCGAAGAATTTGGAATTGTCAATATTCAGCCTCTCCAGATTCTGGAGCTGGGCGATCTTCGGGGAGACGCCGCCGGAGAGGTCGGAAGTGTTGATGGACAGTTCCTTGAGCCCGGTGTTCTCGTAAAGGGCCTCGGGAATGGCGCCCCTCATGCCGTTGAAGGTGACTTCCTCCAGGACACGGCTGCCGATTTCGGGATATTCGCTGTCGAGGTTCAGAATGAGCTTCTTCAGGTTCACAAGGGCGGCGAGGGAAGGAGCCTGGGCCGGGACGGAGGCCCTGAGCGTCAGGTCTTCGAGGTTCTTGAGGTCGCCGATCGTGGCCGGGAAGGGATTCTCGGGATCGTTTTCGTCCTTGTCATTTTTCATGACGAGGCGGAGCCTCTTAAGCTCGGTGAGTCCGCTGATTTCGGCGGGAATCACACCCTTGGCCTCGGTAAGGATGAGGGAGGTGACACGGCCTTCTTCATTGACTTCAACGCCACGCCAGTCGGCGAGATTCTCTTCGGTGAGCCAGCCTTGTTTGTTGCTGTCGTTCCATCCGGCGCCGCCGGCCTGGTTGTAGATGAGAGTGAGGATGTCCTTGTCGGTGAGCTGCTTGGGGCCGCAGGACGACAGGAGGGCCGCCGGCACAAGGGCCGCGGCGATGAGGGTGAGTTTGGAAAGTCTCATATGAATTAAATTTTATGGTTTGGTCCTTTTCGAAGTGTAAAGATAGTAATTTCCTGCCAATAGTTGTAAAAAATCAGCATTATCTGTTTCTGAAACCTCCGGACCTTCGGTCCTCCGTCCGCTGATTTTTAAATCTCTTCCTCCGGGAGATTGAAGGGTTCCAGGAAGGGGTTGGTGGCACGCTCGGCGCCGATGGTGCTGGTCTGGCCGTGGCCCGGGATGACGAGGGTCTCTCCGGGGAGGGGGATGAGTTTCTCGAGGATGCTCCTGATGAGGGCATCGTAGTCGCTGCCCTTGAAGTCGGTCCGGCCGATGCTCCCGGCAAAGAGCGTGTCGCCGGAGATGAGCATCTCTCCTTCTTCGTTGTAATAGCAGGTGCCGCCCGGGGTGTGGCCCGGCGTGGCGATGACCTTGAACCGGAGACTTTCCCCGACCGTGATTTCCATTCCGTCCGTGGTGTCCACGGAGGGGAAGGTGATGTCGGGCTCCATTTTGATGACTTTGCCGAACATCTGGAAGAGGGGGAGCATCTCCTTGTCGGCCGGGCTGAGGTAAACGGGGATGTCAAACAGTTTGCGCATTTCGTTGACGTAGCAGATATGGTCGGGATGGGCGTGCGTCAGCAGGATGGCTTCCGGGATGAGTCCTTCCCGGGCGATGAATCCGGTGAGATTCGCCTTCTCGGCGTCGTTCTGGCAGCCCGGGTCGAAGACGGCGCAACGTTTGTCGTCGCCCCATACCAGCGTGCAGGCTGCCGCATACATGTTGAAATGGAAGATTTTGTAGTTTACCATACTACAAAGGTACAAAAGATTCCGGAACAAGTCCGGAATGACACGGGATTTAGTCCGGAATGACGAAAAATTTGGTCCGGAATGAGAAAATTATTGTTAAATTTGTAGAAATATCACTTTGTTATGCACATCGGAATCGCCGGAAACATCGGCTGCGGTAAAACCACCCTCACGCGGATGCTCGCCGCCCATTATGGCTGGACCCCCAAATTTGAGTCCGTGACCTACAATCCCTACCTGGAAGATTACTACAAGGATATCTCCCGCTGGTCCTTCAACCTGGAAGTCTACTTCCTCGCACAGCGGTTCCAGGATGTGCTGGAGATCGCGTCCTCGAAGGATGTCATCATCCAGGACCGCACCCTTTTCGAAGGCGTCTACATCTTTGTGGCCAACAATTACGCGATGGGCAATCTCTCCAAGCGTGACTTTGAGACCTATATGCAACTTTTCCACGTAATGATGTCAACGGCCAAGGCGCCCGACCTCCTGATCTATCTGAAGAGTTCGATTCCGCACCTCGTGTCCCAGATCCAGAAGCGCGGCCGCGATTATGAACAGTCCATCAGTATCGAATACCTCACCGGCCTCAACGAACGCTATGAACAGTGGATCAAGGAGTACAAAGGCCGCCTGCTCGTAATTGACGCAGACAACCTCGATTTCCAGAACCGTCCGGAAGACTTTTCGTTCATTACCGACAAGATTGACGCTGAGCTGTATGGTCTGTTTTGATAATTCAAATCATTTCATTAAATTTGTAAGCTAACCCCGCCGGATGGCGGATTATTTGAAACCAAAAACAAGTTATATGCATATTGCAGTCGCCGGGAATATCGGCAGCGGAAAGACCACGCTGACCAAGATGCTGGCCGCCCACTATGGCTGGACCCCGAAATTCGAATCCGTAGATTTCAACCCTTATCTGGCAGATTTCTATGAGGATATGGAGAGATGGTCCTTCAACCTCCAGGTCTATTTTCTGAACAAGCGTTTCAAGGATGTCGTCGATATCTCCCGCCAGAACGACGTCATCATCCAGGACAGGACCATCTATGAGGATGCCCGCATCTTTGCCCCGAACCTCCACGCAATGGGCCTGATGTCCACCCGCGACTTCGAGAACTACAGCGACCTTTTTGACCTGATGATGTCGCTCGTGAAGGCCCCGGACCTAATGATTTACCTGCGTTCGAGCATTCCCAACCTCATCGCCCAGATCCAGAAGCGCGGCCGCGAATACGAGAAGTCCATCCGCATCGACTACATCACCGGCCTCAACGAGCGTTACGAGACCTGGATCAAGGACTACAAGTCCCGCCTGCTGATCATCGATGTCGACAACATCAAGTTCGAGAACCGTCCCGAGGACTTCCAGTTCATCACCGACAAGATTGACGCCGAACTCTTCGGCCTTTTCCCTTCAGAGTAATATATTGTAGTTTTGTGACATGGCAGAAAGAATTACGCTAATTGACTTTATTGAGAAGTATACCCACAAATATGCCGACAAGACCTATCTTCGCGAGAAGATGGATGGCAAGTGGAAGGAGATCAGTTTTACCGAGACCCGCGAAACGGCGCACAGGATCGGCGCCGGCCTGATGGCCCTCGGCCTGGAGAAAGGCGACAAGATTGCGCTCCTGAGCGAGAGCCGCAGCATGTGGATCCTTGCCGAGATGGGAGCCCTTTACGCCGGCGGCGTAGACGTCCCGCTTTCCGTCAACCTCGGCGACGGCCAGGACCTCGTGTTCCGTATCAACCACTCCGATGCCAAGTGGGTACTCGTCTCTGCTTATCAGCTCCCGAAGATCCGCAACATCCTGCCGGAGTGCCCTGCGCTCAAGAAGATCATCGTCTTTGACGATACGGCCTTCGATGTCGAGAAGCTCGCAGACAATGAAATCCGCATCTCCGAGGTCGCCGCGATGGGCGAGGAGTTCCTCAAGACCCGTTCGGCTGAGTTCGAAGCCCGCTACAAGAGCATCGGCCCTGACGATTATGCCAATATCAGCTACACGTCCGGGACGACGGCTGACCCGAAGGGTATTCTGCTGACGCACCGCAATTATACCGCCAACGTCGAGCAGGGCAATTCCGTCATCACCGTCGACGAAGGCTCCGTCATGCTCATCATCCTGCCGCTCGACCACTGCTTCGCGCATGTCGCGGGTATGTATACGATGATGATTTACGGCGGCAGCATCGCCACCGTTCCCATCGGAAAGGGCAGCGCCATGCTCCGCAACATCCCGATTGCCATCAAGGAGGCCCGCCCGCACGTGATGCTTTCGGTGCCGGCCCTCGCCCGCAATTTCAAGAAGGGAATTGAATCCGGCATCAAGGCCAAGGGCCCCAAGGTCCAGAAGATGTACGATTTCGCCTTGAAGAATGCCATCGCCTACAATAAAGAGTATTACAACCGCGGCGGCATCCTCAACTGGTGGCGCAAGCCCCTGATGTGGCTCTTCGACAAGTTGATTTTCAAGAAGGTCCGCGACTTCTTCGGCGGAAGGATGCAGTTCTTCGTGGGCGGCGGCGCCCTCCTCGACATCGAACTCCAGCGCTATTACTGCGCCATCGGCATTCCGATGTTTCAGGGTTACGGCCTCTCGGAGGCGACGCCGATCATCTGCGCCAACTCCACCGGCCACGCCATCTTCGGCTCTTCCGGACGGATTGTCAAGCCGATGGATATCAAGATCTGCGATGCAGACGGCAAGGAACTTCCTCACGGCGAGAAAGGCGAAATCGTCATCCGCGGCGAGAACGTGATGGCCGGATATTGGAAGAACCCCAAAGCGACGGCGGAAACCGTCATCGACGGCTGGCTCCACACCGGCGATATGGGCTATATCTGCCCGTTCGACCCCGATTTCCTGTATGTGACGGGCCGTTTCAAATCGCTGCTGATCTCCTCCGACGGTGAGAAATATTCCCCCGAGGGCTTCGAGGACAGCCTCCCCGAGGTGTCCAAATTTGTCAATGCGGCCGTGCTGCACAACAACCAGAGCCCTTACACCATCGCGATGATCGTTCCTGAGAAGGATGCCTTGAAGGAATATGCCAAGTCGCTCGGACTCGATCCTGATTCCCGTGAGGGGAAAGAGGCCATGCTCAAGAAGATCCAGGGAGAAGTCGACTCCTACCGCAAGGGCGGCGCGCACTTCGGGCTCTTCCCGGAGCGCTGGCTGCCGGCCGCGCTGATTATCTGCGACGAGCCGTTCACCATCGCCAACCAGATGATGAACTCCACGATGAAGATGGTCCGCCGCAAGGTGGAGGAGCATTATGCCGACCGCATCGAATACGCCTATACACCGGAAGGCAAGCAGCTTCTGAATGAGAAGAACATCAATTCGCTGTAAACAATCAAATCATCAATACTATGACCAACACAACCCAAAAGCAGAGCAACACGCCCGCCATCATCGTGTGTTTTGCCCTCTTCTTCATGATTGCATTCGTGACCAACCTCGCAGGGTCGATGGGTGTGATCGTTACCAATCAGTTCGGTGCTTCCAAGGCTCTTTCCCAGCTCGGAACGCTCGCCAACTTCATCGCGTATGCCTGCATGGGCATCCCTGCGGGTATCATCCTTAAGCGCAAGGGCTACAAATTCACGGCGCTTGCCGCCGTGCTGGTAGGCCTTGTCGGCGTGGCAATCCAGTTCCTCTCCGGATATGTGGAGAGCTTTGCGGTCTATGTGACCGGCGCTTTCGTGGCCGGTTTCTCGATGTGCATGCTCAACATCGTCGTCAACCCGATGCTCAACACCCTCGGCGGCGGCGGCAACAAGGGCAACCAGCTGATCCAGTGGGGCGGC
>CAMUZW010000117.1 GCA_947165305.1 uncultured Bacteroidales bacterium
TAGAGGTCCCCGTGGAGACTTTCAACCCGGTCAAAGTCGTCCTGGACCTTCTCCGTCCGGCCCACCAGGCATAGTTCTTTCCAGCGGACAGTATAGGTTCTGAGAACCCTCCGAACCTTCGGTTCTCCGTCCCTCCCACAGCCTCCGGCTGCGGGCCCCTCCCATTCATGCGGCCATGGGCGGCCACAGGTTTCAGAACCTATACTGTCCGCTGGAAAATTATCCGATGGCTTTGAGGATAAGGGCTTCGGAGGCGGCGGGGGCGACGGAGCGGATGTGATCAAGGAGAAGGCGGAGGGATTCCTCCGGCGAGTGATTGACCTGCAGTGACACGGCTTCGAACGGGAAGCCGGCGGGCATTCCGTCCGGGAAATCCTCATTATCCGTCTCAAACAACGCTTCGGGCGTACAGAACGACGAGACCTGCCAGCCGTTGTAATGGAGATCTTCCCCGCGGTACACGCGGGAAATATCCCCCGTCACGACGCGGCACTGCATCATCAGGCGGGTCATCTGGGTATCCGCGGCGCCTTTCTTGACGCCGAGCAGGCCCCGGACCTCCTTGATGCCGACCGAGCCGTTCGCCGCCAGATAGTCAAGGATCTTCTGCTGGTCGGCCGAAGGCTGGTACTTCGGAAGGGACCGGCGGTAATTCATCAGTTCCCGATACCATTCCACCGTCGCGAAGGCGGCCTTGCCGCCCCAGAGGAACTTCCCGTAAGCGATATCGCCGCTCTGCACGCAGGCGATCTTCCAATCCCAGGGGCCCAGTTCGGGGCCGTCGCCGTCGAACCAGAACTGCGGAGGGGTGAGTTCCTCCACCGACCAGCCGGTCACGGGATTCTCGAAGAAAGGTACGATACCGAGACGGCAGACCGTACGGTACATCGTCTCGGGGCTTACGATCTCGGGACGCACGGTGGAAGCATGACGGACGATACTCATATATAGAACTCCCTGCGGTAACGGTAGTCGGAGCGGAGGCGTTCGAAGTCGCCCGGAGCCATCCGGAACATAAAGTCGTCGATGAAGATCGGGTAATTGTACTGGAAGATCGCAGCAATCTCACCCTGACTCTTACCGGCGAGTTCGAGGCGGATCGGCTGCAGCGAGGGCGATTCGGCCGTCAGCGTGAAGTCCCGGAGCGGCCCGATGCCGAACTGCTCCGCCACGGCACGCACGGCCGCCGCCGTGCCGTTGAGCTTACCTTGATACGAATACCCGGCGATATGGGGCGTCGCGATATCCACCTGTGACATCAGCGACTGGTTGATGGCCGGCTCGTGGCACCAGGTATCGATGATGACTGGGCCGAGCTTCGGGATGGCGTGCATCAGCGCCACTTCGTCCACGACTTCACCGCGGGAGGCGTTGATGAAGATCGTCCCGGGCTGGATGGCCTCGAAGAAAGCATCCCCGGCCATGCCGCGCGTGGTATCGTCCAGCGGCGTGTGCATCGTGACAATATTGGCATTCGCCAGCAGATACTCCAGCGAAGAGAATTTCATGGGATCCTCCACCCGGGCACGGGGCGGATCACAGAGCAGCACGTCGAAGCCAAGCAGGCGGGCCATTTCCTCCACCTTGCGGCCGACATGCCCGACGCCGATGATGCCGAACGTAAGGCCGTCCAGCCGGAGAGACTTCCGGGAGGCGGCCCCGTAGAGGGCGGAGAAGACGTAATTCATCACGCCGCCGCTGTTGCAGCCTTCGGCATTCTTGACGCTGATGCCCTGTGCCCGGCAGTACGGCAGGTCGATGTGGTCGGTGCCGATGGTCGCCGTCGCGATCAGCCGGACGGACGACCCTTCGAGCAGATCGGCGTTGCACCGGGTCCGGGTGCGGATCACGAGGGCGTCCGCATCATGGACATCTTCCCTGCGGATGTTGCGGCCGTCCTTGTACACAACTTCGGCGTACGGTTCCAGGACGCCCTTCAGGAAGGGAATGTTGGTATCGGCTACAATCTTCATTTCAATACGATTTGCATGACCTTGCCCACCCGGGGATCGTCCTTCACGAAGAGCGGATCGCGGTCGAGGAAGGCATTGATATCCGCCATGAGCCGCTCCTTACGGAATGAGAGTTCCCGCCGGCAGACCGACGAAGACAGCGTAATATAGAGAATTCCGTCACGGAAAAAGCGCTTCAAGGTATAGGGCGCGGCGCCGGACACCTCATCCCAGGCGGTAAAAATGCGCTGGGTGTTGAGCCCGGCGGCAAGCTTCATCTCGCGGATGTACTCATCCACGAGTTCTTCCATCGAAATGGCATCCTTGCGCGAAAGACGGGGCTTTTCCATTATCCGACACGGGTAAAAGTACCGCCGGCCGTCTCGAAATACGCGCGGTCGTCGGTGATGGTATCCACGAGGGAGCTCAGGCGCGAGGCATCGCAGTCGGTGATAAATATCTGGGAGAATCCGCGGCCCGTAACCATCGAGATGAGGTTGGAGATGCGGCGGATGTCCAGTTTGTCGAACACATCGTCCAGCAGGAGCATCGGCGCGACGCCGGCCCCGCCTTTCATGATGTCGAATTCGGCGAATTTAAGGGCGACGAGGAACGATTTCTGCTGCCCCTGGGAGCCGCTGCGGCGGATGGGCTGGCCGTTCATCCGGAAGACGAGGTCATCGCGCTGGATACCGGCCGTGGTGTACTTGAAGAGACGGTCCTTCTCGGCGCTGACGCGGAAGATGTCGGCAAGCGTGCCGCCGGAGAGGTCGGAACGATAGTCGATCGACACCTCTTCGACGCCGCCGGAGATCACCCGGTAATACTCGCTGACGATCGGGCTCAGGGCCTCGATGAAGCGCTTCCGGGCATCATGGACCGCCCGGGCGACGGGCTCCATCCGGTCGTCGATCACCTCCTGGAGGAGCGGATACGGCGATCCGTCCCGGAGAAGGGCGTTCCGCTGCTCGAGGTAGCGGTTGTACTGCTGGATGGCGGAGAGGTATTCGCGGTCGATCTGGGAGAGGACGGCGTTGATGAAGCGGCGCCGTTCGGACCCGGAATCGTTGACGAGCGAGCTGTCGGACGGAGAGACCATGACGACGGGCAGCAGGCCGATATGGGAAGAAATGCGGGCATACGCCTTCTCGTCGCGGATCACCTTCTTCTCCCCGGCGGAAGTGAGGCTGACGGAAATGCGCGAGAGCATCCCGTCCGCCATCTCATACAGCCCGCCGAGGCGGAATCCGCCGGTACCGTACCGGATATTGAAGCGGTCGGAGGAGGCAAGCGCGCTCTTGGTCATCGACAGGGTGTAGACAGCGTCCAGGAGGTTGGTCTTGCCCTCACCGTTGTTGCCGCTGATGCAGTTGACCTTGGGAGAGAACTCCAGCTCCTGGAACGCAATGTTCCGGAAATCCTGTACGACTATTTTTTTGAGAACCGCCACGCCTGAATCTGTTTGGATGTCTCCCGGACCTGTTCCGGAATTTGATTTTGCTGTCATTCCGGACCTGTTCCGGAATTTGATTTTACTGTCATTCCGGACTTGTTCCGGAATCTATCACCAAAGATAGCAAATAAATTGCACCTTCGGAAATTTTTTACTAATTTTGCGGACTGTATCAAAAAAGACAAATATAAAATACAAAAGAATATGGCAAAAAAGAACCTCAAAGATCCTCAGATGGTGCAGGAAGAGAACCTCGCGGAGGCCGCTTCCAAGACTGAGGAATTCATCTCCAAGTATGGCAAAATTATCAGCTGGACCGTTATCTGCATCCTGCTCATCGGACTTGCCGTCGTCGCTTACACCAAATTCTACCTCCAGCCCAAGAAGGCGGAGGCCTCGGAGCAGATGTTCCATGCGGAGCAGAGCTTCCTTCTCGGTGACTACGAGACGGCCCTCAACGGAGACGGCAACTATCCCGGCTTCGAGGAGATCGCCGACACCTACGGCGCCAAGGCCGGCAAGGCCATCTGGCTCTATGCAGGCATCTGCGAGCTCCAGACCGGCAACTACGAAGAGGCCGTGAACTACCTCAAGAAGTACTCCGTGAAGGACAACATCCTCCAGTCCCGCGCCCAGGGCGCCATCGCCGGTGCCTATGTGGAGCTCGAGAAGTATGACGAAGCCCTCGCCATGTACAAGAAGGCTGCCGCCACCGCCGGCAACATGCTCGCGGCCGGTTACCTCTTCCAGGGCGGACTCGTCGCCGAGAAACTCGGCAAGAAGGACGAAGCCCTCGCCATGTACAAGGAGATCAAGGACAAGTACTACCAGTCTCCCGAGGCGATGGACATCGACAAATACATCAGCAACCTCGAAAACGCCGAATAAACTATGGGACGTGCCTTTGAATTCCGCAAGGAAAGGAAATTGAAGCGTTGGGGCCACATGGCCAAGACCTTCACCAAACTCGGAAAGGAAATCACCATCGCCGTCAAGCAGGGCGGTCCCGAAGTGACCGGCAACCCCCGTCTCCGTGCCCTCATCGCCGAGGCGAAGTCGGAGCAGATGCCCAAAGAGAACATCGAGCGCGCCATCAAGAAGGCCACCGAGGCCAAGAGCGGCGACTTCAAGGAGATCATCTACGAAGGCTTCGGGCCGTTCGGCATCGCCTACCTCGTGGAGGCCGCGACCGACAACAACACCCGCACCGTCGCCAACGTCCGCAGCTACTTCACCAAGTGCGGCGGTTCCCTCCAGACCAGCGGCAGCGTGGCGTTCATGTTCGACCACAAGTGCGTCTTCCGTATCAAGGAAGATCCCGCCAAGCCGATCGACCTCGATGAACTTGAGCTCGAGCTGATCGACTGCGGCGCTGAGGAAGTCTTCAAGCAGGAAGTCGAGGACGAGGACGAGAACGTCACGACCGAGATCACCATCTACGGAGATTATCCCGCTTACGGACAGATCCAGAAGTACATCGAGGAAGCCGGCTACGAACTGATCTCCGGCGGATTCGAGCAGATCCCGAACGTCGACCTGAAGGATGTCACACCGGAGCAGCGGGCAACGCTCGACAAGCTCACCGGCCTCCTGGAAGATGACGAGGACGTGACCAACGTCTACACGACCCTCAAGCCCTCGGAAGAAGAGTAATTTTGTTCATTTTATGGAACGGTGGCCGTAGATGACCACCGTTTTTGCGCCTATGAGCCTTCAAGAAAAGAAAATCGAACGCCTGGTCGAACGCCGCGCCTCCGCCCGCCTCGGCGGCGGAGAGAAGCGCATCGAAGCCCAGCATGCCAAGGGCAAGCTGACGGCGCGGGAGCGCCTCGGCAAACTCCTGGATGCCGGCAGTTTCGAGGAATTCGACATGTTTGTCCGTCACCGCTGCACCGATTTCGGGATGGACGCCCAGCATTTCGACGGCGACGGCGTCGTGACCGGCTGCGGCACCATCGACGGCCGGCCCGTGTATGTCTTCGCACAGGACTTCACCGTTTCCGGAGGCTCACTCTCTAAGACGATGGCAGAGAAGATCTGCAAGGTCATGGACATGGCCCTTCGTGCGGGCGCGCCGCTGATCGGCCTCAATGATTCGGGCGGAGCCCGGATCCAAGAAGGGGTCGACGCCCTGGCCGGCTATGCGGAGATTTTCGAGCGGAACATCCTTTCGTCGGGTGTCATCCCGCAGATCAGCGCCATCATGGGGCCCTGCGCCGGCGGAGCCGTGTACTCCCCCGCCCTGACCGATTTCACGCTGATGGTGAAGGATACCTCTTATATGTTCCTCACCGGGCCGCAGGTCGTGAAGAGCGTGACTGGCGAGACCGTAACGCAGGAGGAGCTCGGCGGCGCCTCGGTGCACAGCGCCAAGAGCGGCGTGGCCCACTTCTCCGCCGCGAACGAAGACGAAGCCATCGCCACCCTCAGGGAGCTCATCGGTTATCTGCCGCAGAACAACCTTTCGGAAGCGCCTGCCGTGCCTACGGAGGATCCCGTATCGCGCGTAGAGGATGCCCTGAACGAGGTCATTCCCGACAACCCCAACAAAGCGTACGATATGTACGGCGTCATCGGGAGCATCGTCGACGACGGCAAGTTCCTGGAGGTCCAACGGCAGTTCGCACGCAATATTATCGTCGGATTCGCCCACATGGGCGGCCGCAGCGTCGGCATTGTGGCCAACCAGCCGGCCGTGCTGGCGGGCGTCCTCGACATCAACGCTTCGCGCAAGGCCGCGCGCTTCGTCCGCTTCTGCGACGCGTTCAACATTCCGCTCGTGACGCTCGTCGACGTGCCCGGCTTCCTCTGCGGGACGCAGCAGGAGTACGGCGCGATCATCACCAACGGTGCCAAGCTGCTGTACGCCTACGGCGAAGCGACGGTCCCCAAGGTGACGGTGACGCTCCGCAAATCCTATGGCGGCGCGCACATCGTGATGAGCTGCAAACAGCTCCGCGGCGACATCAATTACGCCTGGCCTTCCGCGCAGATTGCCGTCATGGGGGCCGAAGGCGCCATCAACGTGCTGTATGCCAAGGAACTGAAGGCGGATCCCGCCCGTGCGGAAGAAGTTTTCGCCGAGAAAAAAACCGAATACGAGGAGCTCTTCTCGAACCCGTACCGCGCCGCCGAAAGGGGGTACATCGACGATGTCATCGAGCCGCGCAACACGCGTTTCCGCGTGATCCGCGCCCTGGAATTCCTGCAGGGGAAGCACCAGGAGCTGCCCGCCAAGAAACACGACAACCTCCCGCTCTGAGATGAACCTCTACGCTGCCATCACGACTACCGCCATGGTCAGCAAGCCGCTGACCGCCGGGTTTGACGACCCGCACGGCTGGATCCTGACCCTGACCGCCGTCAGTGTCGTCTTCGGCGTCCTGATGCTCCTCTGGCTCATCTTCGGTCTTCTCGGCAAGGGCTTCCAGCGCGCCGAGGCACGCCGCGCCGCAGCAGCTTCCTCCGGTCATTCCGCACCCGACGACCGTCATTCCGGACCCGACGACCGTCATTCCGGACCCGACGACCGT
>CAMUZW010000118.1 GCA_947165305.1 uncultured Bacteroidales bacterium
GATCACCATCAACGGCCAGAAGATGGGCAAGTCGCTCGGCAACTTCATCACCCTGCCCGAGCTCTTCGCCGGCAATCATCCCAAACTGGAGCAGGCCTACAGCCCGATGACCGTGCGTTTCTTCATCCTCCAGGCCCACTACCGCAGCACGCTGGACTTCAGCAACGAGGCCCTGCAGGGCGCCGAGAAGGGCTACAAACGGGTCATGCAGGCGGCAAAGGACCTCAAGGGCATCCAGCCCGCCGGCGCCGCGCATCCCGAAATCGCCGCGCTCTATGAAAACGCCGTCGAGGCCCTCTGCGACGACCTCAACACCCCGGTCGCCATCGCCCACGTCTTCGAGGCCGTGAAATGGATCAACTCCGCCAAGGAGAAGAAAGCCGCCCTGTCGAAAGAAGACCTCGAGTCGCTCGGCAGACTCTTCGAAGATGTGGTCTTCGGCGTGCTCGGACTCCGCGACGAGGAAGCCGCCGCCGGCGGAAAGGCCGAGAAAGCTCTGGAAGGGGCTATGACCCTCGTCCTGGAAGGCCGCGCCAAGGCCCGGGCCGAGAAGAACTGGGCCGAGAGCGACCGCATCCGCGATATCCTCAAAGCGGCCGGCATCATCGTCAAGGACACCAAAGAAGGAGCCGAATGGACACTGGAATAAAGTTCGTTTCCTGGAACGTGAACGGCCTCCGCGCCGTCGCCGGAAAGGGATTCGCCGACATCTTCATCGGCCTGGACGCCGATTTCGTCTGCCTCCAGGAGACCAAGCTCCAGGCGGGCCAGATCGACCTGGACTTCCTCGGATACACCTCCTACTGGAACTACGCCGACAAGAAAGGCTATTCCGGCACGGCCGTCTACACGCGGCTCCAGCCGCTGAACGTCACCTACGGGATGGGTATCGACGAACACGACCACGAAGGCCGCGTCATCACCCTGGAGATGGAGGATTATTTCCTCGTCTGCGTCTACACGCCGAATTCCCAGGACGGCCTGCGCCGCCTCGACTACCGGATGCAGTGGGAAGACGCCTTCCGCAGCTATCTGAACGGTCTCCGGGCCAAAGGAAAGGGTGTCATCGCATGCGGAGACCTCAACGTCGCCCACGAAGAAATCGATATCAAGAACCCGGCCTCCAACCGCCGCAACGCCGGCTTCACCGACGAGGAGCGGGCGAAATTCTCCGAGCTCCTCGCGAGCGGCTTCACCGACTCCTGGCGCAGCCTGCATCCGGACGAAGTCAAGTATTCCTGGTGGTCCTACCGCTTCCGCGCCCGCGAAAACAACGCCGGCTGGCGCATCGACTACTTCATCGTTTCCGACGAGCTCAAAGAGCGCATCGTTTCCGCCGAAATCCACAACGAGATCTTCGGCTCCGACCACTGTCCGGTGGAACTGACAATCAGTCCTTGCGGAAAGAATCTGTAATATAAGAGACGAGGCCGGCCAGAAGCTGCACGAGGGCCTCGGACTCGTGTGCGAGGACGGCGACAGTGATGCCGATGCTCGCAGGAATGCCGTAGACGCTCGAGAGCGTCGCCAGCAGGAAGGTGTGGTAGGCTCCGAAGCCGCCCGGAACGGGAATCAGCGTACTGACCGTTCCCACCAGCATCAGGAAAACGGCATCGGTCACGCCCAGCGGCGCAAGGGCGGGGACATCCTGCAGGGCCAGCAGGACGGTGTACATCATCAGGAAATAGCACACCCACACAAGAACCGTATACAGCACGAACAGCCACGTATGCTTCATGCGGAGGCAGGAGGTGAATCCGTCCGCCATCCCCGCGATGAAGTGCCAGATCTTCCCGAAAAGGCCGCCCTTCCGGCGGAACACCCAGGCGAGGAAGCAGAAGGCGACGCCGGCGACCATCACCCCGATAAGGACAAGGAACAGTCCCTTCCTGGCGGCCAGGCCGGTTTTGATGCTGTTATAAAGATAGTCTCCGTAACTTGTCCGGAGGAGAATCAGCAGGATGATAATGATGACGGCACCGCTCACGATATCCCAGCTTCGGTCCATCACCATCGTGCCGACCACCTTGTCGTAGGTCGCCTTCCGTTCTCCGTTTTCCTTGCGGGAAGAATGTTTCGTGATATAGACGCAGCGGATCAGTTCCCCGGCCCGCGGGAGCACAAGATTGAAGAGATAGCCGATATTGATGGCGTCGTAGGATGTGCGGAACGAAGTCTTCGCGTCGATCGGAAGAAGCTGCATCCGCCAGCGGGCGGCCCTGAGGATAAACGTCAGGTAGCCGAATGCCATCGAAAGAAGTACCCATCCCCACCGGCAGGTACGAAGACTGTCCCAGAATTCGTTCCAGTTGATTCCCCGGAACGAAAAATACAGCAGCACGCCCATCAGACCGAACGAGAGCGTGTACTTCAAGACACTTTTTGCCGTTTCATTCATTGCGGTGCAAAGATACAAAGAAAAAGATTTATTATTTGTAGAAATAGATTTATTCTTCGTAAATTTGTGGGTTAAAGCATAACGACGAAGATATGAAATCCATCCTTGGCATCGGAAACGCCCTCACCGACATTCTTGCCGTCCTCCCGGACGACAAATTCCTCAAAGAATACCACCTTCCCAAGGGAAGCATGCAGCATGTAGACATGGAGACCGGCGACAAGATCTGGTCCGCCCTCAAGGAAGTCGGCGTCAATTATGTCCCCGGCGGCAGCGCAGCCAACACCATTACCTGCACCGCCATCTTCGGAATGGATTCCGGCTATATCGGCAAGATCGGCAACGACGACCTCGGCCATCTCTTCAAGAGCACCATGGAGCAGTACGGCGTCAAGGCCAATCTCCTCTATGGTACCAAGTCCTCCGGCCGCTGCATGGTGTTCATCACCGGCGCCAACGCCGAAAGGACTTTCGCCAGCTATATGGGCTCCGCCCTGGAGATGGTCCCCGAAGACCTCAAGCCCGAATACTTCCAGGGATGGGATTACTTCCATATCGAGGGATACCTTGTACAGAACCAGGACCTCATCCTCAAGGCTGTCCAGATGGCCAAGGCCGCAGGTTGCATCATCTCCATCGACATGGCATCCTACAATGTCGTCGAGTCCAATGAAGCCTTCCTCCACAACCTCGTGGACAATTACGTAGACATCGTCTTTGCCAACGAGACCGAGGCCCGCTCCTTCACTAAACTGGAGCCGAAAGAGGCCGTCGCAGAGCTCTCCAAGCGCTGCCAGATCGCCATCGTCAAGGTCGGAAAGGACGGCTCGATGGTCCAGAGCGGCGACGAATATCATTATATCCCGGCCTGGCCCGCCGCCACGATCGACGCCACCGGCGCCGGCGACACCTACGCCGCCGGATTCCTCTATGCGCATTCGCTGGGCATGCCGCTCAAGGTTTGCGGAGAGATCGGCTCCGTCATCGCAGCCAAGGTCGTCGAGGTAATCGGCACCAAGATCGACGTTCCCCGCTGGAAAGCCGCCAAACAGGAAATCCGCGCGCTCATCGCCGCCAACCAGCAGTAGCGTATGTTCGAGCCCGTCAAAAACCTGATGAGGCGGCAGAGCCTCAAAAAGAGCCAGAGCGATGTCCCGACCGGCATCACGCCCCTCCGGGACATCCATTCGGCCGTGGCATTCATCGATGTGGAGGACACATCCTTCCACGACTGCAAGAACCGCATCCTGCAGTTCTACCGCGACCATAAGATGAAGGGAGAAATCTTCTTCTTCGACTTCCGCAAGCTCGGGGAGGGAGAACGGCTGATTACGAGCATCACCACGACGATCCTCAAAAAAGACCTCAACTGGTTCGACAAGCCCGACAAAGAAAAAGTCTCCATCATGCTGTCCGGAGAGCCGGACCTCTTCATTTCGATGGTCGACAAGGATGATTTCCCGATTGAATTCATGGCCAAATGCTGCCGGGCCAAGTTCAAGATCGGCCGCAGGCAGCTGCCCGGCGACACCTTCGACATGATCTTCACCGACAGGCCCGACAAACCGGCCTCGCAGGACGAAGTCTTCCGGAAGATGATCCAGATCCTGGAGAAAGTCCAGTAATTATTTTGCCAGCGAAATAGCGCCGAAAAGCCCGAGCGAGACCGCGAGCATGATGACGCCCGCGAGGATGACGCCGAGCATCACGAAAATGACGCTCTTCTTGAAATCCATGTTGAGCAGGCTGGCGGCAAGGGTGCCGCTCCATGCGCCCGTTCCCGGAATCGGAATGCCCACAAACAGCAGCAGCGCCACATAAAGACCGACTTTGGCCTTGGATTCGAGTTTGGCCCCGGCCTTCTCCCCCTTCTCCAGGCACCAGCGGAAGAATCCGCCCACATACTTGAGGTCCTTCCCCCATTCCAGCACCTTTCTTCCGAACAGAAAGATAAAGGGAACGGGAAGCATGTTACCGAGGATGGACACGATATACGACGGAACCAGCGGGAGGTCGAACCCCACGGCATACGGGATGGCGCCACGGAGTTCGACGAGCGGGACCATCGATATCAGAAAGACAATGAGATATTTCTTGAACATTACCAGCTGAACAATTTGAGGGTTTCTTCCAGAGAAAGGGCGTCTTCGACCCGGTAATCGCCGCTTCGGGTCCGGCAGAGCGAATCCAGATGCGCTCCGATACCGAGGGCTTCACCCAAATCACGGGCGAAAGCCCGGATATAGGTTCCCTTGCTGCACACAATACGGACTTCCGCATGCGGAAGGTGCATGCCGGAAGTATCCGTCACATGGATCCGGCTGCTCGCCACCGTTTCCGGTCCCTTGTCCCTGGCGGGAATGCCGTCCGGGGCAAACCCTTCCAAATCCGCACGGTGCACCGTCACCCTGTTCCGGTGCAGGATTTCCACTGCCGCAGCATCGAAATCAGCCTCATCCCGGTGTTTATAGAGCTTCCGGGCCATTTCATAAGCCCGTACGCCGTCTACGCTCTTGGCGGAGAACAGCGGGGCGATCTGCTCATACGTCCCGGTCAGCGTCTGAAGCGCCGCCCGGATGGCCTCCGGCGTCACGCCTTCTGTCGGGAAGGTCCGGTCGACATCTTTCTCGAGGTCGTAAGAAGGCGTTGTAGCCCCGAAAGAAATACCGGCCAGATATTCCTTGTCGTGATCCTGCAGTTCCTGCGCCCGGCGGGTCGCAGGCCCGATGCAGACGAGGAGCACGCCCGTCGCGAGCGGATCCAGCGTACCCGCGTGTCCGACTTTCAGGTTCTTCTTGGCGAAATGCTTGATGGCCGCGAATTTTACCTTGCGCACCACATCGGCAGACGTCCAGCGGTAGGGCTTGTCGATGGCAAGGACAATCCCCTCCGGGTAATCTTCTATGTGATGCGAGGCAAGGATCATACGGGCATCTTGTCGATGCGGCGCTGATGCCGTCCGCCCTCAAAAGGCGTCGTCAGCCAGGTGTTTACAATCCGGAGGGCCATCTGATAAGAAATGAAGCGGGCCGGAAGAACAAGGACGTTGGCATTGTTGTGCGCCTTGACAAGGCGGCCGATTTCGCTTGCCCACGCAAGGCCGGCGCGGACGCCGCGATGCTTGTTGAGCGTAATGGCCATGCCGTTGCCGGTGCCGCAGAGGGCGATGCCGAGGCCGACCTCACCCTGTTCGACGGCATTTGCCAGTTTGTGCGCATAATCCGGATAATCGACGCTCACTTCGGTGTCGGTCCCGAAGTTGACCACCTCGAATCCCTTGGATTCCAAATACTTGACCAGCTTGAATTTATACTCAACTCCCGCATGGTCGTTGCAGATGCCTATTTTCATATTCTATGATTCATTTATACCGTTCTTGCAGACTTCCACCGCCTCGGCGTCGGGACGGCAGCCGAGATGATAGCACGGCACCGTCATCGCCACCCGCTCGACGGTCGGGATCAGCGCATCCATGATGCGGCGGTTCCACCGAATGGTGGACGAAGCCGCGACGACGCTGGCGTAAGCATCCAGCGTAAAGAGGCGGTTGATGCGGTTCTCCGGGGCCTGCTCCAGCCGGACAAGCGCCCGGACAGGTGCCGAGACATTGCGGTAGCAAAGCGTCTTGCCGCTCCAGGGACTGCCATAACCGATCAGGGTCCCTCTGTCATCGAAGCGAATGATGGGATTGTCGTCATTCATCAGGTCGCAGCCTTTCACGTGCTCCAGCCAGAGACGGCTGTGGGTACTCTTCCCGGTGCCGCTGACGCCGAAGAACAGGTTGGCCTTGCCATCCAGCCGTACCATCGAAGAATGCAGCAGCAACGTGTTGTACGGCGCCGCCGCAAAGGTGTACAATATCATCAGTACGGTGTTGACCTGGAACATCGTCACCCGCGGACCCATTTTCTCCCTCGGATAATAAGTGCCGGTCTTATAATCTTCTTCGATGACGAAGATGCCGGCGCTCACGTCTTCGGCCGGATAGAATTCGTAAATGATGCGTCCGTCCAGCACGCGGCCCTCATAAAACGGCGGAACCTCGTCAACCCGCACGACCTGCCGCCAGGCCTTTTCCTCCTCCGCCTTGACGAGCCATTCGGGCCGCTCATACTGTACCCGGAGCGTCATCAGCGGCGCACTTTCCGCAACTTCGAACGGGGCATACTGCGAGAAATCCAGACCGTAACGGTCTCCCTTGATCGCATCTTTTCCGGTAATCTCCCTGTTGAGCGCCAGGTCGTCGAGCTTGTCGGCCGGGACGGGAATCACACCGAGGTCTTCCCCTGCCCGCAGTTTTTCCGCCACTTCCGCCTCCTTGGGCGAGAGTGCCTTGAAGTGCCACGGCTCCGCGAGCTCCACTTCGATCACGTGACCGCCGACCTTATAGTATCTTTTTTCTGTCATAACTTACAAATATAGCGATTTTCTCGCAAAGTCCTACAGG
>CAMUZW010000119.1 GCA_947165305.1 uncultured Bacteroidales bacterium
TTCATCCACGCCATCCGCCGCAACATCGACATCAACATCATCCTCTTCAACAACCGGATCTACGGTCTGACGAAGGGCCAGTATTCGCCGACCTCCAAGTTCGGCATGATTACCAAGACCTCCCCTTACGGGACGGTGGAGCATCCGTTCAATCCCGGATCGCTCGTGCTCGGCGCCAAGGGCACTTTCTTCGCCCGTAGCCTCGATACCGAGCTCCAGCTCAACCAGGAGATCATGGTCGAAGCGGCCCGGCACGACGGTACGTCTGTTATCGAGATGCTGACCAACTGCGTCATCTTCAACAATGGGACCCATGCCGACATCACCGACCGCGAGGTCCGTGCCGACCGCACCATCCTCCTTCGCCACGGCGAGAAGATGATCTTCGGCAAGAACCGCGACAAGGGACTGATCCTCGTGGGACGCAAGCTCAAGGTAGTCACCATCGGCGAGGACGGTATCACGGAGCACGATATCCTCGTCCATGATGCCCATAACCCCGACCTGGGCCTCCATACGATGCTGGCCGAGATGAAGTATCCCGAGTATCCGGTCGCCCTCGGCGTCATCCGTGCCGTCCGTGACCTTACGTATGACGACTGCGTCACGGAGCAGTATGAGAAGGTGAAGGCAACGTCGAAGATCCAGTCGGTGGACGACCTTCTCCACAGCGGCACCACCTGGAACGTTGAGTAGCAGTTCCGGACCTTTTGAATGTCATTCCGGACTTGTTCCGGAATCTAAAATAAACCAATAACGCTAGTATGAAAACCAATGAAATCATGGCGCGTCTGAGCGCCAAGTACGGCGACCAGAAGGAATTCCTTCAGGCCGTGCAGGAAGTGCTCGAATCCATCGAGGATGTATATAACCAGCATCCCGAATTCGAGGCGGCAAAGATCGTGGAACGCATCGTGGAGCCCGACCGGATCTTCACCTTCAAGGTGACGTGGGTCGACGACAACGGCGAAATCCAGGTCAACACCGGCTACCGCGTACAGTTCAACAACGCCATCGGCCCCTACAAGGGCGGCCTCCGCTTCCATCCTTCGGTCAATCTCTCGATCCTCAAGTTCCTGGGCTTCGAGCAGACCTTCAAGAACAGCCTCACCACCCTCCCGATGGGCGGCGGCAAGGGCGGCAGCGACTTCAACCCGAAAGGCAAGTCCGATGCCGAGATCATGCGCTTCTGCCAGGCCTTCATGCTGGAACTCTGGCGCAATATCGGCCCCGACATGGATGTCCCTGCCGGTGATATCGGCGTGGGCGGCCGCGAGATCGGCTTCCTTGAGGGAATGTACAAGAAGCTTACCCGTGAGCACAACGGCGTACTGACCGGCAAGGGCCTGCAGTACGGCGGCTCCCTGATCCGTCCCGAGGCGACCGGCTTCGGCGCCGTATATTTCGTCCAGCATATGCTGCACGAAAAGGATGCATCCCTATCGCTGGAAGGCAAGAAGGTCGCCATCTCCGGCTTCGGCAACGTGGCCTGGGGCGCCGCGACCAAGGCGACGCAGCTCGGCGCGACCGTGGTTGCCATCTCCGGGCCCGACGGTGCGATCTACAATCCGAACGGAATGACGCAGGAGAAACTCGACTACATGCTTGCCCTGCGTGCCTCCAACAATGACGTCGTGGCACCTTTCGCGGAGAAATTCCCGGATGCCACCTTCCTTCCCGGCAAGAAGGCCTGGAGCGTGAAGTGCGACATCGCTCTTCCGTGCGCCTTCCAGAATGAGATGAGTGCGGCCGACGCCGAGGAACTCCTTGCTAACGGGACCTGGCTCTGCGCCGAGGTCTCCAATATGGGTTGCCAGCCGGGCGCCATCGAGGCGTTCCAGAAGGCTCGCATCCTCTTCGCCCCCGGCAAGGCGGTGAACGCAGGCGGCGTGGCTACTTCCGGCCTGGAAATGAGCCAGAATGCCATGCACATCAGCTGGAAGGCCGCCGAGGTCGACGAGCGTCTGCACGGCATCATGGACTCGATTCACACAGCCTGTGTGAAGTATGGCACCCAGTCTGACGGCTATATCAACTACGTCAAGGGCGCCAATGTCGCCGGCTTCATGAAAGTCGCCGAGGCCATGCTCGCCCAGGGCATTGTTTAATATTTTATGAAACACAAAAAACTCCTTCTGGTGGCAACCGCGCTTCTCGCGGTTGCCCCTTTGTTTGCCGTTCTCAACGAGCGGAACCTCGCGGAGACACTGTCGGTTCTCCGGTATGAACTCCGTTCCGCCTACAAGACCATGGAGGCGCGTTCCTCCCGGGTCCGCGGCAACGGCGAACGCCAGCATGCCCGCCTGGTGCAGATGATGCAGCGGAGCAACGAGCTGTCCCTGATGCTCTATTCGCAGAAGCAGGACTACACCTTCGACATGACCTATGCGCTCAACGAGGTGTCGAAGAACTACAACGAGTTCTCCGCACGGCGGCTTCCGTTCGATGACATCATTACACGGCTCGACATCGATATCGACCGGTACGACCGCCTGGTCCATGCGCTCAGGAGTCTTCCGCCTTCCAATGCCGTGGAATACGTAGACAGCCTCGGCAACGTGGTCGTCCTGCAGACGGGCGGCCAGCATCCCGGACACGTGCCGGGCGACGGCGGGCACGGACCGCATCCGGACGGGATGCGCGAGCGGCCTTTCGAGCTCGATTCCCTCGGACAGATCGACCGCGACAGCTGCCTGTTCTATGCGGAAGCCCTGCTGGCGGCAAGCCGGCTCCAGAAGGAGAAACTGGTGCGGGACAGTACGCACTATTCCGAGACGGCGCAGCTGCTCAAATCGGCCTACGACTATGCGCAGGACCGCTACAAGACCGTCCAGAACCGGATCTTCATCGAAGGGCAGACTCCCTATAACCAGATTATCCGCGGCTTCAGCCGCTATTGGCGGCAGGCTTCCCGGGATGCGGAAGACAAGTACAGCCCGTCGGCGGTCGGTGGCATCCAGAGCCAGTGGCGCGGTCCGATGGTGCTCGGATTCTCGGTGTTCGTCCTGATCTATCTGGGCATTTCCATCCTGCTGGGCGTCGTTGTCGTGATTGTCCTGACCCGGAAGGTGAAATTCTTTACGCGCCCGCGGTTCGCCCGCCACAAGCTCTCGATGGTGACCGTCGTGGCAATGATCATCTTCTCGGTGTCAATCCTCATCGGGAGCGCATTCTCGACCCAGAACTTCTTCAGCATGGCCTCCCGCCTGCTGGTGGAATTCGCCTGGATGCTGGCGGCCGTCCTGGTGTCGCTGGTCATCCGCTTCAAGGAAGAGAACAAAGTCTGGAAGGGTGTTCTGCTGTATCTGCCGGTGATGCTGATGTGCCTGCTGATCATCATGCTCCGCATCATGTTCATCCCGAACAGCCTGCTGAATATCGTCTTCCCGCCGATCCTGCTGCTGTTTACGGTGTATCAGCTCCTGGCACTGCTGCACAACCACAAGGGCGTTCCGCAGATGGATGCCATTTTCGGCTGGGTATCGCTGGCGGCGATGACCGCGTCCACGGTCGAGGCATTCCGCGGATTTGTCCTGCTGGGCATCCAGCTGCTGATCTGGTGGATATTCCTCCTGACGCTGCTGCAGACGGTGACGGCGGTCACCGAACTGGTCTCGCGGTACTATAAGAAGCACCGGGACGGACTGCGGGAGATGTACCGGGAACTGCACCCCAACCTGAAGTCGCGGACCGACGAAGACCTGATCACGGTTACCTGGCCTTTCTCGCTGATGAAGAAGGCCCTGCTGCCGGCAGCATATGTGCTGTCGCTGCCGCTGAGCATTTACATGGCTTCGGGCGTGTTTGACCTGAAGGATGTGTTCCGGGAGTACTATGCCTATCCTTTCCTCAACGTGGAGGGATATATCAGCCTGTCGTTCTCCAAGATCATCACGGTTGTGGTGCTCGGATTCATCTTCAATTATATCAATTACTTTGCGAAGGCGTACTACCGCCTGCTCAAGACCCGTTCGGTCATGAAGGCCCGCAACGTGAAGGTGCTGCACGAGAATGAAGTGAACTTCACGCTCATCGAGAACGTCATCTCCATTTCACTGTGGAGCATCTATGTGATTACGCTGTTTATCCTGCTGAGAATCCCGACGGCCGCCATCAAGGTGGTGGCGGCGGGTCTGGCGACGGGCCTCGGATTTGCCATGAGGGATATCCTGAACAACTTTTTCTATGGCGTCCAGCTGATGTCGGGCCGGCTCCGGGTGGGGGATTCCATCGAATGCGACGGCATCCGCGGCCGGGTCGACAACATCAGTTATCAGACGACCACCATCGTCTCGACCGACGGTGCCGTGATGGCTTTCCCAAATGCGACGTTATTTAACAAGAATTTCAAGAACCTGACGCGCAACAATTCCTACGAGCTGCTGTCCTTTGAGGTGGGCGTCAAATACGGCGTGGATGTGGAAGAGGTCCGCCGGATCATCCTGGAGGCCCTGAAGCCGCTCCAGGTCAAGGACAAGTACGGGCGGGAGGTGGTCGACCCCAAGCGCGGCATCGAAATCCGTTTCAAGGAATTCGGTGACAACAGCGTCAATCTCCAGATTGTCCAGTACACCACGGTCGAGGAGCACTTTACCTACGCCGCCCGGGCGAAGGAACTCGTCTACAATGCCCTTAACGAGCACGGCATCGAGATACCTTTCCCGCAGCGTGACCTCTATATCAAACAAATGCCGGAGCGTTGATCTCCGGCATTTTTTTAGGATTCTGAAGGCGTCAATCAGAAGCTGAATTTGGCCATGGCGAGGATGCGGTGGTTACCGACCCAGTGGAGGTTATCGGTGACGGTTCCGTCGGCGTTGAAGCCGTCGCCATACTGGACCATCGTGTAGTCGTATTCAATGGCGAACTGCATCTTGCCGAGGTTGTAGGCAAAGGTAGGGGAGAAGCGCATCATTTGATTGATGTTCTTGAAGCCGTTGCCGCTGAAGTAGTAGCGGGAGGCATCCACCATCTCCTTGCCGCCGGCAAGGCCGAAGCACTTCACATAGCCGATCATGCCGATGCCCTGGAAGCGTTTTCCGAACTGGGTCGAAATGAAATTGACGCTGCTCTGGGTCGGCGTATATTCATAAGAGAAGCCATCCGCCTTGAGGGCCGTGGCCGCGTAGCCGCCGTTGAGCTGCATATGCTCGCCGCTCTGGACGAAGGCGCTCTTGGCCTTGACCTGCCAGTTCTTGCCGGTGTACTGCAGGAAGATGAACGGGTTGAAGGTGGTGAGCCACTCGTTGTATTTGGTGTCGCTGACGTTGGTGATGGTTTTCGCCTGACCGACGGGCAGTTCGTACTCCATCCCGTTATTGTCCGTAAAAGTCGCTACCTGCTGCACCGTGGCGGTAGTTACCCTATAACCATAGTGCGGGCGGATGCTCAGGGCGGAAACACCGACGCGGCCGAGGAAGCCCCCGGCCTTGAAGGACAGACCGAGATAGGCCTCCGGGACGATGGCGCGGCGCTGGTATTTGTTGGTGCTGCCGTCAGGACCGTTGGAACGGTACTGCATCTGCTCGATAAACCCGGCGGCAAGGGTGACATGCTTGCCGAAATTGGCGTTGTACATAATCTGCGCGCTCCGGTTGAACGGGGAGAACGGAGCACCGGTCTCCAGGGCGATCGTGTTGGCGAGGTCAGCCGCGAGCGGATGCCAGGTCTGGCCGATGAGGAGGCTGTGGGAGAATTTTTCGGAAGGCTCCCAGGAGAGTTTCATATAGGCCTGCCGCATCCGGAGGGTCGCGACGTTGCCGCCCGAGTTGAGGCAGTAGAAGTCGGCCTCAATCTTGCCGTCGATGCTGGTACTGCCGAACTTATAGCCCTGGATATCGAGTCCGAGACGGGTGGTGAGAGCCTGGTAGCCGAAGTTCCCGACGGCGTTGACATCGGTGTCGTTCACGAGATTCCGGTCGAGCGGGATGAAGAAGAAGAGGTCTTCGGTAAGGGATTTGGTGGCGCGGGTATCGTAGAATCCGTAGGTGCGGATGAAGCCGTAGGGCTTGAAATGGGCCTTGAGTTCTTCTTTGACGGCCGCTTTGCGGGCTTCTTTCCGGGCTGCCTTGTCGGCGGGCTCCTGTGCGAAGGCGCCGGCGGCTCCGAGAAGGGAGGCGCTCAGCGCGAGAAACATAAATATTCTTTTCATTATGGTCGTATATTGTTTTCGGAATCGCAAATTTAACGGATTTTCCTTAATAAATTGAATAATTTTAAGTAAATTTGCGCCCCGTTAACAGTGATATATTTAAAATCAATATAATGACTGCAGAAAAAGGTAAACTGAACGTGAAGATGTTCGTGTTCCTGCCCCTTGTGCTGGCCATCACCATCTTCCTCTGGGCTGTCCCGACCTCATTCTTCGGGATCGAAGCCCTTACCGTCGTACAGCAGAGAGTCATCGCGCTGTTTGTCTTTGCCGCGCTGATGTGGATCTTCGAGATTATCCCGAACTGGACCACCTCCCTGCTCGTCATTGTTATCTCCCTCCTGACGATGTCCAACAAAGGCATCGGCTTTTTCTGTGATCCTTCCGCCGGACAGCTCGTCAACTACAAGGACCTGATGTCGGCCTTCGCCGACCCGGTCGTGATGCTGTTCCTCGGCGGATTCGTGCTGGCGATCATGGCCGAGAAATACGGTCTGGACGTAACCCTGGCCAGGATCCTCCTGAAGCCTTTCGGTACCAGGCCGAAGATGGTGCTGCTGGGATTCCTCATCGTCATCGCCGTGTTCTCGATGTTCATGTCCAACACCGCGACCGCTGCGATGATGCTGGCTTTCCTGGCCCCGGTGCT
>CAMUZW010000120.1 GCA_947165305.1 uncultured Bacteroidales bacterium
AGAAGGCGGCGTTCTGGTAGGCGCGGAAGGCGGACAGCGAGTCCACCTCGCAGCCGCGGCCGTTCTCGTAGCATGTACCTAGGCGGTTCATCGCCAGAAGGTTGCCGTCCGCGGAAGCCGTCCGGTACGAGAGCAGGGCTTCGGCCTGGTCGACCGGCACGCCCCAGCCATTGCGGTACATATCCGCGATCCGGAGCGACGAAAGGGCGTCCCCGGCCTCTGCAGCCTTCTCCAGGAAAGGCAGGGCCCGGGCATACTCCTTGGCATTGAAATACCGGTCGGCGGTCAGGATGGCGGCCGGGATACTTCCGGCTTCTGCGGCCTCCTCGTAGCGCTGCTTCGCCTGCTCGGGATCCTTCTCCTTGCCGACTCCGGTCTCCATACAGCGGGCCGTCAGATACAGCGCGTCGGCATAGCCGGCCGCAGCCGACTCGTCCAGGAGCGGCAGGGCCTTGGCCAGATTCTCCTCGCGGTCTTTTTCAAAGGTCTGCGCCATCGCGAGATAACGCGCGCCAAGCGCACACAGGACCTCCGGGGCATTCTTGCGCCGGATCATCGTGTACGTCAGCGTGCTGACAGAAGGAAGAAGCGCCTTTTCGCCGTCCGGATCTTCCTCGTAGGTGATTGTCCTTTTCTCGATCGAGCCGTCGGGCGTGCGCCGGAGCGTCCAGTTCCGGTAAGCATCCTCCGCCAGGACGATAAAGCGCCGGGTAAGCCCGACCGTCAGGGAATCCCCTTCCGAGATCGTAGCCGTCTCTTCGGTAAGGTTGCCGTATTTATCATAGGCAAACAGGAAAGAGCCCTGGCTGAAGTCGAAATCCTCGATCTTCGACAGCAGGAGGTTGTCGGCATCATAGGTACAGGTGACCTTCCCCTCGGACCCCTCGATGTCGAAACCGTCGAAACGGCCTTTCTCGTCATAGAGGCGGGCGAGATCTCCCGGAGGCGTCAGGCGGCCGTCCGGATCGAACGATGTCGTCTTGCCATCAATCTCAAAACAACTCACCGGACCATGGACGAAATACACCGGCCTGTCCCCCGCTGCATAGCGGATGAAGAAGGAGGCGTCAATGCCGTCTGAATAATGGTTCGCCTTCCGGATTGCGGGAAGATATATGATGGCGAGCGTACAGCAGGCCGCCAGGACTAGCGCGGCCACCGTACAATGGATAATCAGTGTTTTGTTTTTCATATCGTACAAAAATAAAAAAATCCTTTCAAATAGTCAAACCGGCATGGAAAGATATAACTTTCGCTTACGCACCACAGAATGCCTAACTATTTAACAGGAAAAAAGTTAGTGTAAGATTTTTGCATTTTTACATTGCTATTCCGAATTTGTTTTTTATATTTGTACGATTTGAAATTATGACCGGAATTTATATAAAACGACTGTTTTTTAATAATATGTACAACGACAACAATGAAAGGGGCTACACTCCCCGGGAGAACAACCCTGAAGACGTTTACTCCAACCCTGTACGCGCCGGCAAACGGACCTACTTCTTTGACGTAAAGGCGACCAAAGGCAACAATGATCATTACCTGACCATTACCGAAAGCAAGCGCAGGACAGAAAGGGATGGCTCCTTCACTTATGATAAACATAAAATTTTCCTCTACAAGGAAGACTTCGACAAATTTGCGGAAGGGCTGCAGGCCGCTATCGCTTTTATCCGTAACAATTTCCCCAACGAAACGCCCGCCCAAAACGCCGCATCTCCAGACGATGTCTCCTTCGAGGAGTTGTAAAACATTGACTGTATGATGGATATTTCCCATGCGGCTTCATATCTGCGCGAGCGAATGAAGCCGATGTGTCCTGTGGCAGGGATTGTGCTGGGGAGCGGACTCGGGAAACTGGCTGACCGCATCGAAAACCGCATCGAAATCCCCTACAGGGACATTTCCGGCTTCCCCGTGTCCACCGCTATCGGACATAAGGGAGCCTTTATTGTCGGTAACCTCGGCGGGAAGTGCGTCATTGCGATGCAGGGCCGCGTCCATTATTACGAAGGTTATCCGATGGAGCTCCTGGTGCTTCCGGTGCGCGTCATGGCCGCCGTCGGCATCCGATACCTGTTTGTGTCCAATGCGGCGGGCGGCGTCAATTTCGACTTCCGGATCGGTGACCTGATGATGCTCAATGACCATATCAGCCTGCTTCCCAACCCGCTGATCGGTCCCAATTACGATGCCCTGGGCCCGCGTTTCCCCGATATGACCCGGCCGTACGATCCCGGTCTGAGGAAGATGGCGCGCGGCATCGCGGCCGAGCTCGGCATCCATCTCCAAGAGGGCGTCTATCTCGGAGACACCGGTCCCTGCTACGAGACGCCCGCAGAATACAAGTTCTACCGCATGGCAGGCGCGGACGCGGTCGGGATGAGCACCATTCCGGAGGTCATCGCGGCCCGTCATATCGGAATCCCCTGCTTCGGTATTTCCGTAATTACCAACGAAGCGCACGACGACTACGCGGAAGATTATGAGAACAACGGAGAAGACGTCGTCGCAGCCGCCTCCCTGGCGGCGGACAAGATGACGGCGCTCTTCGCAAAAATGATAGAAAGGTTATGACAAGTGTGAGAGAGACTATTTCGGCAGCTGCTGCTTATGTGGCGGAGAAACTGGCCGGCCGCAAGCCCTATGCCGGCATCATCCTGGGGAGCGGCCTTGGAAAACTGGCCCTCGAGATCGAGGACCCCGTCATCATCCCCTACAAAGACATTCCGGGGTTCCCGGTATCGACGGCCATCGGCCACGCCAGCCGCTTCATCGCAGGCCGGCTGGGCGGCAAGGAAGTCCTTGCCATGCAGGGGCGGTTCCATTTCTATGAAGGATATGAGATGTGGCAGGTTACCCTTCCTGTCCGCGTCATGAAAGTGCTGGGCATCCAGTATCTGTTTGTCTCCAACGCGGCCGGGGGCACCAACCCGGAATTCAGCGTCGGCGACCTCATGATCATCCGCGACCAGATCAATCTCCTCCCCAACCCGCTGATCGGGCCCAACCTCGAGGAATTCGGTCCCCGCTTCCCGGACATGACCCGTCCGTACGACCCGCGTCTCATTGCGCTCGCGGAAGGCATCGCCGCGGAGGAAGGCATTTCGCTGCATAAGGGCGTTTACCTCGCCTGCACCGGTCCGAGCTTCGAGACGCCGGCCGAATACCGCTTTTTCCGCAGGGCGGGAGCCGACGCCGTCGGCATGAGCACCACGCCCGAAGTCATCGTCGCCCGGCACAGCGAGATCCCGGTCTTCGGGATGTCGGTCATCACCGACGTCGCGCACGACACCGAAGACGACGACTATGTTACCGACGGTGAAGCCATCGTCCGCGCCGCGGACGCCGCCGCCGACAAGATGACCTGCCTCTTCAAAAGAATGATCGCTTCGCTATGAACACATACGGAATGATCCGCGTCGCCGCCGCCTCCCCCGTCGTGAAGGTGGCCGATGTCGAGGCCAATGTCGCTGAGATCTGTCGCCTGACCGGCGAGGCCGCCGATCGTGGAATATCCATCCTTGCCTTCCCGGAATTGTCGATAACGGGCTATACCTGCGGCGACCTTTTCGCCAACAGCCGTCTCATCCAGGCCGCAGAGGAAGGCATCGAAAAAATCCGCGCCTATACTGAAGGAATGCACATCGCCGTCGTGGTCGGCGCTCCCGTCCGGAAGGGCGGCAAGCTGTATAACTGCGCCGTCGTCATCTCCGACGGCAAGGTGGCCGGCTGCGTCCCCAAGGTGTACCTGCCCGACTACAACGAATTTTATGAGTCCCGATGGTTCTGTTCCGGCGCCGATCTCCAGGGAACCGGCGAGAAGACACCGCTTTTCACAATCGGCGGCGTCACGTTCGCGGTGGAGGTCTGCGAGGACCTCTGGGCGCCCGTCCCGCCCTCTTCCTACCATACGCTGGAGGGAGCCGAAGTGGTGGTCAACATCTCCGCCAGCAACGAGCTGTACCGCAAACAGTGCGAGCGCAAGCAGATTATCGGCAGCCACAGTGCCCGGACTTTTTCGGGCTATATCTATGCGTCCAGCGGCTATGGCGAGTCCACGCAGGACCTCGTCTTCGCCGGACCGTCGCTGATTTATGAGAACGGCTGCCTCCTGTGCGAGAACGGCCGTTTCGGATTGGAGTCTTCGATGATTGCGGCCGATATCGATATCGAATCGCTCCGGACACTCCGTCAGAAGCACAGTTCCTTCGCCATCGCGGCGCCGGACGGCCGCCGTGGCAGGGATTACAGCCCGTATTACGGCAAGGTTGACCTCGGGCGCGCCCCGGAGACCGATTTCGAAGCCCTGCTGCTGCGGGAGGTGGATCCATCTCCGTTCCTTGTCAAAGGTACCGATGCAGAAATCGATGACGGCTGCCGCGAAATTCTGTCCATCCAGACGCTCGGCCTGATCACGCGGCTCGACCACATCCGTTGCAGGAAGGCCGTCCTGGGCATTTCCGGCGGGCTCGACAGTACGCTCGCCCTGCTCGTAACGGTCATGGCATTTGACCGGCTGGGCATTCCCCGGGAGAACATCCTCGGCATCACGATGCCCGGGCTCGGCACATCGGGAAGGACGAAGGCCAACGCCGTCACCCTGATGGAGAAGCTCGGCATCAGCTGGCGAGAAATTCCCATCGCCGAGGCCGTGGAGCAGCATTTCCGGGATATCGGACACGACGGGACGGTCAAGGATACGACTTACGAAAACGCCCAGGCCCGCGAGCGCACGCAGATTTTGATGGACATCGCCAACCAGGAAGGCGCGATCGTCGTCGGGACGGGCGACCTCAGCGAGCTGGCGCTCGGCTGGTGCACTTACAACGGCGACCATATGTCGATGTACGCGGTCAACGCGGACGTCCCCAAGACGCTGGTCCGCCAGCTATGCACCCGGGCCGCCGGCTGCCTGTTCCCGGAAATCCGGGAGACACTCCTGGACGTCGTAGACACACCGATCAGCCCCGAGCTCAAGAAGGAGAAGGACGGCAGTATCTCGCAAAGGACCGAGGATATCATCGGCCCTTACGAGCTCAACGATTTCTACCTTTATCACTTCCTCTGCTACGGTGCGGCGCCGGAGAAGATCTATTTCCTGGCCCGGAAGGCGTTCGCTTCGGTCTACGATGACGAGACGATCCACCGCTGGCTCCGGAATTTCATCAGGCGCTTCTTCTCGCAGCAGTTCAAGCGGTCCTGCCTGCCCGACGGCCCCAAGGTCGGCCCTGTCGGTCTCTCCCCCCGCGGCGACTGGCGCATGCCTTCGGATATTGACAGTAATTCATTCACTGTCTGATTATATCTGAGCGATTAAAAATATTTTCCGGAATCGTTTTGAATTATTAAAATATTTGGGTAAATTTGCAAGGTTAAGGACAAATTTGCCGAAATGCTGGAAGATTTAAAAAAACACATCCAAAAGCTCATCGCTCTTTATGAAGGAGCCCTGGCAGACAACGCCAGGCTGAAGGCCCTTCTGGACGAGAGCAATGCGGCAAAAGAATCCTGCAGGAAACGTATTACCGAACTTGAAGAGCAGATAGATAACCTCAAACTCACTGCGGCATTCTCCGCCGGCCCCGCCGACCACAGCGCGGCCAAGGAAAAGATCGACAGGATGATCCGGGAGATCGACAAATGCATCTCCATTATCGAAAGTCAGTAAGGTATGGAACAGAAAATCACCATAAAAATAGCCGAGAGGTCCTACGTCCTCAAGGCATCCACACCCGAGAACGAGCAGCTCATCCGCCTCGCCGCTGAGGACGTAAACAAAAAGCTGAATGCCTACATGACTTCCTTCCCCGGGAAGAGCACCGAAGACATTCTCTCTTTTGTGGCACTGAACGAATGCGTGTCAAGGCTCGCCTTCCAGAAGAAAATGGAGCTGGATCAGGAGGCCCTTGCACGGCTGGTGGCAGAAACCGGAAGTTATCTTGCCGGGACGGAAAAGAAAAAGTAGCCGTCAGACCTCTTGCTGAAAACAACGCGTACGAAAGTACCGGGTTACCTCAGATCAGGGATGACAGGCCCCTTGTTACCTTCGGGAATTCCGCCGGAAGGCGGGACACGGGAAGTTAGAAACTGGTCGGGACCCAAATCTTATCCATTAAGATTTTCTGACACAGATGCTGGCGGCTTTTTTCTATCGGGACAGTTTCCTCGCGCGGAACTGTCCCGATTTGTATATATGACAACCAAAATGAACTAATATATGTCACAAATGCTGTACTTTATCATAGGACTTGCCGTCGGTGCCGCAGTTGCACTGCTCGTCTACATCCTTATCCGCAAAACCGCCCTCAAAGGCAAGAAGGACGAAATCATCGCCCAGGCCGAGCTGGAGGGCGAGAAAATCAAGAACGAGAAAATCCTTCAGGCCAAGGAGAAGTTCCTCAGTCTCAAGAGCGAGCATGACCGCGCCTTCAACGAGCGCAACAGCCAGATCCGCGAGGCCGAGAACCGGATCCGCCAGAAGGAAAACGCCCTCAATCAGCAAAGCAACGACCTTCAACGCAAAAACAAAGAGGCTGATGGCCTGAAAGCATCCCTCACGGCCCAGCAGGAAGCCCTGCAGCACAAGGCCGAGGAATATGACCGCCTGCGGGCGGAGGCCAACCGCCAGATGGAGAGCATCGCCGGCATGTCGGCCCAGGAAGCCAAGAACATCCTCATGGAGAACATGAAGGCCGAGGCCCGCACCGAAGCCCAGGCCTACATCAACGACAC
>CAMUZW010000121.1 GCA_947165305.1 uncultured Bacteroidales bacterium
GTAGAATTCCTCCGGGGAGCCGGCCCAGCAGCGCGGATCCACCTTCCACTTGTCGTTGTCCCACTCCAGGTTGGGTTCGTTCCATATCTCCCAGTACTGGATGTTGTAGTGGAAGCCGTCGGCCCAGCCCTCGTTATAATGGCGGATGATGTGCTCGGCGATCTGCGCCCACTTCTTGTTGTCCTTGGGAGGATAGATGTTATACTTCTTGAGCGGCTGGTTCTCGATGCTCTGCCCGAGGCGGTAGAACACCTCCACACCCGCATCCTGGATGCTCTTTACATAACGGTCAGTGAGTGTGAAGTCATAGGATTCAGGCTTATTCGGATTCTTGGAGAAGTCCGGGAAAATGATGGATATATCCACCACATGCTCGCCGTAGGCGCCATACCCCGCCGCATCGTGGTTGCGGGAATAACCGACATTTGCCGCCCGGAAATACCCGGTGGTGCCGGTATAAACCTGCTCGGCGTTGTTGATACGCGGGCCGTTATTGACGGCATTCATTCTTTTGACGGGGCCGATGACATCATCGGGCGACACGACAATCTGAGCCGAGACGCTTCCGAAGCAGGCCAGCATTGCCGCAACGACAGTAATTATAATTCTTCCCATATATATAATGCTCAATTTCTACCCAATGGCCGCTTTGCGGAGATGTTCCGAACGGTTATATCAGACCGGCCAGGACGATGGCAGCGGCAGCCTCGACGACGACTGCGCCACGCAGCGCGATGCAGGCATCGTGCCGCCCCGGGCAGACGAGTGTGCCGGGACGATCCTCGGCCCGGTTCCAGGTTTCCTGGGGCTTCCGGATCGAGGACGTCGGCTTGAAGGCCACGCGGAAGACGATCTCAGCCCCGTTGCTGATCCCGCCGTTGACGCCGCCGGCATGGTTGGTAACGGGACCGTCGGCCCCCAGCGGGTCGTTGTGCTCAGAGCCGCGGAGACGGGCGGCGGCGAAGCCGTCACCGAATTCCACGCCCCGGACGCCGGGAATGGCAAAGACCAGATGCGACAGGAGCGATTCGACGCTGTCGAAGAAAGGCTCGCCGAGACCGGCCGGGACGCCGCTCACCCGGCATTCCACGATGCCGCCGAGGCTGTCTCCCTCAACAATGGCCTGATTCAGAAGGCTTTCCCATTCCGAAGCATCTTCTGCATCACCGATGGCCACCACTTTGGCCGAAGCCGTGCAGGAGAGCATTTTCTTGGCGACGACGCCCGCCGCCACGAGGGGAAGCGTCAGCCGGCCGGAGAAATGTCCGCCGCCCCGGGGATCCTGGAAGCCGTCGAATTTGATGCCGGCGACATAGTCCGCATGGCCGGGCCTGGGCATCGCCTTGAAGGCCTCGTAATCGCCCGGACGGGTATTGCCGTTCCGGAAAAGGATCGCCAGCGGCGCACCTGTCGTACGGCCTTCGTACACGCCCGAAAGAATCTCCGGGACATCGGTTTCCTGCCGGGTGGTCGTACCGGTCGCACCGCTGCGGCGCCGCGCCAGATCGGGCTCGAAATCGGCCTCCGAGAGCGGAAGACCGGGTTTGACACCGTCGATGACCACGCCGACCGCCGGTCCGTGGGATTCCCCGAAAAGGGAGATGCAGAACTTATTACCGAATCTGTTCATATTGGTCCAAAAAGTCAGGATACGATTTTGCGACACAGTCCGTATCGTCAATGAGGATCGGGGAAGACGCTCCGAGGGAAGCGACCGAAAGGGCCATCACCATCCGGTGATCGCCGTGGGAGGCGTACGGACCGCCTTTCAGGAGGCGGCCGGTCAGGATGCGGCGGGCGAGCGACATGCCGCGGACGATCAGTTCATCGTCCGCAACCGAGGCCTCGACGCCCATAGCTGTCAGCATTTCCAGGATGGCCTTGGCGCGGTCGGTCTCCTTGTGCGCCAGCCGGCCCACGCCGAGGATATGGCTCTCGCCTTCGCAGAAGGCCGCCAGCACCGCCAGCACCGGGAAGAGGTCCGGGCAATGCGTGGCATCGGTAAAGAAGGCCTGCAGGGGGGCCATCTGCACATTCACCACACCGTTGGAGCCGCCGTCGGGGCTGTCCATCTGGGAGATTGATGCCCCGGCGTCGGAGAGGATGTCCAGGATCGAGAGGTCGGCCTGCAGCGACCGCGTATCGAGACCCGCCAGCCGGGCCCGGCCGAAGACAGCTCCGGCCACCAGCCAGGGCGCCGCCCCGCTCCAGTCGCCCTCGATGTCGAAATCGGCCGCCTGATATCGCTGGCCGCCTTTGATACGGAACGTCACGCCGGTACACCGGGAGAAATCCTGCGTCTCCACGAAATCGTCATCGCCTTCCATTTCGCTGTCGGCCATCACGCCGAACTGGCGGAGGACATCCAGGGTGATAAACATATACGGAATGCTCCGGGGATCGTGCACGAATACCGTCGAACGGCCCTCACAGAGCGGCAGCGCGGCCAGCAGGCCGGAAATCAGCTGCGAACCGTCCCGTCCGCTCACGTCGGCGCGTCCCGGAATCAAGGGGCCGGTCACCGTAAGGGGGACGAAGCAGTCGATCTTCCTGGCCTTGGGACGGACGGCATCACAGGGCTCTTCGCGGAGCGATACCCCGAAGGAGGCCATCATGTCGTGCGCTCCGGCCAGCGGCCGGCGCAGCAGCGTCTTCTCCCCCGTCACCTTCACGGGGCCGTCGTTCAGCGCGGCCAGCAGCGGAATCATCATCCGCGTCAGGAAGCCCGATTCGCCCGTGTGCAGCGACGCGATGTGCAGCGAGCCGGCAGACGCTCCGATTCCGCGGATGGTCAGCCTGCGTCCTTCCACCTTCACGTCCGCCCCGAGGGCACGGGCCACTTCCAGGGCCGCTTCATTATCCCCGCAGGGGGAATACCCGCCCAGGTGCGAAGTCCCTTCGGCAAGCGCCGCCGCGACGATCGCCCGCTGGGCGAAACTCTTGGAAGACGGCATCTGCAGGATGTCCGTATCCAGGAAGGAAAATTCTCCGTAAACGGCCTCCAGCATTTCCTCGTAAGGAATCTGGCCGGGGGCGGCCGCCTCTTCGGCCGAAAGAGCCGCATACGTGAAGGGAGCGCCCTGCCGGAGGCATTCCACGCGGGATGCGCGGCCGAGTTCTCCCATTGCAAAGGCGATCAGCGGGGTATCCCAATGGTCATAGAGCGACAGGACCCGGGCCGCATTTTCCTCGGAATGGGCCGTCGTCACGATCTTGACGATGTCGGCCCCGAAACGCCGGCAGCGGTCGGCGATGTCCGCCAGCCGCTCGGGCGAAGGGGTCCCGTGGAAATCGTGCCAGGAGCGGATCAGCTGTGTCCCGGACTCGTTGCACGCCTTCCGGACGGCCTTCCCGGCCTGCGGAGGAGCCTCGATCTCCAGGTCTGCATACGCCGCTCCCGCGGCAATCGCCTTGAGAAGCGGTCCGGCATCTCCCCGGCAGGTCGCCACGAGGGGGACGTCGGTATTGCCGAAAAGTTCTTCGATCTCCTCATCCGACAGGTCGCAGCGGTCGAGGCGGATCTCCGCCATCAGGACGCCGCTCTCCAGGATGTCGAGGATTTCCGGGAGGGTCTTATGCTGAATGGATACGCAAATCATAATAAATCAAGTACTTCCGTGACTGTAAGCGGTACAGTGACGACGTCGCCGATGGCCCGGATCAGGACGAAATGGACTTTCTCGCCGTCCGCCTTCTTGTCCTTCGCCATATCGGCGGCGAGGACGGCGGGCGGGAAGGGACTGTCGGCCGGAAGACCGACGGCCTCCCAGTCGCGGCGGAGCCGCTCTTCCAGTCCTGCGGGCGCAAGCGAAAGCCGCTCCGAAACTCTGGCCGCAAGGATGATCCCTTCGGCCACGGCCTCTCCGTGGGAGATATCCAGCCCGGCAAGGCGCGCGCGCCGTTCGATGGCGTGCGCAAAGGTATGGCCGAGGTTCAGTTTCCGGCGCTCGCCCTGCTCGTAGAGGTCCGCCGCCACGATGCGCTCCTTGACGGCGGCCGCGGCGAGGATGAGATTCCCGGGACAAGCCCGGGAATGACGGGGTTCGCAGGCCCGGGAATGACGGAGGGCATCAACCGCCTCTTCGTAGTGGCCGCCGGTATTGTCGATGATAAAAGACTTGAGAAGCTCTGCCGTGCCGCCGCGCCATTCCCGGTCGGGAAGGGTGGAGAGAAGGGCGGGACAGATCAGCGTGAAGGCCGGCTCGCGGATGACGCCGATCATGTTCTTGTAGCCGTCGAGGTTGACGCCGTTCTTGCCGCCGAGGGCCGCATCGACCTGGGCGAGCAGCGTCGTGGGAATGAATCCGAAACGGATGCCCCGTTTGTAGACGGACGCCGCGAAGCCGCAGATATCGGTCGTGATCCCGCCGCCGAGCGCGACGAGCGTGGCCCCGCGGTCCGCGCCGAGTTTCAGGAGCCAGCGGCAGATTTCCAGGACGGAATCCATCGTCTTGTCGGCTTCCGTCGCGTCAATTGCTTTCGTCGCCAGGCACACGCCCTCCACCGAAGAAGCCAGACGGGCCAGATTCCGGTCATAGACCAGGAAAATATCCGGGAAACCGGACAGGAATTCCCGGATCTGCGCGATATCCGTGACCTGTCTCATCGCTTTTTCTTGAAGTGGAAATGGTACACGGCACCGATCTGGAAAGCCCGGTCCCCGAGCGTACAGAGATCCGTCCAGGGGGCCTTGATATCGGAGCGCAGGCCATGCTGATAGCTCGCCTGGAGCGAGATCCAGTCAGAGATGGCATAGTCGATGCCGACCTGCAGGCCTACGGTAAACTCATGCGCGATATCGAGCTTGTAAAATCCATCGGGGCTCATCTTCGGATTCTCGGTCGTCGGAGGGACGCCGGAGATGACCAGGTGTGCATAAGGGAGGAACGGCTCGAGGTCCTTGCCGGAATAGACCAGCCCCGCCGGCATGTTGGCCGTCAGTTTGAACCGGTTGAGCACCATCAGGTTGAGATTGACGCCGGCGCTGAACGACAGCCGCCCGTAGGTATAGCGGAGAAGCACCGGCAGGACCAGGTTGTAGCGGTCGGCCTTCGCCCGCACGTCCGTCCCCTTGAGGGTCTCGACCGCCTTTTCTACATATTCGTGATAGGTGTCGATCCCGTCGAGCAGGTCCGAGGCCTTGAGGCCGTCCCGGATCTCCAGGTCGGGGTTCTCCTGCAGGTAGTCGAACAACGCGCGGTTGCCGAATTCCAGGTCCGTGCTGACCTGGCTGAGGTTGACGACGAGTTTCTCGAGGTCCAGCCGCATATCGCTCCCCGCCTTGCGGAAATACAGCCCTGTCCGGATCGAGAAATCTTTCCCGAGGTTGAAATCGACCTGCGGGCCCGCGTAGAAGCCGTGGTTGGCGCCGAGCCATGTCACCGTCGAGGTGCCCTTCAGCCGCAGGGCTTCGTTGTTGAGCGAATAACCGCCCGCTATCCCGAAATTCACGACCTGCGCCTCCGCATAACGCGGAATCGCAAGGGCCCCGAGCAGGGCGACTATGACCGGCCAGTGTCTCATCATTCTGCAAAGATAAGAAAAATCGTTATCTTTGCATCCTATGAAAAAGGTATCCCTGCTGGAAATATTTCTCGTCTTCGCCAAAATCGGCGCCTTCACCATCGGCGGGGGCTATGCGATGATTCCGATCATCCAGCGGGAGATGTCGAGGCGGGGCTGGATTCCGGACGAGGAACTGCCGGATATCGTGGCGCTCTCGCAGAGCGCGCCGGGCGTGATGGCCGTCAATATCTCCATCTTCGCCGGGCACCGGCTACGGGGCTTCTGGGGCAGCGTCGCCGCCACCCTCGGAAGCATTACGCCTTCTTTCCTGATTATCCTCGCCATCGCGATGTTCTTCTCCGCCTTCCGCGACAACATCTGGGTCGAGAAGGCCTTCAAGGGCATCCGTCCGGTGGTAATCGCCCTGATCGCCGTGCCGATGGTCAACATGGCCCGGAAGTCCTGCACGACCTGGTGGAAATGGCTCCTGGCCATCACCACCCTGCTGCTGGTCGCCTTCCTGGGAGTATCCCCCATTTATATCCTGCTGGTCGTCCTCATCCTGGGGTTCAGCGTCACCTGGTATTCGGAGAAGAAATGGAAACGCTGATGCTCATCCTTTCCATGGCCTGGACGTTCTTCCTGATCGGAGCGTTCACCTTCGGCGGCGGCTACGCGATGCTCTCGCTGCTGCAGGCGCAGGTCGTGACGGCGCACGGATGGATCAGCGAGAGCGCCTTCACCGACATCGTCGCCATCTCGCAGATGACGCCGGGACCGATCGGCATCAACGCGGCCACCTACATCGGCTACGACGTACTGTTCCAGGCGACGGGGAGCCACCTGCTGGGCGTGGCCGGCTCTGGCATCGCCACCCTTGCGCTGATGCTGCCCTCGTTTATCATCATGCTGCTGATCGTCCGGTTCTACACCCGCTTCCGCGGGAATTCCCTCTTCGAGGGGACCATGGGCTGGCTCCGCCCGACCGTGGCGGGCCTCATCGGTGCCGCCGCCGTCATCCTCATCGTCAAGACGACCTGGGCGGGTTTTGTACCCTCCTTCGCGGTTGTCAGGGAGAATTTCACCGACTGGAAGAGCTGGCTCCTGCTCGCCGCCGCCTTCGCCTCCTCCTTCTGGGGCAAAGTCAACCCCATCCTGCTCATCCTGGCCGGCGCCGTCCTGGGGCTGCTGCT
>CAMUZW010000122.1 GCA_947165305.1 uncultured Bacteroidales bacterium
TGAATGTCTGGGTGACTCGACTTGAACGAGCGACCTCCTGGTCCCTAACCAGGTGCGCTACCAACTGCGCCACACCCAGATTCCCGAAAGGGACTGCAAAGATAGCAATATTTTTTTAATATCGCTATTTTTTTTGAAGATTTCTCGACTTCGCGCTCCGCTACCGGGGACCGCGGCCGCCGCCCATGCCCGGGAAACCGCCTCCCATTCCCCGCGGACCGCCACCGTAGCGCTGCTGCAGCTGCTTCCCGGCCTTGCCGAAGTTTCCGAAGCGCCAGGTAAGCGAAAGGATGATATACCGGCCCAGAGTGTTGTTGCGCACCTCCTGATGGTAGTTGGAGGCATCCGTCACGGAGAGGTTCTTGGCCTGGTTGAAGATGTCGTATGCCTTGAGGGCGATGGTCATCGTATTCTTCAGCAGGAGCTTCGAAATCTCGGCGTTCCAGATATACTCATTGGGCTGCTTGACGGTATAACCATAGTACCAGTTGAAGTCAAAGTCAGACTTGATGATGACGCCGCTGTGACCGATCGTCCAGTTGACGGTAGCCTGGGCCTGGTTGTTCCAGGTCGCCTTGGCGTTCGCCGAAGACGAAATCGTGTACCAGGGCTTCGACATCCGTGTACGGCCGCTCAGGGTAACCTCGAGATTGTCGCTCCGGTAGGTAAAGCGCAGGCGTTCCATCACGGTCAGCTGACGGACGATATTGGAATCAAAATAATCAAACACCTTGCTCTTTTCGAACTTGGCATTGATCATCTTGCCCTTGGCATCCACGTTGCCCGGATTATCGGCCGTGCCGAAGAAGAGCGGATAATTGACCGACTCATCGGCATTGAGGTAAGGTGTCAGGTCGAAGTTCGATCCCACGTAGCTGCCGGAACGGCTGTAGGATGTACGGCTGATCCACGACACCGAGAAGTTGGACTTGGCGATCGGGCTGTTGAGGAAGAGGCGGATATTGCCGTTAAAGGAAGTCTGTCCGTTGACCGGCATCGAGTATGCAACGCCGTTATCCCCATACCAGGACGCACTCACGATCGGGTTCTGGACGACGCCTCCGTCGAAGTTGATCCGGAGCGACATGAAATTCTTCTTGTTGGAGAAGCTGTAGTTGCCCCGGAGGTTGTGATTGAAGTAAGGCGTCAGGGACGGGTTACCGTAAGAGATATTGAGCGGGTTGGAGTTATCCTTCACCGCAAGGAGCTGCTGCGTAGAGGGCTGGTTGGAAGAGCCGCGGTAGAAGAGCCGGATGTTGTTGTTGTCGTTGAAATCATAGAACAGCATCGCCTGCGGCGCGAATTTCCAGACCGTGTTATCGTATTTCTTCTCCGTCTCGCCGTCGATCGTCACATTGTGTGTGGTCGTCGGATTGGCCGAGATGCCGATCTGGGCGCGGGCCTTGTCGCGCTGCCAGGCCAGCGTCGCGCCGAAGCTGTGCGCCAGGGAGCGGTTCTGGATGCTGTTGGAATACGTTACGTTGCGCGTCTGCCCGTCCACCATATAGTTGAGATTGTCAACGTCAAAGGGAAGGGTGCCAAGCGGGCCGCTGTCATAGGTCTCCTTGGAGGAGGTATTGTAATTCCAGTTGATGGAATAATTGCCTTCCAGATAGAGGTCGTGCCCGAGGGGCTCGGTGTACACGAGCCGGCCGCTGAGGCTGCGGTTGCGGGCATTGCGGTCGTAGTACTGGTTGACGGTGTCGGACTCCGAACCGTCAAAGTAGTTTGTCAGCGACTGGTTGTAGCCGTTGATCTTGTTCTGTGAATAATTCCACCGGCCGAAGAACGAGAGCGTACGGCCCGGGATGCCCAGCCGCTGGCGGAAGAGCAGGAAACCGTTAGTGGTCAAATTGCGGTTGCGGCCGTTGGAGGACGAGAATCCCTGGTTGGTCATCGCGTCGCCGCGAAGGGTCTCGAAGCGGGAAAGCTCGTCGAAGCGGCCCGTGCCGAAGTTGACCTGCGGCTGGATGAGAAGGGACGTGTTCTTGGAGAACTTATAATCGAGACGAACCCCGAAACGGTGGCCGTGGGAGATGCTCCGGTTGAAGTCATCGAGGTCGTTGCCGTTGACATAGGTACCCGTCCGGTAGCTCAGCGTATTGCCGTCGCCGAGATATGTATCCTTGAGGCTCGACTCCTTGACCAGTTTGTCGGACCCGTTGTAGACATAGTTGCCGGAGAGGTCCATATTGCCGTCCAGCAGGGTCCAGGCGCCGTTGAGACCGCCCATCCAGGTCGTGGAGATGCCGTTGTTGCCGCCCCAGCCGCCCTGGCCGCGGCCCATTCCGCCGCCACCGCCGCTTCCGCCCCGCATCGCGCTCATCATACTGCCCGAGAGGTCGTTGAAACCGCGGTTGTTGGTGTTGTTGGCATTGGCGATGAAGCTGATCTGGCTCTTGTCGGTAAAGCGGCCGACCATCGCCGCGCCCTGATAGCGCCAGTAATCGGCGTCCTTCCAGGTATCCTTCTTCAGGGCCTCCGGCGTGAGGTCGTGACCGCCGCCGGCCATGATATTGCCAAAGACACCCTTCATCATGCCCTTCTTGACGCTGAGGTCGATGACCGTCTCGTCATTGCCGTCATCGATGCCGGTGAATTCCGCCTGCTCGGACTTCTTCTTGACGACCTTGACCTTGTTGATGATCTTGGCGGGCAGGTTCTGCGTCGCGAGCTGCGGGTCGTCGAGGAAGAAGGTCTTGCCCTCGATGGTAATCTTGTTGATGGTCTCGCCGTTGGAGGTGATGCTGCCGTCCTCGCTCACCTCGATGCCCGGGAGCTTTTTCAGCAGGTCTACCAGCATGTCGTTCTCCGTGGTCTTGAACGAAGAAGCGTTGTACTCCACCGTATCCTTCTTGATGATGATCGGATTGCCGGTCGCCGAGACGCTCGCCGCATCCAGCACCTGCTGGTCGGTCTCCATCTTGAAGATGCCGAGATCCTCCTCCTTCGTTACCTCCACGTCCTTCGTCAGCGTCTTGTAACCGAGAATCTCAACCTTGAGCTGATATTTCCCGGGCCTTACCTTCTCGAGAATCGCCTTGCCCTCACCGTCGCTCAGTGCATATTTCGGCGAAGCGGAGGAGCCGGGGACGCTCAGCGAAACGGTCGCGAATCCGACAGGCTCGTCATTGGCGGCGTCCTTCACCTGAAGGGTGATATTGTGATGCGTCTGCGCCTGCACCCCAAAGGCCGGGACCAGCAGCAACAAGAAAGCCGCAAAGAGCGCAGAAAGGAGGTTTCGGGGAGAATTCATTTTCTAACTGTTTAATACACAGGGCGTAAAATACTACAAAAATCGCACCTACCTGGAGACGCGATCCGGGTGGTCGGCAATAAACTTTTCCCACCCACCTTTAGTAGATGCACCGGCGAGCGGATTGTTAAGTTCGTAGAAGTGGCACATGGCAATCGCCAGCGCATCGGTCGCATCCAGGAACTTGTCTTCCAGCGTGACGCCGAGGGTTTTCTGGAGCATCAGGCTGACCTGCTCCTTGGAAGCGGCACCGTTGCCGACAATGGCTTCCTTGGCCTTGCGCGGGGCATATTCGGTGACGGAGGTCACCCCGGCCTCCAGCGCGGCGATGATCGCGGCACCCTGCGCGCGGCCCAGTTTAAAGATCACCTGGGCATTCTTGGCATAGAACGGGGATTCGATGGCCAGGACGTCCGGATGATAGTTGCGGCAGACCTCGGTGATATACTCATGGATCATCCGGAGCTTGACATAGATGTCTTTCTCCTTGCGGATATCGAGGATGCCCATGTCCACGTAGGTCGCCTTCCGTCCCTCGGCACGGACAACCCCGAAACCAAGGACATTGGTTCCGGGGTCGATGCCGAGTATGGTGACGGGTGTCATCAGTCGATCCGGTCGAAGCCGGTGTAAGGACGGAGCACTTCGGGGATCTCGATATAGCCTTCCTTCTGGTTGTCTTCCAGAAGGGCCGCGACGACCCTCGGGAGTGCCAGCGAGCTGCCGTTGAGCGTATGGCAGAGCTGCATCCTGCCATTCTCGTCCTTGTAGCGGCAGTGCAGGCGATTGGCCTGATAGCTCTCGAAGTTGGAGACGGAGCTGATCTCGAGCCAGCGGCCCTGGGCGGCCGACCAGAGTTCGAAGTCGTACGTGATGGCGGAGGTGAAGCTCATGTCGCCGCCGCACAGACGGAGAATCCGGTAGCGGAGGCCGAGCGAATTCACCAGGCGCTCCACATGGGCGACCATCTCGTCGAGGGCGGCGTAGCTGTCCTCAGGGCGCTCGATGCGGACGATCTCGACCTTGTCGAACTGATGCAGGCGGTTGAGACCACGGACATCCTTTCCGTACGAACCGGCCTCGCGGCGGAAGCAAGGCGTATAGGCCGTCAGCTTCTGCGGGAAGCAGTCGTTCTGGAGGATAACGTCACGGTAGATATTGGTCACGGGAACCTCGGCGGTCGGGACGAGATAGAAGTCATCCAGGCCGACGTAGTACATCTGGGCCTCCTTGTCGGGAAGCTGGCCGGTACCGAAGCCCGAAGCGGCGTTGACCATCACGGGCGGCTCCACCTCGCGGTAACCTGCAGCGGTGTTGAAGTCGAGGAAATAATTGATGAGCGCGCGCTGGAGCTTGGCGCCCTTGCCCTTATAGACCGGGAATCCGGCGCCGGTGAGCTTGACACCGAGGTCGAAGTCGATGATGTCATATTTGCGGGCAAGGTCCCAGTGCGGGAGGGCTCCTTCGGGAAGAACCGGCTCCGCGCCGCCCATCTTGACGACCTGGTTATCCTCGGCACCCTTGCCGGGAATGACGAGATCGCAGGGCATATTCGGCAGCAGGACCAGCTGGTTCTGGAGTTCTTTGTTGTTCTCCTCAGCCTCGGCGAGGAGCGCATTGCTGCGTTCCTTGAGGGCCGCGACAGCCTTCTTGGCCTCTTCGGCCTCCTCACGGCGGCCTTCCTTCATCAGGCCTCCGATAAGGGCGGCCTTTTTCTTCTGCTCGCCGAGCAGGGCGTCGCTCTCCTGCTGGAGGGCCTTGCGGTGGTCGTCGAGGGCGATGACCTTCTCCACAATGGCGCGGGCGTCAAAATTCTTGACAGCGAGCTTGGCGATGACCTTCTCCGGATCGTCCCGGAGCGCTTTGAGTGTAAGCATAATGTCGTATTTTTAAAGCAAAAGAGGACTATGCCATCCCCAGGGGGCGCAAGTCCTCTTCAAATCTTGTTAAACCCTTGGGTTAGTTCTCGAAAGGAATGACGGAGACGTAGGATTTGTCTTCTCTCTTCCGGCTGAACTTGACGGTACCGTCAACGAGGGCATACAGGGTATGGTCCTTGCCCATTCCGACGTTGAGGTCGGGATTGTGCACGGTACCCCTCTGGCGGACGATGATGTTGCCGGCCTTTACGACCTCACCACCGAACTTCTTGAGTCCGAGACGTTTGCTGTGGGATTCACGTCCGTTCTTGGAACTGGATTGACCTTTTTTATGTGCCATAATGTTGTCCTCCTGGGGTTTAAGCGATAGCGTCGATATGGATCTTGGTGAGCTTCTGGCGATGGCCATTCAGCGTCTGGTATCCTTTGCGACGGATTTTCTTGAATACGAGTACCTTCTTGGCCTTGGCGTCGTCATCGATGACGGTAGCCTTGACACAGGCACCCTCTACATAGGGGGATCCGACCTTGACCGCACCATCTTCGTCGATGAGCAGGACCTTGTCGAAAGTAACAGCCTCTCCGTTCTTCGCTTGGAGACGATTCACGAAGATCTCCATGCCAGCCTCAACCTTAAACTGCTGGCTTGCAATGTCTACGATTGCGTACATAAAACAAAACTTGTAATAAGTTTGAACCGTAAGCGGCTGCCTCCGTGGCAACTCTTCGTCATAGCTTAGCGGTCATTTTTCAAAAGGGACTGCAAAGATAGTAAAATTCCGCAAACCCGCAAAATTATTTTATTATCTTTGTCTTTCGAGAAGAAAGAATTATGAAGAAAGTACTGCTGATCCTGCTGCTTCTGGCTCCGCTCACGCTCCGGGCCGAAAAGCCGCCCGTTTCCATCGACGGATCCGTCCTGGCCTCTTCCGCCTTCCTCTGGAGGGGCGATAAACTGTGCGGCGCGCACCTCAACCCGAACATCGAATTCCACGTCGGAGGATTCACCCTCGGGAGTTACTCCTATATCGCCCTCAACGGGAGATACAAAGAAATCGACTGGGATATCTCCTACGCGATCGGCGACTTCTCCTTCCATCTTTCCGACTACTATTCCCGCGCCTCAGACGATCCGATGCAGGAAAACTATTTCTCCTGGCGCAAGGGAGCGACCAATCACATGGACGAGATCTGCCTCGCCTATGAGAGCTCCGCCATCCCGCTGAATGCCCGGTGGTACACCTTCTTCTGGGGCGACTGGCTCTACGACGAAGACGATAACCCCGGCAGGGTCTCCTTCTCTTCCTATTTGGAGCTGGAAACTTACTATGAGTCCGAGAAATACGGCACCGCCACCCTCAACCTCGGCATCAGCGTCCTCCGGGGGTACTATACGGATTACGAAAAGCCCTTTATGCCGGTGCACATCGGGCTTTCCTACGAGAAATCCTTCGACCTCGGAAAAGTTGAAATTCCCCTCGGGGCCTCCATCGTCTTCAATCCCTGGATGAAGACCTGTCACGCCGCCGCCTACGTCGGCCTGGC
>CAMUZW010000123.1 GCA_947165305.1 uncultured Bacteroidales bacterium
CTTTCCGGGTTCTGGGGAGTGCGGTCCTGCCAGAGTTCGAAGTGCATGCGGGCCTCTCCGTCGATGGTGCAGACCGAGCCCAGGGTCTGGCCGGTCTTGACTTTGTCGCCCTTTTTGACCGTAGCGCCAGTGAGGCAGCAGTAGAACGTGAAATATTTGCCGTGCTGGACAAGGATACATTGATTGTAGCCCGGCATGACGATGATCTGGGTCACGACGCCGTCATACACGGCTTTGACCGGGGCGCCCGCCTGGGTGGAGACCGTCACGCCGTTATTGTAGGGCAGTTTGACATTGGTATACACCGGGTGGTAATGCTGCCCGAAACTCTCCAGGACGGCGCCGTTGACCGGCCAGGGGAGACGGCCTTTGTTGGCCTCGAACTGGCCCGAGAGGGCTGGGTCGGCGTCGGTCGAAACAGCCTTTCCGGTCGCCGGGGCCGGCGTTTTGCCGGAGCCCGTCCCGGGCTTTGCCGTCCCGCCTGAAGGGCTCCCGGAGGGCTTGGGGGATGCCGGCGCCTTGGCGGCGGCCGCCTTGCGGATGATAGCGGCGATTTCGCGGTTGAGCGCCTCGACCTCCTTGTTCTTCTTCTGGAGCTGGGCCATGTAGTTGTTCTTGTCCTTCTGGAGCCGGGCGATCATCTGCTCGCTCTGGGCCTTTTCCTTGCCGAGCGCGCTCACCTCGCCCTCGATGGCGCGCTTCCGCTCGCGGGCGCGGCCGTTCAGGCTGTCGAGGCGGGCCTTCTCTCCCTCCAGGGCCTGCCGGGTCTCCTGGATGCGCCGGGCGTTCGCGCCCATGTCCCGGGAGATATTCTTCAGGTAAGAGAACCTCCGGACCCCCTGGCGGATGTTGCGGCTGCCCAGGATATACAGGAACCAGACCTTTGCATCCCGGTTTTTGTAAGCGGTCCCGACCATGCGGTTGAAGCCGGCCGTCAGGGTGTCGAGCCGGGCCGTGAGCGCCTTGATTTCGCCGGAGGCGGTGCGGATAGAATCCGTAATCAGCGCAATTTCGTGCTCATTCTCTGCAATGAGTTCGGTGCGGTTCGCGATTTTCTTCTTGAGGAGCGACAGGTTGGACATCTCGCTGCGGCTCTTGCTTTTGTTGTCCTTGAGGCAGTCGTTGATCTGGCGGATTTCTTTCTGGAGCCTGGCCTTACGGCTTTCCTGGCTGCGGGTGTCCTGCGCCAAAACGGCACCTTCCGTCACCAGAAGGGCCAGGCAGAGAATATAAAGGATACGCCTCATCATTTACCGACGTCTCCCAGCTTTTTCTTTACTTTCCGCTCAAGGTTCTTGAGTTCGCCGTCATTCTTGCTGATGGCGAGGTTCCAGTATACCTTGGCCAGGTCATATTCCTTGAGGGCATAGAGCACTTCGGCGTAATGGTCCAGGATGACGGCGCTGTCCTTGCCGCCGTAAAGCATCGCGTGCTTGAACATCGCCTTGGCCTCCAGGTCTTTTCCCTGCAGGTGGAGGATCCATCCGAAGGTGTCGAGGTAGGTAGGATTGTCCGGCTCCGCCGTAATGGTCTTCTTGCTCATCGCGTAGGCTTTGCCCAGCCGCTTGCCCGCCATGCTGAGGTAGTAGGCGTAATTGTTGAGCACCGGGACATAGTCGGGATTGAGCTTAAGCACCTTCTCGTAGGCCTTGAAGCTCTTTTTCTCTTCCCCGATGGAATGATACATGTCGCCGATCATCGTGTAGGCGGGAATGGTCACCGAGGTGTCGGCGGGATGCCGGCGGATCCGCTCCTCTCCGTTCCGGATGATGCCTTCGTAGTCCTTGAGGTTATAACGGGCGGTATTGCTCAGCTCATAGTAGATGTCTTCATCGGGAAACCGCTGCATCAGGGTGTCCGCTCTTCCGCGCAGGGCTTCCCATTCCTGCCCGATGTACAGGAGCTGCAGATAGTTGACGTTCTGGGGCTTGCTGTCGGGATAAAGGTCCGCACTCCGGCGCAGGAGCTGCTTCCCCCGGTCGGTCCTCCCCGTGGAGGCGTAGTACACACCCGCGGAGGAGAGCATCGTCGAATCTTTCGGGTGCTTTTCCAGCCCCAGCTCATACAGGCTGTCGAATTCAGCGCGGTGGGCGCGGATGACGGACGGCTCGACGAAGCGGCCGAGGTCCTGGAGATAGCGCCCCTTGGCGTCTCCCGGAATATCTTCGCCCGAGATGAATTCCTGCAGGGTGGAGAAGTAGGCGGGATAATCCCTGCGGATGCGGTAGACCTCCGACTTGCCGAGAAGGGCCGGAGCATATGTGCTGTCGAGGGACAGCGCCTCCAGGTAGGCCTCGAGGGCGACGGAATCCCGGTATTCCCCCAGATAATGGTCGCCGATGGCGGTCGAAACCTCGGCGGAGGCATAGCGGCTGTTGAAGTCCTCCAGGGCGGCGATCGCCTTTTCGGACTCGCCCTTGCGCCGGTAGATCTCGTAACGGGTCGTGACGATCTTCTCGCCGGGACCGAGGTCGCCTTCGATGCTGTCGAGGGCCGTGAGCGCCTTGTCGTACTGCTGGGTCCCGATATAGAGATACAGGAGGTCAAAATAGACTTCGGTCTTCTTGGGGTGCTTCTCAAGCATCTCCTCGTAGGTCCTGATGACTTTTTCGGTCTGGCCGGCGGAGCGGTACAGGATGGCGAGGCGGTCCCGGTACCAGTAGTTGTCGGGATCGAGCGTCACGGCCTTTTCGAGATCGGCGATGGCACTCTCCTGCCTGCCCAGATATGCTTCCGTGAGGCCGAGATAGTACCAGGCGGCGTCGTTTTTCTCATCCTTGGCCAGGATGGAACGGAGCAGTATCTCGGCGCGGCTGTACTGGCGGTTGTCGTAACTCTGGACGGCATCCAGCAGCCGGTTTTCAAGGTTTTCCCGCGTCTGGCCCCAGGACGGGGAGACGGTCATGACGAGCAGCAGGACGGTCAAAAAATGTCTGATGTATTTCATACCGGCGGGAATGTCTTGCAAAAATAGTACAATTCCGGAAAAAATTTTCCAAATTTGTGCGAGGGAAAGAATTTTTTAAAAATTTCCCGGATTGTTTGTAACGTTTGATGGACGAAGTGCATCTTATATCCGCGTGCCGGCAAGGGGACCGGACGGCTCAGAAAGAGCTGTTCGACCTTTTGTCTCCGAAGATGTACGCCGTCTGTCTCCGGTATGCGGGGGATGCGGCAGAAGCGAAGGATATCCTCCAGGAGGGTTTTATCACGGTTTTTACCAGGCTGGACAGCTACAGCGGAAGCGGTTCCTTCGAGGGATGGGCACGGAAGATCTTTGTCAATACTGCGTTGATGCATCTCAGGAAGAAGGATGCGCTCCGCCTCGGCGAGGATATCTCCGAAGCCCGTACGCTTGCCTCGGAAGAGGCTACGCCGCTCGAACGGATCGGCTACCGGCAGTTGCTTCAGATGATTGTGTCGCTGCCGGACGACATGCGGACCGTCTTCAACCTGTCGGTCGTAGAAGGCTACAGCCACAAGGAAATCGCCTCCATGTTGGGAATCACCGAAACGGCTTCGCGGTCGAAGCTCCTTCGCGCGCGGATGCGTCTGCAGGAAATGATAAAGAAAATGTAACGCCATGTTGGATCAGGATTTTGATAAAAAAGTTCGTCTGATGCTGGAAGACGCCGTCGAGGAAGTCCCCGAAGGTGTCTGGGAAGGCGTGTCCGGGGCTCTGGATAAGGCGGCGGGCAAGAAAAAGGCTCCGCCGGTGTTCTGGTGGCGGATGTTCGGCGGCGTGGCTGCCGCCGCGGCCGCCGTGCTGCTCGGCGTCTTCCTCTGGCCCGGCGGGAAGGGGGATTTCAGCAAGGTCGAATCCCAGGCCGTCGCTCCGGTGGCCGTCGTCGTCCCGACGGCGCCTGATCCCGGGACAGAACAGCCCGCCGCGCCGTCCTCAAAAGCAGCTGATATTAAGGACGAAGCACCCAAAATTATCGTTTCGTCCTCAAAAACGGCCGAAAATAAGGATGGAAGTGAGGGCCGTTCCGATAATCAGCCTGTTTTGAGGACGGATTCGCAAAATGAACCTGCGGAGGACCAGGTGCAGGATGAAGAATCCCGGACAACAGATATAGTTGCCGACAACGGGCAGCAGGGCGGAGAGCAGCAGACCGGTCCACGGCAGACAACGCCCGTCAAGGTCGGGAGAGAGCGGATCCGCTATGTTTCCGAAGATTCCCGCCGGGCGGGGGCGTTGTCTTTGTCGTTGAGCGGCAATGCATTCGCCACGGGCCGGAAGTCCGTGGAACCGGGCGTCACCCGTCTGGCCGCTCCGGCCAAATTCCGTGCGCCTGTACATACGGGCATCACCCCGGTCAGCAAAGAGACCTCCTATGGCATGCCGTTCACCGTCGGGCTCGGCGTCAAATACTATGTCCTGCCGCGGTTCGCCGTCGGTACGGGCGTGAATTACACCCTCCTGACCCGCTCGTTCGTCGGGACCTACAATGAGGTGCAGTCTTCGGTCGAGGACGGCGTCGAACACTCCGCCCTGGTACGGTCCGTCACGTCGGACGTCTTCAATGACCAGCATTATATCGGCGTTCCGGTGAGCCTCTTCTATGATTTCGTCCAGACCGGCCGCGTGAGAGTCTATGTCCGGGCCGACGGCATGGTCGAGAAGAACGTCCGGAGCCATTACCGTTTCCATTCAGCCTCGGAGCCCGTGTCGTATGTCGAGAAGGTCAGGGGCGTCCAGTGGTCGGCCGGAGCGGGGCTGGGTCTTGAGGTGCGGCTCGGGAAATATGTCGGAATTTATGCCGATCCCGGCGTCCGTTATTACTTCAAGGGGAACCAGCCCGCAAGCCTCCGGACCGCGCAGCCGCTGATGGTCGACATCAACGCCGGTGTCCGGTTCAATATTAATTGACGGTACGTTTGTAAATATCAAAAATATACGTATCTTTGTGCGTTAATTGAAAAGAGACAAATGGAGCCTCCCAGTTCGGAAATATCTGGTAAACAGGTAGGAGTCGTCGGTTCTGACGACCCTTTGTCGCGATTGCACATGAACTCTGAGATCCCCGAAGGAAGTGATTCTTTCGGGTGCTTACCTATGTCCGATCATAAATAGTATATGGCACTATATTTAAAGAAAGAACTTGAAAACGAAGCCGTGATCGGTGTGTGGCAGATCACGGAAAGCGAAGAAGAACTCAAGGCGCTCAGCGCCACGCCCACCGACGAGATGGAGGAAATCTCGTTTATCCAGAGCGAGTCCCTCCGCAAGCAGCGGCTGGCCGTGCGGGCCCTCCTCAACGAACTCTTCGAGGAGAAGGTCTATCTCAGCCACCACGACAACGGCAAACCGTACATCGAGAACAGCGCGGTCAACATCTCGATCACGCATACCGCCAAATATGTGGCCGTCATCCTTCACGACGAAGAAGATGTGGGGATCGACATCGAATCGCTGGACCGCGACTTCTCCGCCGTCGAGGCCAAGGCGCTCTCCGAAGAGGAAAGGGACGACCTGGACGACGACCGCAAGAGCGAGCAGCTCGCCATCTACTGGTGCGCCAAGGAAGCCATTTTCAAACGTGTATCTGTCTATAACGTCGACTTCGCCGAGCAGATCGAGGTTGAGCGTTTCCGCCCGCGCGGGGAGGGAGAACTGGAGGCTACTTTTATCGACAAGGACGGGGAAGAGACCGAGTTTGAACTCGAATACATGACCTTCGACCGGCACGTGCTCGTATGGGTCGTCGGAGAGGATGATTAGGGGTTTGTTAATAACTCGCCATCTATGTAACAAAATAGTTTTAATTTAGAATCATTCTAAATTATATTACTTATTAATCGCCTGTTAATAAATTGATTAGCGGGCGAAATTTTTTCTTGTTGAAAACTTTATTTCCCGGATTCCGTGCTTTCCTTGGGAATATGCTCTATCTTTGCAGTTACCCGCCCGGAGGCGGAAAAATGCACTGAAACATAAACCTTATCATCACGAAAAATGGTAAAGCAGGTAGTCAAGAGGGACGGCCGTCATGTCGACTTCAACAATCAGAAGATCGTGGCCGCGATTTTGAAGGCAATGAATGTCACCGAAGGCGGTGAAGACATCGTATTGGCAGCGCAGATCGCCGATACCATCTCCAAGATCGACAGGGAGGAGATGAGTGTGGAAGACATCCAGGACTGCGTCGAAATGGAGCTGATGAACTCCCCCAGGAAGGAAGTCGCCAAGAAGTACATCGCCTACCGTAATCAGCGCAACCTCGCCCGCAAGGCCAAGAGCACGGAGATCTTCCAGGCCATCATCGATGCGCAGGTCAATGACATCACCCGTGAGAACGCCAATATGAATGCCGACACGCCGGCCGGCATGATGATGAAGTTTGCCTCCGAGGCGACCAAGAGCTATGTGGATGAGTGCCTCCTGTCGGACGATGTCCGGTATGCCGTGGCCAACAATTATATCCATATCCACGACAAGGATTACTATCCTACCAAGTCGCTGACTTGCATCCAGCATCCGCTCGACCAGATCCTCGAGCACGGTCTCAAGGCCGGTCACGGGGAGTCCCGCGCCGCCAAGCGGATCGAGACCGCCAGCGTGCTGGCCTGCATCTCGATGGAGACGGCCCAGAATGAAATGCACGGCGGCCAGGCCATTCCGGCCTTCGACTTCTACCTCGCCCCCTTCGTCCGCAAGA
>CAMUZW010000124.1 GCA_947165305.1 uncultured Bacteroidales bacterium
TTTTGCCAACAAATCCAACCGCACCCCTGCCCAGCCCGCTCCTGCCCGATAGCCCCCCCCGCCGGGGCTGCGTCACAAAACCGCCCAAAACGTGCTCAGCCCCCTCTCCAGGACCAGGGCTCCGTCACAAAACCGCCCGAAACGTGCTCAGCCCCCTCTCCAGGACCGGGGCTGCGTCACCAAACCGCCAGAAACGTGCTCAGCCCCATCATAGTACACGGTCCAGCAAGTAGTTGTCTACCGGGAGAAGCCGAAGCAACTGGCTTCGGGGGCATCCGAACCGGGACCGGATCTGGCGGACGAGGCGTGCAAGGTCTTTTGCTCCCAGCTGCGAGGGAGACGAAACTAGGAACAGTTCCTTACAGGCCTTGTTGATTCCCTGAACGACCTCTTCGTCCGAGTATGCGTCCGGGACATTCTGTCCGTGAGAGGTATTGACGGTGTCTTCGATGGCCCACGTCTTGGCCATATTGAAGAAAGAGACGGAAGAGTGGTCAAACATTTTCTCGACGAAGGCGGCATCAATAAAGCTTCCGGGAGATATCATCCTGCCGATAATCCGGGTTGATTCCGGAAGCGCGAAACGGGTCCTCAGTATCTGGCGCAGATCTTTTACGGAGAACTCTGACTTCATCTTCCCGGCGTCCAAATAGGGATTGAAATAGAGGCAGCCCGAACTCCAGTTATAAGAGAAAGGACCGGATATTCCGGCTTTATAGGGATTTCGCAAGATGTATGCAACCTCCTGACAGAAAGCTCTTCTGTCCGTTACAGGGAATAATTCATATTCAAGTTCATATGAAAGACAACTTCCATGTCGTTCCTTAAGATACATCCCTAACTTCTGCTTGAAAACACGGAAAAATCCCGCGATCTTCTCGGATGTCCCGGAAAGAAGAATGTGGATATGATTAGACATGAGACAAAGGCAGTAGATTCTGATCTCTGTCATAAGGGAGCATACGGCCAGGGCATTCCAGGCGGCAATATAATCTTCTTCATCGTGACAGAGCAGTCTGTCTTTCAGGGCCGTGGTGCAAAGGTGATAACAGTCTTTAAACATCGTTCTTGAGATTGTTTTCTGCAAAGAACGGAAGGATTATCCGTTAGTGCAAAAAACTGACGGATAATTGCTGAAAACGGCCTTACATGATGTTTTAGAAGGGTTGAAAATCTTTGACCGCCTCGGAAAACCGGCCGGGAAACCGGTCGTCCCGTCATGCCGGAATCGGCCACCCATCCCGCTCCGGGTACGCAAATGTCCCTCCGGCGGCATTATAGCCGTCAGTATGTCACCGCTTCCATCTGTGCCCGGCCGGGGCTGCGTCACAAAAACGCCCCAAACGTGCCAGGTCCCTCTTCCGGAACCAGGGCTGCGTCACGAAAACGGCCAAAACGTGCTCAGCCCCCTCCTGCCGGACAGGGCTGCGTCACGAAAATGCCCGAAACGTGGAAGGTCCGGGTGCGGAAAGGTGCAAAAGAGGGCAGAAAGGAACGGAAAGAGGACGGAGAAAGGACGGAGAAAAGACGGAGAGGCTGGAGAGGCTGGAGAGGAGAAGCAGCAGAAGCAGGAGAAGAAAGATGGGGAGGGACCGGGGAGGGGGAGGGGTTGGCGGTTTCGGCAATTATCGTTATCTTTGTAGACTTGATTAGGATTATGGACTCACAGGAACTTCAACTGCTCAAGAATAAATTCGATATCATCGGAAACGACCCTGCGTTCAACAGGGCCCTGGAGACGGCCGTGAAATTCGCGCCGACGGACCTGCCGGTCCTCATCACCGGCGAGAGCGGTACCGGGAAGGAAAATCTGGCCAAGATCATCCATCAGTACAGCGCCCGGCGCAACAACAAATTTGTCCCCGTCAACTGCGGCGCCATTCCGTCCGGGACGGTCGACTCCGAGCTCTTCGGGCACGTCAAGGGCGCCTTTACCGGGGCCACCGAAAACCGGCCGGGCTTCTTCGAAGAGGCCGACAAGGGCACGATTTTCCTCGATGAGATCGGAGAACTCTCGCCTGCTACGCAGGTCAAACTCCTCCGCGTCCTCCAGTCCGGCGAATACATGAAGGTCGGCAGCACCAAAGTCGAGCACACCGACGTCCGGATTGTCTGTGCGACCAACGTCAACCTCGATTTCGCCCTGCAGAAAGGCACTTTCCGCCAGGATCTCTACTACCGCATCAACGCGGCCCAGCTCCGGCTTCCGCCCCTGCGGGAAAGAAAGGACGACATCTACCTGCTCTTCCGGAAATTCACCTCTGACTATTCCGAGAAATACGGCATGTGCAAGATTTCGCTTTCGCACGACGCCATCGACGTCCTGACCGGATACCGCTGGCCCGGCAATATCCGCCAGCTGATGAACTTCACCTTCGCCGTGACGGCACTCGAGTCGCAGAAGATTACCCCGACCTCGGAGCGGATCGTCCTGGATGCCGCCACGCTCCAGCTTCATATGCCGCGGGAAGAGGGTCCTGTCCTGCCGGCCGTCTATTCGGCTGCCGACGCCCAGGCGGGCGGAATATCCGTAGATGAAAAAGAGTTGATCTATAAGGCCCTGCGCGACCTCAAGGGAGAGATCGACACCATCAAGGCGGCGCTTGCCGGCGGAGCGGCCATCCGGATTCCTTCCTCCACCCATCCGGCGCACGACCCGGAATGGCAGGACGCCGAGGAGCAGATCCAGGAAGAACCCCAGCCCCGGGAACTCTCCATCAAGAAGACCGAGGAAGACAACATCCGCCGTGCCCTCGAAAAATACAACGGCAACCGCAAGCTGGCGGCCGAGGAGCTCGAAATGTCCGAGCGCACCCTCTACCGCAAGCTCCCCGAGGAATACAAGAAAAAACCGAAGAAGAAATGAAAAAGTGGCTCATCCTCCTGCTCCTGCCGGTCCTGTCGGCCTGCAGTTTCGTTAAATATTCCTTCTCCGGCACTTCCATCCAGGCGGATGTGAAGACGATAACCATTCCCTATGTGGAATACAAGGCGCTCCGCGTCAATCCTTCCCTGAGCAATGACCTGACCGAAGCGCTCAAGGAGAAATTCCGCAAACTGACCCGCCTCGAGCAGGTTGAGATGAACGGTGACCTGGAACTGGTCTGCGAGATCACGGGCTATGACGTCAAGGCTACGGCGATTACGGCCAATGAAGTCGCGGCCCAGAACCGCCTCACGGTCACGGTCAAGGTCGAATTCTCCAACCGCAAATATCCCGAAGACGACGTCTCCCAGTCCTTCTCGGGCTATTCGGACTATGATTCCACGCAGTCGCTGGAAGCCGTCGAGGCCACGCTCTGCGAAGAAATCATCGAAAAACTCTGCGAAGATATCTTCAACGCCACGGTCGCGCAATGGTAGAGAAAACCGTCATATCGCTGGCGTCTCTTCCGATGGAGGAACTTGCCGGGGTCGTGAACATGTACCCCTGGTACGGCGGGGCGCGCAAGGAACTCTGCCGCCGGATGTCCCGCTCCGGAGGCGCATCCTGGGGCGTGGAGCAATACGCCGCGGAAGCACTGCATATCGCCGACCGGGCGGGCGTCGCCGCCATTCTGCGCCGGGGCCGGGACGAAGACCTGTCGGACCGCGACGTCGAAAGGATTCTCAAGTCCTACATTACCTTTGATACGCCGGCACCTGCGCCGCCCATCGTACGGGAGCAGCCGCGGACCCGGATTCCGGGCGGGGATTATTTCTCGCAGGAAGAATATGACGAAGTCCGCCGTGCGGACGACAACGCCCTTACCAACGCGGTCCGCGCCGTCCGGCAGGAGCCGGAAGCGGAGCACGAAGCGCCTGCCCCCGAGAAAGCCGTCCGTCCGCGGAGCGATGTTTTCTGCACCGAAACTTTGGCCGGAATTTACGCTTCGCAAGGGTATTTTGAGGATGCAAAGCAAATTTATTCCAAACTTCTCTTGGCATTCCCAGAAAAAAATGCTTACTTTGCATCCCTTATCGAAAAAATGGACCATTTGGCCAAAAGTTGAAATAAAAAATTAAGCATAGTATGAACTGGTTATTTACTGTACTCGTTGTCCTGATCATCCTTGCAGCCATCTGCCTTGTGATCGCCGTGCTCCTGCAGAATGGTAAGGGAGAAGGACTTACGACCAACTTCGCGGCAGCCAACCAGACGCTCGGTGTCCGTGGCGCCGCCAACCTTCTCGAAAAGGTGACCTGGGGCCTCGTGGCCTTCATCCTGGTCGTTTCCATCGCCTCCACGTTCGCCCTCAGGGGCAACTACGAAGGCAAGAGCGGTTCCGCGCTTGACGAAGAGATCGCCGATCAGGGCGAAGCCCCCGTGGACTTCCCGACGGCTGAGCTCCCGACGGCTGATCCCGCAGCCCCGGCTGAGACGCCCGCAGAGTAATCTGCCAATTTGTCAGCATTTCGCTGAAGGAATATTATTTGACGATGGCCGTTTGTTCTCCGGAACAGACGGCTGTCGTCTTGCATTCCCGGAGGACAAAAAGGAGAATAAACTATGAATACAACCAACAACAACCAGAACAGTTTCCTCTCGCGGTTTGCCATCAACCTCAACGACCTGGCCGCCCAGGGCAAGCTCGATCCGGTCATCGGCCGGGACGACGAGATCCGGCGTGTGCTGCAAATCCTGTCGAGAAGGACCAAGAATAACCCGATCCTGGTCGGTGAACCGGGTGTCGGCAAGACGGCCATCTCCGAAGGGATTGCCCGCAAGATCGTGGACGGCGACGTCCCCGAGAACCTCAAGAGCCGGAAGATCTATTCCCTGGACATGGGCGCGCTGATCGCGGGCGCCAAGTATCAGGGCGAATTCGAGGAACGGCTCAAGGGTGTCGTCAAGGAAGTCGTCGAATCGGATGGCGAAATCATCCTTTTCATCGATGAAATCCATACGCTGGTCGGCGCCGGCCGTACGTCGGGCGCGATGGACGCGTCCAACATCCTCAAACCGGCCCTGGCCCGGGGTGAACTCCGGACCATCGGCTCCACCACGCTGGACGAATACCAGAAATACTTCGAGACCGACAAGGCCCTGGAGCGGCGGTTCCAGATCGTAACGGTGGATGAACCCTCCCCGGCGGAGTCCATCTCGATCCTCCGGGGCTTGAAGGAGAAATACGAGAATCACCACAAGGTGCGGATCGAGGATGACGCTCTGATTGCGGCCGTCAACCTTTCTCACCGCTATATCACCTCCCGTTTCCTGCCCGACAAGGCCATCGACCTCGTTGACGAAGCGGCCTCCAAGCTGCGTCTGGAGATGAATTCGGTCCCGGAGCCTATCGCCGACCTCGACAGCCGGATCAAGCAGCTCGAGATTGAGCGTGAAGCCATTCGCCGCGAAGGCGTCAGCCTCAAGATGGAAAAGATCGAAGCCGAGCTCAAGGAGCTCCAGGAGAAACGCGCCGCGCTGATGAAGCGCTGGGAAGAAGAGAAGCAGATCGTAACCGGCCTGCAGACGGCACGCCAGCAGATCGACGATTATAAGATTGAGGCGCAGGCGGCCGAGCGGGCGGGCGATTACGGCAAGGTGGCAGAACTTCGCTACGGCAAGATCGCGGCGGCCCAGAAGCAGATCGAGGATCTGACGGCCCGGCAGGCGGAGATCAAGGATCCGATTATGACCGAGGCTGTGACGCCGGAGGATATTGCCGAAGTCGTAGCCAAATGGACGGGCATTCCCGTGAACAGGATGCTCGAGAGCGAGAAGGACAAGCTCCTTAGGATGGAAGAAGCGCTGCATAAGCGCGTGGTCGGCCAGGACGCTGCAATACGTGCCGTCGCCGACGCCGTCCGCCGCAACCGTGCCGGCCTTTCCAACGAGAAGCGCCCTATAGGCTCCTTCCTCTTTATGGGCACCACCGGCGTCGGAAAGACGGAGCTGGCAAAGGCTCTGGCCGAATTCCTCTTCAACGACGAGAATATGATGACCCGGATCGATATGAGTGAATACCAGGAGCGGCATACCGTAAGCAGGCTCGTGGGCGCGCCTCCGGGATATGTCGGCTATGACGAAGGCGGACAGCTGACCGAGGCCGTGCGGCGGAAACCTTATTCCGTGGTACTGCTCGACGAGATCGAGAAGGCCCATCCGGACGTGTTCAACGTGCTGCTGCAGGTGCTGGACGACGGCCGTCTGACCGACAACAAGGGCCGGACGGTGGACTTCAAGAACACCATTCTGATTATGACCTCGAATGCGGGCTCCGACATCATCCAGTCCTATATGGACCGTCTTCCCGAGACCGACGGGCTCGACCCCGTCGTCCAGGCCGACGCCATCGCGAAACGGCGTTCCCTGCTCGAAGAGTGCAAGTCCCGTGTGGTGGATGTCCTCAAGCAGACCGTCCGCCCGGAATTCCTCAACCGGATCGACGAGATCATTATGTTCGACCCGCTCTCCAAGGCGGATGTCCGGGATATCCTGCACATCCAGATGGACGAACTGACCCGCAAACTCGCCGGGAATGGAATTACGATCACCTTCACCAAGGCCTTCGAAGACTATATGGTGGAGAGCGGCTACGATCCCGCCTATGGCGCCCGTCCCGTCAAGCGTGTTATGCAGCGTGAACTCATCAACCTCCTCGCCAAATCCGTCCTCGACGGCACCGTCCGCAAAGACAGCGTCATCGAAGTCGACCAGGCCGGCGGCCAGA
>CAMUZW010000125.1 GCA_947165305.1 uncultured Bacteroidales bacterium
TCCACCTCGATGGTGCAGGACTTGATACCGGCCTCCTCCCCTTCCAGAAGGTCTGTCACGGTCATCTTGAAACCGTTGCGCTCGCCCCAGCGGAGGTACATCCGCATCAGCATGGCCGACCAGTCGTTGGCCTCGGTGCCGCCGGCGCCGGAATTGATGGTAAGGATGGCGCCCAGGTTGTCGCCCTCATTGCCCAGCATATTGCGCAGTTCGAGATCTTCGACCGCCTTGTCGGCCGCGGCGAACTGTGCTGAAAGCTCCCGCATCTCGTCGGTCTCCACGGCCTCTTCCTCGGCCCCGGAGACGCTTTCCCGCGCGAATTCATACAGGACATCGACATCGTCCGCAAGCGACGAAGCCTTGTCAAAGTCCGTCACCCAGCTCTTGAGGGAAGCCGATTTCTTGAGGAAGGCCTCCGCAGCCTTGGGATCATCCCAAAATCCGGCCGCAAGGGTCTGCTCCTCCCTTTCTTTCACTTCCTTCCGCTTCGCGGGAATATCGATGCATTTCCCCAGTGTATCCAGCCGTTGGCGAAGGGCTTTGATCTGTTCTGACGTAATCATACACGCTCTGTGTTAATCATCCGGAATATCCGCTCCAGCGGAGCCGGGTCGCCGGATGACACCAATTCTATATCTTGTTCTCCTGCGGCATCGCCGCGGATCAGTTTTCTTTCCTCCATCACATCTACGAGATGGCGGGCCACGGACGGCGCCGGGTCAATCACCCGGACATCCTCGCCCGCAATGCGGGAGATGACATCCTTGAGGAAGGGATAATGCGTACATCCCAGGACGACGGTATCGGCACCGGCATCCAGGAGCGGACGGAGACTGCGCTCCACGACCTTCTCGGTCTCGGGGCCGTCAAGTCTTCCGTCCTCAACCAACTCAACGAAGCCCCGTCCGACGGCCTCGACGATCCGGACATTGTCTTCGAATTTCCCCTTGGTCGTCAGGTATTTGGAGCCTTTGAGCGTACCGGCCGTCGCCAGCACGCCGATGACGCCGGAGCGCGTTCCGAGCGCCGCCGGCTTCACCGCCGGCTCCATTCCGATAAAAGGCGTATCGGGGAATTCTGCCCGGAGGGCCGAGACCGCCGCGGCCGTTGCCGTATTGCAGGCGATTACGATGACATCGGCGCCCTTGTCCAGCAGGAAACGCGTGATGAAACGTCCCCTGTCCCGGACGTATTCCGCACTTTTGTCGCCATAGGGGCAGTGTGCGTTGTCGGAGAAATAAACATACTTCTCCCGCGGCAGAACCTTCCGGATCTCCCTGTACACCGACATCCCGCCGGTCCCCGAGTCGAATATCCCGATCATATTGTACAAAGATAATAAACTTCCGGAAGAAACGGAACAATTTTGTTAACACAACAAAAAAGGACGGCCGGAGCCGTCCCATTGTATAAGGAATATTGAAGGTTATCTGTACATCTGTCCGAGGACTTCGAGGTAAGGTGCGCCGTCCAGCAGGGTGGTGCGATACACCGTCTGATCGACCTTGTAGTACTCTACGCCATTCAGTACGACGACATCGTAGTCATCCGGCAGCGAGCTCACGAGGGCTCCGGCGGGAGGGATGATGACTTTGTACTGACCGTTCTCGAAGACGTAGAACACGCCGTCCTGGTAGTAATACTGGGAATTAGCGTAAGCGTAGCTCTGGACGAGGCCGAGACGGCTTGCGAGCTCGTAGGACGAGAGGGCGCGGTCGGCGTTCATCGCATAGGATGAATTCTGGGCTGCGATCCTCGCGTTGTTCTCGGCGATGATCCGGTTCTGCTCCGCGATGGTGGCGTAGTTGTCAAAGACCGTGTTGTAGGTGCGGTAGGTATTGCAGTAGTATGCGAAGTTTACCAGGTTGAAGAGCGTGGCATCCACGACCCTCTCGATGAAGGTGCCGAAAGGAGGCCGGCAAACGTGGTAGTATCCTCCGTAGTATCTGTAATAGATACCGTCATACAGATAGTAGTCAAGACCCCAGTGGTGGATGACCCGGTAGTGGGCCGGCAGGTAGTGGACCCGGTATCCGTAATAGTGCGGATGATCACCCCAGAAGTAGCCCGGACGGTCGTAAGGCAGATAGCCTCTGTCGCGGGGATGGGTCCTGTGGATCTCTCCGTGGTCCATCCTGTAGTCACCGTCGTTGTAGCGGAAGTTGCCGCCGCGGTCACGGTAGTTGCCGTCTTTGTTGTAGCCGCCGTCGGCAGGCTGCATCCCCATCGGCTGGCCGGAGCCGCCGGCATTGAGGCCGCCGCGCGTGACGTTGCTGTTCTGACGGACCGTCTTGCCGTCGGCGCTGCGCACCGTGACGGAGGACTGGCCGCTGGAACGGGAGACCGCAGCGCTGCTCTGAGACCTCGAAGGCAGGGCAGGCGTCACCGCTCTCTGGGTGGTCAGGCCGCTCGAAGAACGGACGGTGTTGCCGGAAGCGCCGGACCGGACGCTGCTGCCAGATGCACTGGAGCGGACGGTGTTGCCCGATGCGCTGGAACGGACACTGCTGCCGGAAGAGCTGGAACGGACCGTGGAGCCGGAAGAAGCACTGCCGGAACGGGATGTGGATCCGCCGATGGTGAAGGAAGAACCGGATGCGGAGCGGGCGGTGTTGCCGGACGAGCCGGAGCGGACGCTGCTGCTGCCCGAAGAAGCGCTGCCCGAAGAACGGACGCTGCTGCCGGAGGAACTGGAACGGACGCTGCCCGAAGACGAGCCGCTGCGGACCGGATTCTGTGCAGAAGCGGAAGGCATGCTGCTGGAACGGCTGCCGGAAGAAACCGAGCCGGAGCGGACGCTGGAGCCCGAAGAACTCGAGCGGACCGAACTGCCCGAAGAACTCGAGCGGACGGACGATCCGCCGGAATAACTGCTGCTGGAACGTGCCGACGAGCTACCGGAAGAGTAGCTGCTGCGGGTGGAACTTCCGCCAGACGATCTGCTGCCGGAGAAGCTGCTGCTTGAGCGGGACGAACCGCCGGAAGAGAAGCTGCTTCCGGAAGAACGGGAAGCGGAAGAGGAATGGGATGAGGCGGATCTTGCTCCGGAAGAACCGGACCGCCCCTGTGCTGTAGAGTCTACCGGTACGGCGAGCATGGACATTGCCATCGCTATAACTGCCGCTGTGTGTAAAAACCGTCTCATAATACTTAAACTTTAAAGGTACATGTAATATTTCTCCGAAAGAGCTTTGAAGTTGTCGGCATCTTTGTTCCAATAAGGAGCGATGTCTTCGACCCGAAGTCTCTTTCCGAAAGTCACTCTTACATAATCCGTACCACAAATGATATCGAGCATCCGGGTACGCACATTATCAGGGAACGGATTATGCTCGGGATAAAGCTCGTTAACTGCCTGCATCACATAGAATTGCGTCAGTGTAATCGAGGCTTTTTCGTAGTCCGAAAAATAATACTGCACGCCATGCAGAAGTTTATCTTTCTGTGAGCCGGAGAAGGGTTTGTAGTGGATGGTCCGGAAGACGGTGCCGGGCAGGTGATAGCTCTCCAGTTTCTTCTTGAGCGCATCCGCGTCAATCCACTCCGCGGCGAAGGTCTCGAACGGAAGGGTATAGCCGATGCCGATGTGGAGGTAGTTGTTGAATTCCCCCGTGATACCGGCGGAAGGATAAGCGATGGCCGTTTCCATATTCGGGATATTGGGGGAGGGCAGAATCCAGGGAAGGCGCGTGTCCCGGTAGAGCATATGGCGCCGCCAGCCTTCCATCCGGATGACGGTGAGCTTACACTTGAGCGGAGCCTCGGCCCCGTTGAGCCCGCAGTTGAGTCCCTCCTCGTTCAGCAGCGTGGCCAGTTCGCCGACGGTCAGGCCATACACGTACGGAATCTTGAACATGCTGACAAATGAATGGAATCCGTCTTCCACGAGACAGCCCTCCACCTTGCGCCCGCCCAGGGGGTTGGGGCGGTCGAGGACGACGACCTCGATCCCTTTCTCGGCACAGGCACGCATTACGAGGCCGAGGGTGCTGATGAAGGTATAGGACCGGGTACCGACATCCTGGATGTCATAGACCATGACGTCGACGCCTTTCAGCATTTCCGGAGTGGGCTTCCGGGTAGATCCGTACAGCGAATAGACGGGAAGGCCCGTCGTGTCGTCGGTCCCGCTCTCGACCTTTCCGCCGGCATAGACATCGCCGCGTACGCCGTGTTCAGGCCCGTACAGGGCTACCAGGTTGACATTCGGAGCCTGATGGAGGATATCGATCGTGGACCGGTAATTACGGTCTATGCCGCTCGGGTTGGTGACGAGACCGACCCGCTTCCCTTCCAAGACCGTGAATCCGTCCCGCTCCAGTACCTCAATGCCCGTCAGCACGGTCTGGTAAAACAGGAACTGGGACCGGGCAGAAAAGACCGGGACCGTCAGCAGGATCAGGGCGCAGGCAAAAAACTTTTTCATGGGCTATTCGTTTTTGGGGACCTTGCGGGCGGCAAGGGCGGTGATGGGGATCGAAAGAAGGCTGCAGGCCATGACGAGGATAAAGAAACCGGTATATCCGAGGGCTTCCTGCAGATAGCCGGCGAAAAGGCCGGGAATCATCATGCTCAGAGCCATGAACGCCGTACAGAGCGAGTAATGGGAGGTCTTGAATTCACCCTCCGACACATGGATCATGTAGAGCATATAGGCCGTAAAGCCGAATCCGTAGCCGAACTGGTCGAGGAGGATGCAGCCGCTGACAATCCAGAGATTCTCCGGACGGGCCATTGCGAGATACACGTAAACGAGACAGGGAATGGCAACGCAGCAGACCATCGGAACGAGGCTCTTCCTGAGCCCCCACTTCGCGGCGGCGATGCCGCCGAGGATGCCGCCGGCGACGAGACCGGCCACGCCGATCGTCCCATAGGCGAGGCCGACCTGCTCGGTCGAGAGCGCAAGCCCGCCCGCCGCTGCCGTATCCAGCAGGAAAGGCGTCAGCATCTTGATACTGAGCGCTTCCGGAAGACGGAACAGCAGGAGGAAGCACATGGCCAGCCAGATGCCTGGTTTGGTAAAGAAGGTCGCGAATGTGCGGCCGAATCCCCGGAAGATTTCCTTCGCCGTACCGGCATCTTCCCGGACGGCATCCTCGGCGGGACGGGGCAGCAGGAAGATGTGCCAGACACTGAGGACGGCAAAAATGAGCGCGGTTATCAGCAGCGTAATCCGCCATGCCGTCGGAACGCTGCCGAGCCTCCGTTCGAGATATCCGGCGATAAAGACCAGGACGCCCTGCCCGAAGATCATCGACACCCTGTAGAAAAGGCTCCGGATACCGACGAACACAGCCTGCCGCTTATGGTCGAGGGCCAGCATGTAGAAACCGTCGGCCGCGATATCATGCGTGGCGGAGGCGAATGCCGTAATCCAGAAGAAGATGAGGGAAAAGGTGAAGAAGGTGGGGTGGACGCTCAGCGCCAGGGCGACGAAAGCCGCCGTCATCGCCAGTTGCATCCAGATGATCCAGCGCCGTTTGGTGCCGATGATGTCGACAAAAGGGCTCCAGAAGGGCTTGATGACCCAGGGAAGGTACAGAAGGCTCGTCAGGGCCGCCAGGCGGCCGTTCGGCATGCCGAGGTTCTTGTACATGACGACTGAGATGGTATTCACGATAAAGTAGGGAATGCCTTCGGCGAAATACAGCGTGGGCACCCAGGCCCAGGGCGTAATCTTATTTCTCATGGCTCAGGACGGCTCCGGGATAATAATGCTGCAGGATTTCGGCATAGCCGTGACCGGCATGGGCCATCGCCGCGGCGCCGATCTGGCAGAGGCCGACACCGTGGCCCCATCCCGCGCCGTGCAGGATGACCTTGTCTCCGGACATTTCCACCTCGAAGGCGGAGCTCTTGAGGTGACTTGTGGAGAGGTAACGCCTGATGATCAGTTCTTTGCCGATTTCCATCGTATATTTCGTTCCGCGGATCCGGAGCAGCCGGATACGGCCGGATACGCCCCGTTCGAGCGGCTCCAGGGCGACGAGGTCGCCGATGTCGTGCCCGGAGCGTTCCGAGATCAGGGCGGCAAGCTCTTTCCTGTCGTATTCCGCAGTCCAGCGGTAGAAATCCTTCGTCTCGAGGTCATAATCGTTCAGCACCTGCGACAGGACGGTCTGGTCGGACGTATTGCACCAAGGGTCTTCCACGCGTGTCAGGTAGGGTTCGTCCTTGTCTTCCCAGCAGGTGGAGAAAAGCTCGGTCAAGCCGCCGCAGCATTTCGAGAAACGGGCGTCGCAGATCTCCCCTTGGTAGGTGAGTATCTGTCCGCGGGTCTCGTTGACGGCTTCTGCCACATGCGGGCTGGTGGCCTTGGTGATGCCTTGATAGCGCTGGCAGTGGTCGTCGGCACAGACGTCGAAGATAGCATGGTCTTCGCGGTC
>CAMUZW010000126.1 GCA_947165305.1 uncultured Bacteroidales bacterium
AACGCACAGCCCTCGCAGGCGGAGGTGTACTTGCCCGTGCAGCCGGAGGGCCTTTCGCCATTTCCCGTCATTCCGGACTTGTTCCGGAATCTATTCCCATGCAGGCGCAGTTCCTCTTCCTTGGCGCAGGTTATGCCGAGCCGCTTCATATCTTTGTTCTTCGATATGTCGGTCTCGGGAAAGTGGCCGCCCTTGCGGAAGAAGATGCTCACGCCGAGGCCCAGGACGCAGAGTCCTATGAAGAGAACGGCGGCGAGGAAGACCTTCATAAGGCCGGCTACATAATGAATTCCGTACTGATCGGCTGGTAGTTGTACACGCGGAGGATCATCTTGGCGACGGTCGCGGCGATGGAAACCACGCGGAACTTACCCTGGTACTTGACCTTCTCGGGATCGGTCGAGAGCGGAATGGTATCGGTCACGTAAACCTCCTCGAGGGCGGACTTGTCGATGCGCTCGTAGGCAGGGCCGGAGAGCACGGCGTGCGTCGCGAAGGCCCGGACGCTCTTGGCGCCGCGCTTCATCAGCTCGTTGGCCGCCTCGGTGAGGGTGCCGGCGGTATCGATGATATCGTCCACGATGACGATGTCGCGGCCCTCCACCTCACCGATCGGCTGGATGCGGTCGACCTGATTGGCCCTGGAACGGGTCTTATGGCAGATCACGACCGGGCAATGAAGGTGCCGGGCGTAGATATTGGCCCGTTTGGCACCGCCCATATCCGGCGCCGCGATGGAGAAGTTGGAGCGGTATTTCCGCTGGAGCTTGAGAAGCGTATCGAGGAAGTCGTTGCTGGCGTAGAGGTGGTTGACCGGGAAGTCAAAGAAGCCCTGGATCTGGTCGGCGTGGAGGTCGCAGGTGATGAGGCCGTCGGTGCCGACCACCTTCAGGAGGTTGGCCACGACCTTGGCGCCGATCGAGACACGCGGCTTGTCCTTGCGGTCCTGGCGGGCCCATCCATAGTACGGAAGCACGGCCAGCACCTTGTCGGCGGAAGCCCGCTTGGCCGCGTCAATGGCGAGCAGGAGCTCCATCAGGTTGTCCGTCGGCGGGAAGGTAGACTGAAGGATAAAACACGTCGCTCCGCGGACGCTCTCGGCGAAGGAGGGCTGGAACTCCCCGTCGCTGAACTGGGTCACCTCCAGTTCGCCCAACTGGATGTCGTGCACGTAGGGATCATTGAGTTTGTTGATCTCTTCTACAACCTTCTGTGCGAAATCTTTCGCCGCCCGGCAGCTGAAAAGTTTCATCTGGTGCTCTCTATGCTCCATAACCAAGGGATTTAAGTACAGTTTCTATATGGGTTAAAATTTCTTCTTTTCCCAGCCCCGTCTCCGACGAACTCACAAATACCGGGGGCAATTCTTCCCAGCTCTCCAGGAGCTTCTGGCAGTTCTTCTCTACCTGTGCGGCACGGACATTGGGCCCGGATTTGTCGCCTTTGGTAAAGATGATGGCGAAGGGGACGCCGTTCTCCCCGATCCAGTCGAGGAACTCGAGGTCGACCTTGCCGAGGTCGTGACGCGAATCGATCAGGATGAAGAGCAGCACCATTTCCTCACTGCCCAAGATATAATCCGAGATGATCCGCTTAAGCTCTTCCCTCCCCTTCTCGGGCATCTTGGCGTAGCCGTACCCGGGAAGGTCGACGATGTACCAGGAGTCGTTAATGCGGAAATGGTTGACGAGCCGCGTTTTGCCGGGGGTCTGGGATGTCTTGGCCAGGCCCTTGCGGCCACATAGCATATTGATCAGGGAAGATTTGCCGACATTGCTCCGGCCGATGAATGCAAATTCCGGCAGGCGGTCCTTCGGTTTCTGTTGAATCCGGGTGCTGCTTTGGACAAACTGTGCGTTTTTGATTTGCATCGCTTGGGGAATTTGGCAATACAAATATACAAAAGATTTCTAGACTTCGCTACGCTTCGCCCGAAATGACAGTAAAGATTCCGGAACAAGTCCGGAATGACGGCTACTTGGGATAGCGGATGGTGAAGCAGGCGCCGCCGAGGGTAAAGGAGCGGGAATACATGATTTCGCCCTTGCAATACTCCACGATGCTGCGGGTGATGGCAAGGCCGAGCCCCGTTCCCCTGGACTTGGTCGTGAAATTGGGCGTAAACAGCCGGGCCTGGTACTCTTCTTTCACGCCGGGGCCGTTATCCTCGAAGACAATGTCGTAATAACCGTCCTTGACGGAATTGCGCAGCGACACAACAATCCGTCCCGCACCGTCAAAACCGCTTTCCCGGTACTGATCCAGCGCTTCGACGGCATTACCGAGCAAGTTGACGATACAGCGGGTAAGCTGCGGTTTCGGGCCGCTGATCCGTGCTCCGGACAATCCGATATACGTAAACTCGATATCCTGCCGGGAGGAGAACATCGAAACCTCCTCCTGCAGCAAAGCGTCGAGGTCGATATCCACCGCTTCTTCCATGCCGAGCTTGGCATAGGTCGAGAATTCGTTGGCCGTATTGACCAGGATGTCGATGTGCCCCAGAATAATCTTGGAGGCCTCATCGAAGCGGTCCACCCACGTCGGATCGCCCTGCTGTTTCCGGATAATCAGCATCTGTAGTTGCAGCTTGATGGGCGTCAGCGGGTTCTTGATCTCATGGGCTACCTGACGGGCCATGGAAGTCCAGGCCTGGTCGCGCTCTGCCTGCGCCAGTTTCTGGGTACTCTCGGAAAGATCCTGAACCATCATGTTGTACGCCTTTACGAGCGAGGAAATCTCATCGTCCCGGTCGTATTCAATCAGTTCCAGGTGTTCCAGGTCGGCGCTTTCCATCTTGGCACTCATCGAACGCAACGGGCGGAAGAGCCGTTCGATGACACCGGCGGTCGTGAACCGGGCCAGCAGCAGGAGGATCAGGAAGACGACGACAATGGTCGCGATATGCGAAAGCGCCTCATTCTCCAGCTCATAATCCTCATCCGTATAGGGGGAACCGATGATCGCCACCATCTCCCCGTCCGCATTGAACAAAGGTGCATAGAGCGAATAATAGCGGTGCGAACTGAGCGACTCGCGGCTGATGACAAAACGCTTATGCGCAGAGATAATGTCGTTCAGCACATCCATCTTGAGGCGCGGGCCGATAATCATCCGGTCGAAAATCTCGGGGGTCGTCGTCAGGAAAGCCTTGCCGGAGGGGCTGTAGAGCGTCATGTCGGACTTGAGGCTGTTCCCGACATTCTCCAGCGTGCTGCGCATCTCCTGCGTCCGCAGGTCCATATAATCCTCCGCATTCCGGCAGCGGGAATTCATGACCGACTGGAGCGAATTGATCTTGGCGGTCATGATATCCTGCAGATTCGCTTCGTTGCGGCGGTAGACGAAGTAGACGCTGAACGCCGCCATGGAGACCAGCGTCACCAGGAGCGACACAAAGAGCACCGCCTGGATCCGGCGCCGGAAATAAAACTTCTCCCGGCGGTCCCGCATCCGCGGTGCCAGGACGGCCAGCGAAAGAAGGACAAACAGGATGACCGCGAAGAGGAACCATTCCACAAAGAAGCTCAGCGCATCGATCCGGGGCCTCGACATCACGATGATTTCATCCTCACCGATCTTCCGGATAAAGTGGATGTATCCGTCATCCGGGATATCCGCTTCCGGCTCCGAGACGAGCGTCGGATAGGCAAAGTTGCCGTTGAACGTCACCAGCCTGCCCGAAACATATTTCGCATACGAATAGACATGCGGGAGATTGACGCGCCCGGGATCCGCGATACCCAGCAGACTCAGGTATCCCCTGTCCTCGCGGTTGGCCTTGGATTCGACACAGATCATCAGTCCCGACGATCCGAATCCTTCCACATAATAGGTAAAGAAACCCGTATAGCGGGCACGGCCGTTATTGTCCCGGCTATAGAAGAAATGGGAATCCTCCACCAGCGGCGTGCCCTGCCGGACCCTCCGGTTGAAGATCGCCTCGACGCCGCGGGTGTTCTCGTCGCTGAGCAGATAGACGCTGATGTCATTCCCCTGGGCAATCCGGCCCATATAGGTTTCCTTCAGGTTGTCGACGATCTTGACATTGCTGCCGCGCTGGGCCGACATGAGGGCCAGCCGGGCATCCGCCTGCAGATAAGGATCCATACTGCGGAGCTGCAGCTCCAGGGCGATGTCGCGGTCCATCGCAAGGCGGTTGCTCCAGATTTCCACCCGGTTCCTCTCCTTTTGGAGGCCGAGGATGCCGGAAGACACGACAAACAACAGGGCGGCTGCCCCGGCGAAAATCGCCCGGCCCCAGGCCGAAACCGACGCCGGCCACAGTCGCCGGAGGAGCAGCGGGATGCTCAGGACCAGCAGGAAGAACGAAGCATAGACAAGCGGCGTAAAGCGCGAGACCGTCGCAATCTTGTAAAATTCGGTCGAGATGACCGAGTTCATCACCAGACTACGGAAGGCATAAAACGTATAGAAGCCGATCGTGAGGACCGCCGCGGCGGTCAGTCCGATTGACAGAACATTCCTCCTGGCGTCCACCATCGACAGGCAGGCGCAGATGATCGTAATCCAGAGATTGATGAGAAGAAGCGCCCCCAGCGAATACAACACGGAACCGTCAGCATAGATCAGCGGGGAGAAGATTTCAAAGTGGCCGGACAGCGTCCTACCGTACAGATAGAGGCCCAGGAGAACCGCTGTAAAGACCACCGCGACCGGGAAGAACCACTTCCACTGCCTGTGCCCCGACAGGAAGACGATTCCGGAGATGAGCAGCAGCAGGGCGGCGATCCAGATTAAAGAGAAACGGCCCGGCGCAGCATCCGTGCTGCGCTGGGGTATCACTTTAAACAGCGGCGTACCGTTTACGACGACAGGTGCACCGACACTGCCCGACAGGGGCTTGACGGCGTATTCTTTCTCGACCAGGTCATTCGCAACCTCCAGGCCCGAGATGATCTTGAGCGAGCCGATTTCCACGCAGCGCGCCACATACCATTTGGGGCCGTAATTCACGAAAGAATAGTTTTCGGTGAGGTCCGCCAGCGGCGAGACAATCCGGCCCCGGGAACTGGTGAGACGCTGGACCTCCACGCGGGAGGCAATGTCGTCATTGAACAGCGGAAACTGGTTGAACCACGCCACGAGCGAATCATCCTCGTACCGGTAGATGACCATATCCTCCGGAAGATCTTCCGGCATCGAGCGGAGCGTATAGCTTTCCAACACCTTCAGTCTTCCCGCAACCGTCCGGCCGAGGCGGTTCGCGATAACGGCGCCGTCATCCCCACGGGAACGGGCAAAGAAGGAGATGACAGCCAGCAGGACAGCCGCCGCAAACAGCACGGCGGCCAGCATGTTCCTGATATTTCCCCTGTCTTTACGCATTGTGGTAAGGCTCCCCCCAGATGATGGTGAAGGCGCGGTATAGCTGCTCTGCAAAAATCGTTCTAACCATCTGATGCGAGAACGTCATTTTTGAAAGAGAGATGCATCCGGTCGCCCGGTCATAAACCTCCTGCGCGAATCCGTACGCCCCGCCGACGACGAAGACGAGGTCGCCGCGTCCCCGGGACATCCGTCCCTCCAGAAAAGAGGCGAATTCCACGGAACCGTACTGCTTCCCGCGCTCATCCAGCAGCCAGACTTCGTCTGTCGGCCTCAGCTTCCCGAGAAGCAGCGCGGCCTCCTTTTCCTTGATCTGCTCCCGGCTCAGCGCGGACACATTCTTGAGCTGGGGAATTTCGCTGATGGCAAAATGCGTGTAATGGCTCAGCCGGGCCGCATACAGCGCCAGCGAGTCCCGCACCCAGGGGACGTCTGTCTTCCCCACCGTCAGCAAAGTGATGTTCATACTACAAAAGTAGAAAAATGGCTCGGAATTTGCAAGTTATGCCCCCGGAATGAAGATCAAGGCACTCATAATCACCGTTCTCGTCGCCCTTTTCGCCGGCGGCGGCATGACGGCACAGACACCCGGAAAGGGTGATGTTTTCGTACCCATTTCAAAGTATCTCAGCCAGGGGGATGTCCAGAGCCTCTCGGCCTGGTTCGCCGACAACCTGGAGATTTCGGTGATCTCCTCCACGCACGATACGTCCAAGAAACAGGCCCGGCAGATCCTGAAGAATTTCTTCGAGCAGCATACCCCGCGCTCCTTCTCGATCACCCACAAGACCGACAGCGCCAACATGAAATACGCGCTCGGCGCCCTGACGGCCGGCGGGGAAATCTACCAGGTCACCATCTTCCTTTATCTGAAAGACGACGCCTATCAGATCCAGCAGCTCAAGATCGAGCGGA
>CAMUZW010000127.1 GCA_947165305.1 uncultured Bacteroidales bacterium
AACGTCCTCTTCCACTTGACGGCTGAGGAAATGGCGAAGATCGTCATCGCCTATGAGCCCGTCTGGGCCATCGGAACCGGCAAGACCGCCACGGCAGACCAGGCCGAAGAAATCCACGCCTGCATCCGCAAAGTATTGGAAGGGAAATTCGGTGCCGAAGTGGCAGAGAACACCACCATCCTGTACGGCGGCAGCTGCAAGCCTTCCAACGCGAAGGAATTGTTCGCACAGCCCGACATCGACGGCGGCCTCATCGGCGGCGCCGCCCTCAAGGCTGACGACTTTATCGAGATCGGTAAGAGCTTCTAAGGCTTATAGACGATCACAGCGATTCCGTCCCTGGAGTCCCAGAGCCAGATGCGGCCGTCTTCGGCCACTTTCTCGACCTGGAACGACAGGGACGAACGTTTCTGCACCGTTGCGCCCGCCGACCAGGCCAGGTCAGCGACGACGACATCCCCCTTGGCTGAAGGCACCTTGTTGCAGGTGAGGATATAATGATCCGACATCTTGTCGTCTCCGACGCGGAATTCGGCCCTGTCGGCATTGAATGTCAGCTGGCACCGGGCATCCGTGAACTGATAGATGACAAGGCCGTTTATCTCCAGGGCATATCCATTCTCCAGGTTTAGCATGGCAGCATCCATTTCGGGATTGACCGTACAGGACGCGAGCAGCAGGACGGTGCCCAATACTGCGGGCAGATATTGAATCATTCTTTTCATTTCACGGTAATTTTCTTGACAATGACATCCTTCGTGCCGTCCGGAAGCGTCACCGCGGCAGACAATACGCCGCTGCGCCGGATCTCGAACCAGCCGTCGGCGGCACAGCTGACAGGCGTTCCGTCAAAGGTCCACTGAACCGCCTTCGCCCCTACGCCGTTCCATACCCGGAGGGGGATCCGGGAACCGGAGACAAAATATCCCTCATCCGTCCGGGAAGCGCTGTCGAGCCAGATGAACGGATGGGCGCCTTCCCGGAACTGCGCCGTCGTGAAGTTGGCGCTCTGGTCGACGGTCCCTTCCACGCCGTCCAGCTTGAACAGGATCCGTACTTTATAAGCCGTCTTCGGCGTCAGGCCTTCCACCCAGCAGGCAAACTTTCCGGGCGCATAGGAGGGTACGCTCAACTCCGTCAGGTCCTTCTCGTCCTGTCCGTAGCGGAGGAGGCTCTCTCCTTCAAAAGATGCGTCGGATGACTGCCAGGTAAGGAGCACGGCATCCTGGAACACGGTCTTGGCCACGGCCTGTACGGAAGGAGGCGCCGCACTCTTCCCGACCGTAAAAGTGACATTCTCCCCGACGCGTGTGATATTGGTTATGGCGACCGGAGCGCCCGTGCCGCTCCAGAAGGAGAAGGCCGGGGAAGAAAAAGCGGAAAAGGCATTCACCGTATTATAGGGCCAGAACGCACGTTTTTCCATCTGCTTCATCGCCGCACTGAAAGGACCGCTGTTTAGCCACACATCATGATACTGACCGGCCACCCCGGCATCCGCCTCGACGAGGTCCGCACACTGGTGGGCAGGCCAGGCATTCACCCGGTTGAGCACCTCCCAACGCTCCAGAGCCGTGCAATTATCCCCGTCATCATCGACACCGGTTGCCCGGGAGGATTTGTCGATATGATAGATCAGCAGGCCCGTCCCCGGAAGATATTGGTCCCAGCCGCTGTTGTTGCGGTTCTCGATCAGGAAGTATTCACCCGGATCATCCGTATGGACGATGAGGAAGCGGCCGTTCTGCTGGACCGGCTCCAGTGTGTAATCACCGAAGGTAAGCTCTTCAGGGTCATTCAGCCCGAGTTCCATCCGCTCGACGGCATTGTAGTTGGGCGGGGTATGGCCGTCGTTGTTCATGTTGGCCGCACACATCAGTCCGAGGCTCGACCACCAGGCATCCGCCCTACCGCCGGTTCCTTCATAGTTGGCATCATAGAAATCCGGAACACCGAACGTATGCGTATATTCGTGACAGAACGTGCCGATGGAGGCCATCTGGTAGCGACGTGTAACGGAAGACAGCATCAGTTCGGATGTACAGGCGTAATTGTTGAGTAGCTTGCCGTTATAATACCTGGTCACTCCGGCGCCGTCCCGGACATACCATTGGTGTGACCAGACACAATCTTTGTTCCGGACCTGGTCGTCCGACTCGTCCTTGCCGGCAAAGAAAACAAACACATTGTCTATTTCGCCGTCGCCGTCATCATCATACTGCGAAAAATCGACGCTCGAGGCAAAGTAGTCGCAGGCTTCCACGACCATCTCCTCGGGATGTTTATCATCACCCTCGCTGGTGTTTCCGCCATAATAACTCTGTGCATGGGAGAGCGGGACAGGGCCGTAGATATCGAATTGGAATTCATATTTACCGCCGAACTGATCGTTGAAATACGCCAGGGCCGTCGAGGAACCGGTCCCGTGGATGATATCTTCAAAGGAACTCTTGGGATTTGTGAACTTAACATCCGTATACTCCACGAGGAAGATGACGCCGTGCTTCCGGACAGGGCTGGCGCCGGCTTTCGTCACCGGGTAACGCGCATTGAGACGCCGGATGAGATTGGGGCGGGATAGCACATAGGGAGGCAGCGACCGGCGGGACGCCGCATGATACCGGAGCGCCTGCCAGGGTATCCGTCCGGCCTCCGACTTGACGGCGGGATTTGCGCCCGGACCGACATGGACGCCGGAAGAATTGCGGTTGCCGCCGGCATCGAAGACGGCATAGGAATACCAGCCGTCCTCATCCTGGATAACGGCGGCGCCATCCGGCGTCATCGCGACATGCATCCACTCGTCTCCGACATTCCGGACCGTGAATGTATAACCGTCCGGCTGGACGAGCGTCGTCCAGGGATGCCGTACCGGAATTGCACGGCTTTCAGCACAATACAGCACCACCAGGAGAATCAGGAAATATCTTTTCAGCTTCATATTCTTAAAAACTGTCAGCAAAACTTCAGGATAACTTTGCAATTTCGTCATTATTTGAGAGAAATGCAAAAAAGATTCCGGAACAAGTCCGGAATGACGGATGTGCCAGGGACGGTATGACATAAATAAAGGAAGCCGGCACAAGAACTGTATCCGGCCTCCTTACGTGTACTAAAACCTAAACCTTGCTCTATAGATGCAGACTAATGGCAAAACGTTGCAGAAAAAGTGAAAAAAAAATTATTTTTTTTCTTCCTCGTCCGTTTTTTTGCGCCGGTTCAGGTCGTTCATCGCCCTTTCCGGGCCCACCGTAACGAAGGCTTTGATGCCGGCGATGACCCGCTCCGAAATCTCCGGGACGGCCGCCTTCTCTTCTTCCGAAAGGTCACCGAGCACGAAGTCGATCTGCCCGCCGCGGGAGAATTCGTTGCCGATGCCGATGCGGATCCGGGCATAGCGGTCGGTCTCAAGGCATTCCTCGATATGGGAAAGGCCGTTATGGCCGCCGGCGCTGCCGCCCGTCCGCATCCGGATGGTCCCGAACGGAAGATTCAGATCGTCAGAGATGACCAGGAGATTCTCCAGCGGATAACTGTCACGGTTCATCCAGTAACGGACGGCGTTGCCGCTGAGGTTCATATAGGTCGAAGGCTTGAGCAGCGTTATATGACGCCCCTTGAAAGAGACTTCGGCCAGATCGCCGTACCGCTTGGTTTCAAAAACAGCATTGGATGCCTTCGCAAAGGCATCCAACACCATAAAACCCATATTGTGGCGGGTGGAGGCGTATTCTGCGCCTATATTCCCCAGGCCGACAACAAGGAAGTCCATGACTACTCAGCCGATTCCGCTGCAGCTGCCTGCATGCCACGGGTGGCCTTGACACGGCAGATAATCGTCGTCTTCGGAGAGAGGATCTTGATGTTGTCCCAATGGAGGTCGGCGACGGTAATCCGGGCGCCGAGGGCGAGCGGAGTGATGTCGACGAGGAGATCATCGGGAAGATCCTTCGCAAGTGCGCTGATCTTGATGCTGCGGGTGAGCTGGGTGAACTTACCACCAGCCTGGACACCGACCGGATGACCTTCGAGACGGAGGGGAACATCGATCGCGATGGGCTTCGTCTCGTCAACGGCGAGGAAGTCCACGTGCAGGCACTCGTCGCTGACCGGATGCCACTGGCACTCATGTGCAACAGCGGTATAGGTCTTGCCGTCGAGGTTAAGGTCGACGATATAGGACTTGGGAGTGTTGGTGAGAGCTTTCAGTTCCTTTGCATCAACGGTGAAAAGGATGTTCTCCATGCCGCCGCCATAAAGGTTGCAAGGAACGCGGCCGGCTCTGCGGATCTCGTTGAGGGCGTGCTTGTTAGCCACCTGGCGGATCTCGCCTTTGAGTTCGAAATGTTTCATCTTTGTTTGTTTTTGTTGTGTTACTCAGTCCGGCACCCGCCGGACCCCATTGCACTATGACCCATTTTTGGGCCTGCAAAGATAGTAAAAATTTGGGACTTGCAAAAAAAAACTTTCCCTTAAATGCCCGTAGCGTGATTATTTACGACCACCCTACCGTCATTTTATGGCATTTTTGCCAGCAGCGTGACATTTTCCCGCCACGCTACCGACACGATCACAGGCGGATGATACGGCCGTCTTCCAGGACACGGGCTCCGCTCTCGGGGACGTCGGCATCGGAGAGGGCCTTGATGTGGCGGGATACAATGCCGGACGGATCCTTGCGGGGGCCGGTGCCGCTCTGCTGGATAAAGGGATGAATCTGTCCGTCGACGAACGAACCGTCGGTCGAAAGGACCCGCACCGTGATGACAGGCGCATATCCGAGCACACCCTGAAGCGCCATTCCGTACGGCGTACAGAAATTCCCGAGGCTGTAGGCGATAAAGCGGCCTTTATACACTTCAACGCAACGCGTTACGTGCGGGCCGTGGCCGTAAACGACGGACGCTCCGTTATCTATGCAGAAGCGTGCGAAGCGGCGGAGATCGCCCCGGTTCTCGCCGATGTATGTCTCCGGTCCCCGGGGCAGATGCCCTTTGTCACTTCCCTCCGCACCGCCGTGGAACGACACGACAATGAGGTCTGAATGTTTCTTCAGGGTATCCAGGATGGCCTTGACTTTCCCCAGGTCGGCATGCTTCAGCGTTTTCTGGTTGTGTCCGAAAGCGCACAGGCCCCAGCGGATACCGCCCCGCTCCACGACCGTCCATTCCCGGCGGCCGGTAAGTCCGGCATACGCCAGTCCCGCTCCGTCGAGGGATTTCTCCGTCGAGACGATACCCGTCTCGCCGAAATCGTTGGAATGGTTGTTGGCCATGCTGAGGAAATCGTAACCTGCTTCGTCGAGCAGGTGCGTATAGGACGTCGGCGTACGGAAGGCGTAGGAATGCGGGCCGCTTCCTTTGGTGGACGTCCCGCCGTCGCACAGGGTCCCCTCAAGGTTGCCGACGGCCAGGGTGGCCGCCTTCAGGACAGGGCTGACATCCTTGAAGATATCGCGTCCGTCATTCGCAGGCAGGCGCACCGTCGGATAGGTCGTCCCCATCATGATATCCCCGGTCATCGCGACCGTCAGCGTGTCCGCCGCCTGCAGGTGCAGGGCCAGCGCAAAAGGTATAAAAAACTGAAGCATCTGTATTTCTTTCCTGCAAAGATATCAAAAAATCCGGAAACCCCGGGCTATGAAGATTATCCGAAAAAATACCTATCTTTGCAAGTTGTAGAATAAAACAGCTTTATGGAAAAGAATTTCGTGAAGGAACTCCAGTGGAGAGGGATGATCCAGGATATCATGCCCGGGACGGAAGAGAAGTTGATGGAAGGCCCGCAGGCGGCCTATGTAGGCATTGACCCGACGGCGGATTCGCTGCACATCGGTCATCTCGTGAGCGTGATGATCCTCAAGCACTTCCAGGCATGCGGCCACAAGCCGTTCGCCCTCGTGGGCGGCGCCACCGGGATGATCGGCGACCCTTCGATGAAGAGCGCCGAGCGCAACCTGCTCGACGAAGCCACCCTCAATCATAACGTAGAATGCCTCAAGGCCCAGCTCGCCCGTTTCCTCGACTTCGACTCGGACGCGCCCAACAAGGCCGAACTCGTCAACAACTACGACTGGATGAAGGACTACACCTTCATCAACTTCATCCGCGACATCGGCAAGCACATCACCGTCAACTATATGATGGCCAAGGATTCCGTCAAGAAGCGCCTTTCCCGCGAATCCAGCGAGGGAATGTCCTTCACGGAATTCAGCTACCAGCTCCTGCAGGGATATGATTTCTACTGGCTCTGGAAG
>CAMUZW010000128.1 GCA_947165305.1 uncultured Bacteroidales bacterium
CTCCCGCACAACCGCGCCAACATCAAGATGTTCGCCACGCTCAACAACTGGGCGACCTGGGCCTGCGCCGGCGTCGGCATGATCGGCATGGTGATGGGCGATGATACCCTGGTCCAGAAGGCCCTGAAAGGCAGCGACCTCACGGGTGAGAGCGGTTTCCTCCGGCAGATGGACGTCCTCTTCTCGGAGGATGGCTACTTTACGGAAGGTGCCTACTACCTCCGCTATGCGATATGGCCGTTCGTGACCTTTGCCGAGTGCCTCGACCACTACGATCCTTCCCTGAAGATTTTCGGCTACCGCAACGGCATTCTTCTCAAGGCCGTGGACGCCCTTCTTCAGATGGCCTATGAAGGGGAATTCATGCACTTTAACGACGCCCTGGAGAAGGGCTACAGCGCCCAGGAGTTGATTTCCGCGGTGGATATCGCCTACCACGCGAATCCTTCCGACAAGGCTCTCCTCTGGGTTTCCGATACCTATCAGCACAAGGTCCTGGTCTCGGATGCCGGCTTTGCCGTCGCCAAGGGAATCCGGAACGGGGAAGCGAAGAAACTCCAGCTCCGGAGCGGCTATTACCGCGACGGCGGCGACAGCAACCAGGGCGCGTTTACGATTCTGCGTCCCTACAATAAGAAACTCAACAGCGCCGTGACCTTCAAGGCGACCTCCCACGGACTCGGGCACGGTCATTTCGACCGGCTGACTTTTGCCTATTACGATGCCGGTAACGAGATTATCACGGATTACGGTGCCGCCCGATTCCTCAACATAGAAGCCAAATACAACGGCCATTATACCCACGAGAACGAGTCCTGGGCCAAGAGCACCATCGCCCACAATACGCTCGTCGTCGATCAGAAGACCTATTACGGACACAAATGGCGCAAATCGCAGCAGACCTGGCCCGAGCCGTATTATCACAGCTTCCGGGAAGGACTTCAGATGGCTTCTGCCGTCGAACGGAATGCTTATCCGGGCGTCGTCTACGCCCGTTATCTCGTCTACGCCGATGTCCCGTTCCTGGAGTATCCGCTTATCATGGACCTCCTGAAAGTCAACGCCGACGGCCCGCACCAGTACGACTATCCCATCCATTACAACGGACATATGATCAGCCTGTCGGTCCCTTATACCCGGGCCGTCACGGAAATGAAGACGCTCGGATCCGACAATGGCTACCAGCATCTCTGGGTCGAGGCGGAAGCTTCCGGCGGGGAAGGTACGACCTCCTACACCTGGCTGACGGGCTACCGGATGTACACCGTCACCACCACCACGACCCCTTCCACCGAAGTGAAAATCTGCCGGCTCGGCGCCGGTGACCCGGACTTCAATCTCCGCAGCGAGCCGATGTACCTGCTCCGCGAGAAGAACGCCGCCGACCACCTCTTCGCCTCCTGCGTCGAGACCCACGGAAAATACGACCTCCAGGTCGAGCAGAGCGCCAACCTCGTCCATTCCTGCAAAGGGATTGAAACGCTCTTGGACGACGGCTCCGCCCTGGTCGTCCGCTACGATTTCATCGGCGGCCACAGCGCCACCCTCTGCGTCTGGACCGCCTCCGCCGACGAATCCCTGACCCATACCGTCACCCTTCCTTCCGGAGAATCCCTCTCCTGGACCGGTGTCGTCGATGCGAAATATATTTAATTCAAATTCAAATAGTATGAAAACACGCAGTGAAACATTCCAGATTGCCGCGGAAATGCCCTGGGAGAACCCGGGTCCCGGCATCCGTCGCCAGATTATGGGCTACGACGGACAGCTTATGATTGTCAAGGTTCATTTCGACAAGGGCGCTGTCGGCACGCTCCACGAGCATTACCACAGCCAGGCCACCTACGTCGCCAGCGGCAAATTCGAACTGACCATCGGCGACAAGAAGAAAGTCCTCGAGGCCGGCGACGGCTACTATGTAGCCCCCGATGAACTCCACGGCTGCATCTGCCTGGAAGAGGGTATCCTGATCGACGTTTTCTCTCCGGTCCGTGCCGATTTCCTCGGAATCTAAGCCATGAAAGTTAAAGGACTCCGCTGGTGGGTGCTGGGACTCATCGTCCTCGTGACCATCATCAACTACCTCGACCGCAACACCCTCGGTATCATGTGGGCCAAGATCGTCGAAGACCTCGGCCTCATCAACACCGAAGGGCTCAGCGAAGCCGAGTACAACGACCTCAGCAAGAAACTCTTCCGGGACATCAACATGGTGTTCATGGTCTTCTACGGCCTTTCCCAGATGTTCTCCGGCAAGCTGTATGACAAGATCGGAACCCGCAAGGGCTTCTCCATCTCGGCCATCGTCTGGGGTATCTCCGACCTGCTGACCTCTCTTGCCACGGGCGTCAAAGGTATCATGGGTTTCCGCGCCGGTCTCGGACTCGGTGTCGCCGGCCCCTGGCCCGGCACCGTGAAGAGCAATGCCGAATGGTTCCCGCAGAAAGAGCGGGCGACCGCCCAGGGCCTGTTCAACGCCGGCGCCTCTATCGGCGCCATCCTCGCCCCGATCCTCATCGGCGTCATCTATGCCGCCTTCGGCTGGAAGTGGACCTTCGTCACCATCGGCGTACTGGCCCCGCTCTGGGTGATTCCCTGGCTGATTATCAACAAGAAAGGCCCCAAAGAGCATCCCTGGATCACCGAGAAGGAACAGGAATATATCCTGACCGGCCAGCCGGAATGCAAGGTCACGAACGACAAGGGCCTCAGCTGGGGCCAGTTGCTTGCCCGCAAGAAGAGCTATGCCGTCATCCTCGGCCGCTTCTTCCTCGACCCGATCTGGTGGATGTTCGTCACCTGGCTGCCGATCTATCTCGGCCAGAAATACGGCATGGACATCAAGCAGCTTGCCACGCATATGTGGATTCCGTACGTGGGCGCCGCCCTCGGCTCCATCGTCGGCGGCTGGACCTCCAGCCATTTCATCCACAAAGGGAAGACCGTCGGATTCGCCCGCAAGGCGGCCATCCTCATCGGCGCTTCGATCCTCCTGCCTTCGCTCGTATGGGTCGCATTCGTCCACGAGCCGGTGACGGCGGTCCTCGTGATGGCCATCATCCTCTTCGGTTACCAGTTCACCATCAACAATATCCAGACCCTGCCCGGTGATATGTACACCGGCAAGTGCGTCGGATCCCTCGCCGGTCTCGGCGGCGCTGCGGCCACCCTGGGCACCATCCTGATGATGCTCTTCGTCCCGATGCTCACCGCCGGCGACAACTGGATGCCGTTCTTCATCATGGGAGCCAGCCTCGTGCCGCTGAGCCTGCTCTGCGTATTCCTCTTCGGCGGCAAGATCGAACATGAAGCCAACAAAAGCTAAACTTTATCTTTTTAAAAAATGGGTAAATTAGAAGGAAAGGTAGCCGTTGTGACCGGCGGCGCCCGCGACATCGGTCGCGCGATTTCGGTCAAACTCGCGCTCGAAGGTGCAAAAGTATGTCTGAACTATTTTGACAACCCGGATGACGCCGCCGCTACGGTCGAGATGATCAAGGCGGACGGTGGCACAGCCATTGCCGTCCAGGGAGATATGACCAAGGCCGCGGATGTGAAGAATCTCTTCGCCAAGGCCGCGGAGGCCTTCGGTCCGGTCGTGCATATTCTCGTCAACGTCGTCGGCGGTATCGTCGGCCGCAAGCTGATCGTCGAGCAGGACGAGAAATGGTATGACTTCCTGATGGACGTCAATATGCGCAGCACGTTCCTCTGCACCCGCGAGGTAGTCCCTATGATGACCGAAGGCGGCTCCATCGTCAACTTCTCCTCGCAGGCCGCGCGTGACGGAGGCGGCCCCGGCGCTTCGATGTACGCCACCGCAAAGGCGGCCGTAATGTGCCACACCCGCGCCATGGCGAAGGAACTCGGCCCGCAGGGCATCCGCGTCAACGCCCTCGCCCCGGGTATGATCAACACCTCGTTCCACGACCGCTTCACCAAGCCGGCCGCCCGTGAGAACCTCCACAACACCGCTCCGCTCCGCCGCGAAGGCGAGGCCTCGGAAGTTGCCGACCTCGTCGCCTTCCTCGCCAGCAGCGAGTCTTCTTACATCACCGGTGCTTCCATCGACATCAACGGCGGCGTCCTCTTCTCTTAGCAGGTCCATCATGAAGAGAAATTATCTTACACCGCAAACCCGCACGAAAGCCTGTCGCTTCGAGCAGAACCTGCTCGGAACCAATCTCCTTCCCGGAAGCGGGAGCGAGCAGTTCAGTGACGACGGGGAATTTAACTGGGGGGACAATAACTAAAAAGGAGCAAGCTATGAATAGAAATATTTTGATTTCCCTTGCTGCCTTTGCAGCCCTCCTGACCGTTTCTTGCGAGAAACCCGAGCCGGAGAAGAAACCCGCTTCTCTCCTGAAATCCCCTGCAAGGATTACTGTTTCGGTTGACGATGCGCTGACCAAAACCGTTCTCGGCGAGGACGGCCTGAGTGTTCTCTGGGACGGTACCGAGTCCCTCGGTGTCTTCGACGGGATTGCCGCCGCTCCCAATAAATTCGATGCGGCATCCGCCGGTGCCACCACTTCCTTCACGGGAGAGGTCTCCGAAGGTGCGTCAAGTTTCATCGTATTCTATCCGTATCAGGCGGAGGCCGTCGTTTCCGATGCCGCCACCGCCACGATCAAGGTGCGGATGCCCTCCGTACAGCAGGCCGTCAAGAACGGCTATGACCCGGCTGCCGGACTCTCGGCCCTCCAGGTCGAGTCTCTGGACGGCGCCGTCAAACTCAAGAACCAGTTCTCGCTGCTCAAGGTCAATGTGGACCAGGACGGCGTCACTGCCATCACCGTGTCCGCCACCAACCGGAAACTCGCCGGCGGCATCGCCTTGAAAGTTTCCACGAACGGCGGCTCCAACGGAGATGCGCCGACGTCCAATTCCGTCACGCTCAAGAATGCTGATGATTCGGCACTGGAGCAGGGTATCTACTACATCGCCGTCCGTCCGAGTTCCACAACCAGCCCTTATCAAGGGTTCGCGATGGAAGTCGTGAAAAACGGTGTCAGCAAGACCCGCACCGCCAGCAATAATCTGGTTGTCGCCCGCAATCACATCCTCTCCATCGGCAAGGTCAGCGCCCTGTTCGAGGAAGGAGGAGACGAGCCTTCCTATGATAGTCGCTACGAGGCCTATATGGCCGGCGAGGACATCGTCATCGGCAGTGCCACCATCAACAAATCCACGCACGGGAATGCCACGTTGCTGACGGCGGAGGACACCCCTGTGGTTATCAATAAATCTCAGATTGAGGGTGGCGGCGTTGTGTTCTTGAAAGGTTCCTTTAGCACCAACACCAATCCCACCATTTCCTCCAAGGATCTATATCTGATCGCTGACAGTGATGAGAATGCCGATCTTGCATTGGGCAACGTGTTCAATATCGCTGGGAAATCCCTGATGATGTATGGACTTAACCTTACCATGACCGGCGGGAAGTCATCTTTCCTCTCCGTCAACAAAAATGCCTCCGGTGTCAATATGGAGAGTTTCGTGATGGATCACTGTCTGGTTACGGGAGGAACGGCAACCAGCTTTATTTCAACAAATAGTTCGTACAAGGACTATGGCGTCAAGAACATTTCCATCACCAATAGTAAGTTTGCCATAAGCGTGGCTACAAATATTGTCAACGTTACCAGTACTTATGCCGGAATCAGTGTCTATAAGTCGCTTGTATTCAATGACAATTATGTTTATAGCACGACTGACGCCAACGTGGCGACTTCTGTTTTTGGCTATAGCGGCACGGTAGATGGCCAAATGTCTGTTTCCCTGAACCGGAATCTGTTCTACAACACAGCAGTCGCCGGGACTATCAAGCATTATACACTTTTGTCTGCTACCGCCAGCAAAAACCTCTACTGGACAGTAGATGCGAGCGGGCTGAATGCCAATCCCAAGATGTTCGGAATGGGACATAAAGTGCCTATCGCAACGGTCAACGTTACGGACAATGTTGCTTACGGTCCGGTTGCTTCTGGCAAGAGATGGTCCATCGCTGATTCGGGAGAAAACTCGGAACCGGGTCCTAACACGGGTATGGAGGCCATAACGGTTCCGGAGACTGATCCGATTGCAACGGCTGATGTCAAAACCGGTACGTTTACGATGGCCACCGGCTACACGTCCTACGGACCGCAGCTGTAGTGCGAAATGCAATAA
>CAMUZW010000129.1 GCA_947165305.1 uncultured Bacteroidales bacterium
GCCCTTACAAGGGAGGTATCCGCTTCCATCCGAGCGTCAACCTCTCCATCATGAAATTCCTTGCTTTTGAGCAGACGTTCAAGAACGCCCTTACGACCCTCCCGATGGGCGGTGCGAAAGGCGGTTCCGACTTCAGCGCCCGCGGCAAGTCCGACAACGAAGTCATGCGTTTCTGCCAGAGCTTCATGACGGAACTGTACCGGCACATCGGCGCCGACACCGACGTCCCCGCCGGCGACATCGGCGTAGGCGGCCGTGAGATCGGCTTCCTCTTCGGCCAGTACAAGCGCATCCGGGACGAATTCACCGGCACCCTGACGGGCAAAGGGCTCTCCTGGGGCGGCTCGCTGCTCCGGCCCGAGGCCACCGGATACGGCCTGTGCTACTTCACCCGGCAGATGCTCGGGACCCGCGGAGAGAGCTTCGAGGGCAAGCGCGTCAACATTTCCGGTTCCGGTAACGTCGCCCAGTACGCTGCGCAGAAAGCCATGCGCCTGGGCGCCATCGTCCAGACCCTCTCCGACTCCGACGGCTTCATCCACGACCCCGACGGCCTTGACGAAGAGAAGATGAAATTCGTCTTCGAGCTCAAGAATATCCGCCGCGGCCGCATCAAAGAATACGCACAGAAATACCCGGGCGCCACCTATTATCCCGGCGAACGTCCCTGGCGCATCCCGTGCGACATCGCCCTCCCCTGCGCCACGCAGAACGAAATCGAGGCAGCGGACGCGCAGCGGCTGGTGGACGGCGGCTGCATCTGCGTCGCGGAAGGCGCCAACATGCCCTCCACGCCGGAGGCCATCCGGATCATCCAGGGCGCGGGCCTGCTCTATTCACCCGGCAAGGCATCCAATGCGGGCGGCGTCGCCACCTCCGGGCTGGAGATGAGCCAGAACTCCATGCGGCAGCACTGGACGGCCGACGAAGTGGACCACTACCTCCTCCGCATCATGCAGGACATCCACGCCGCCTGCGTCAAATACGGCACCGAAGAAGACGGGACCGTCAACTACGTCAAGGGCGCCAACCTCGCCGCCTTCATCAAGGTGGCCGGCGCGATGACCGACCAGGGCCTCGTATGACGGACGCGGGTAAACTGATGGCCCGACGGATCCGCCGGATCCTCGTCGTCTGCAACAATTATGACAATTTCTCCCTCGAAGAGGAAGGGTCGCTGCAGATGCGCATCGCCCGGGAGTATTCCGAGCTCAACCTGAGTTCTCCGCCCGTCTTCGAGCGGGTCTCCTCGACCCGCGAGGCGCTGCAGAAGGCGGAGCAGGGCGGGCGGTGGGACCTCGTCATTACCCTTTACAATGTCGGCGAAGTGGACGTGTTCGACTTCGCCGCCCGCATCAAGGCTTTCGATGCCGCGACGCCGGTCGTCCTGCTGACCTCCTTCTCCAAGGAAGTGTACCGGCAGATGGAGCGGAAAGACCGCTCGCATATCGACTACATCTTCAACTGGAACGGCAGCACCGACCTCATCATCGCCATCATCAAGCTGCTCGAAGACAGCATGAACGCCCCGGACGACATCCTCCGCAGCGGCGTGCAGTGCATCCTGCTGGTCGAGGACTCCGTCCGGTATTATTCCACGTACCTGCCCCTGTTGTACAAACTCGTTCTCCAGCAGAACATCGCGTCCGTCCGGGACGCCCTCAACGAGCAGCAGCAGATCTTCCGCAAGCGGGCCAGGCCCAAGATCCTGATGGCGACCAACTACGAGGATGCCATTTCCCTGTTCCACACATACAAGGACAATCTGCTGGGGGTCATCTCCGACATCGGATTCATCCTCCACCGCGGAGACAACCCGTCCAGCGAAAAACTGGACGCCGGCGTCGACCTGTGCAAGCTCATCCGGAAGGAAACGCCCCGCATGCCCATCCTGATGCAGTCTTCCCAGGAAAGCATGCGCTCCGTGGCTGAGGGACTCCAGGCCGGATTCATCATGAAGCGGTCCAAGACGCTCACGCACGAACTCTCTGAGTATATCGGAAGGGAATTCGGCTTCGGCGACTTCGTCGCGACGGATGCCAGAGGGAGGGAAATCGCCCGGGCGCACGACCTCCAGGGGGCGGAAGAGATCATCGCAACCCTGCCCGACAAGGTACTGGACAAGCTCCGCAGCAAGAACTACATCTCCCGCTGGCTGCTGGCCCGGGGTATCTTCCAGGAAGGGAATGCCATCAAGAACAGCATGCCGCCGACCAGCGAAGAGTTCCGCGCCATGGCCATTCCGCTGATCCACGAATACCGTGTGCGGCAGAGCCTCGGAGCGGTCGCGCGCTTTGACCCGGATACCTACAACGACACCATCTGGTTCTCCCGGTTCGGGGATGGCTCGATCGGCGGCAAAGGGCGCGGCCTGGCTTTCCTCAACCAGATCCTTTACCAGCATCGCTTATACGACAGGTGGGAGGATGTCCGGCTCATGGTCCCCCGGACCCTGATTATCGCCACGGAGTACTTCGACCGTTTCATTCTCGAGAACGGCCTCCAGTACGTCATCAATTCCGACGCGTCCGATGCGGATATCCTCTCGGAATTTGTCTCGTCCAACCTCCCGCATGAACTGCAGGAGGCCCTGCGGGCCTTCATCCGGGTCGTCCGGAAACCGCTGGCCATCCGGTCTTCCTCCAAACTGGAAGACTCTTATTACCAGCCGTTTGCAGGCGTTTACTCCACCTATATGATTCCGGCGGTGGAGAATGAAGACCAGCAGCTCCGCCTGCTGGCCAAAGCCATCAAGAGCGTCTATGCCTCCGTGTATTTCGCGGCCTCCAAAGGCTATATCACGGCCACGGCCAACGTGATTTCGGAGGAGAAGATGGCCATCATCCTGCAGGAGATCTGCGGCGAAGAGGAGAACGGTTACTTCTTCCCGACGCTCTCCGGCGTGGCCCGGTCCGTCAATTTCTACCCGATCGGAAGCGAAAAGTCCGACGAGGGCATCGCCAAGATCGCCTACGGCCTCGGGAAGGCCGTCGTAGACGGGGAACAGGTGCTCCGTTTCTCACCGGCTTATCCCCGCCACGTACTCCAGACCTCGACGCCGGAGCTCGCCATGAAGGAGACCCAGCAGGTCATGTACGCCCTCAACCTCCAGCCCGAAAAATTCAAGACCTCCGTCGACGACGCGGTCAATCTCGAGCGCATCCCCGTCGCCGACTGCGTACAGTTCCCTTCCTTCTCCCGTGTCGTGTCCACCTACGACTACGAGAACCAGCGAATGGTGGATTCTCCCATCCCCAAGGGCCCCAAAGCCGTCACCTTCTCGCACATTCTCCGTTACGGCACTTTCCCGCTTGCCCCGATCCTGAAGGAACTCCTGCAGATCTGTGCGGACGAGATGAAAAGCAGCGTTGAGATCGAATTCGCGGCCAAGCCGTCCACCGGGATCTTCAATGTCCTGCAGGTGCGTTCCATCTCATCCGACAGCCTCCTCGCCGAGGTCGACTGGAAAGACATTGACTGCAGCGACGCCATCGTGCATTCTACAAGCGCACTGGGTACCGGCTGGATCGAAGGACTCAGCGACGTCGTCTATATCAAGGCGGACGCGTTCGACAAGATGCGGACCGCGGAAATCGCCGCCGAGCTCCGTGAACTGAACGCCCGGCTGCGGAACGAACAGGTGCAATACGTCCTGATCGGCTACGGACGCTGGGGGTCCAGCATCCCCAGCCTGGGCATTCCGGTCGTATGGAGCGACATCTCCGAAGCCAAGGTCCTGGTAGAGGGTTCCCTGAAGGATTTCCGTGTGGAATCCAGCCAGGGTACGCACTTCTTCCAGAATCTTACGTCCTTCAACGCGGGCTATGTCAACGTGGATCCCTACAGCCGCCGGGACGACATCCTGGACCTTTCCGCCCTGGATGCGCTGCCTGCCCTGACGGAGACCGGCTTCCTCCGCCATGTCCGTCTCTCCGCACCGCTGACGGTCTGCGTCGACGGCCGGACAGGCCGCGCCCTGATTAAGTTATAGGGACTGAGCACATTTCCCGGCATTTTATGACGTGAGCACGTTTTGGCGGGTTTTGTGACGAAGTCCTTTCTATTTCCGGGACAATACCTTCCGGGCGGCGTCGGCAACGTGTGCGGCGTCGAGCCCGTAGGCTTTCATCAGCTCGGCGGGCGTACCGCTCTGGCCGAAGGCGTCGCGTCCGTTCACAAACGCGAGCGGAGCGGGTTTCGCAGCTGCAAGGACACCGGCAATGAGCTCACCGAGTCCGCCGGCGCTGTTGTGTTCCTCGGAAACGACAGCGCAGCCGGTCTTTGCCACGGAGGCGAGCACAGCTTCGACATCCAGCGGCTTGATGGTCGCGATGTCAATCACTTCGGCACTGATGCCTTCCGCCTCCAGCGCTTCGGCCGCCAGCAGGGATTCCCAGACGAGATGTCCCGTGGCAAAGAGCGTCACGTCGGTGCCTTCGTTCATCAGGATGGCCTTCCCGATCTCGAACGGAGCGTCCTCCGGCGTAAAATTCGGAACGGAAGGACGGCCGAAACGAAGGTATACGGGACCATCATAGGCCGCGGCGGCAAGGGTGGCCGCTTTGGTCTGGTTGAAGTCGCAGGGATTGATGACCACCATTTCCGGAAGCGCCCGCATCAGCGCGATGTCCTCCATCGTCTGGTGGGTGGCGCCGTCCTCACCGAGGGTGATGCCCGCGTGTGAAGAGGCGATCTTGACATTGGCCTTTCCGTAGGAGACTTCCTGACGGATCTGGTCGTAAACACGGCCTGTCACGAACTCCGCGAAGGAGCCGATGAACGGAATCTTGCCGCTGATGGCGAGTCCGGCCGCCACGCCGACCATATTGGCCTCGGCGATGCCGCACTGGATGAAACGGTCGGGGAATTCTGCCGCGAAGGCGTCCATCTTGAGGGAGCCTTTGAGGTCGGCCGTGAGGGCCAGGACACGCGCGTCGCGCCGCCCGGCTTCGAGAAGGCCCGCGCCGAACCCGCTGCGGGTGTCCTTCTTACCTGTATCGATGTATTTTTTCATAATATTCGGGCTAAAAGTCACCAAGCGGGGTCTCGCCGAGCTGGGCGAGGGCTTCGGCACACTGATCGGCGGAAGGGGCCTTTCCGTGCCACTTGTGGGTGCCGGCCATGAAGTCGACCCCATGCCCCATTTCGCTCTCGAAGAGGATCATCGAAGGCTTTCCGACATGCTGCTTCGCAGCGGAGAACGCCGCGGCAATCGCCTCGAAATCGTGCGCAGGCGCGACGATGACATTCCATCCGAAGGCCTTCCATTTGGCCTCCAGGTCGCCGATACCGCCGACTTCGTCGACGCCGCCGTCAATCTGCTGGCGGTTCCAGTCGGTCATCGCGATGAGATGGTCGAGGCCGTGATGGGCGGCGAACATGCCCGCCTCCCAGATCTGGCCTTCCTCGCTCTCGCCGTCACCGCACATCACATAGGTGTATTCCGGGGCGCCGTCGAGCTGCTTCGCCAGGGCGAATCCCGCGGCGGCCGAAAGTCCCTGTCCCAGCGAGCCGGAGGTCTGGAACACGCCGGGCAGACCCTTCCGGATAGAAGGATGCCCCTGCAGGACCGACCCGAACTTGCGCAGGGTCCCGAGTTCGGAAGTTGGGAAATAGCCGGCGCGGGAGAGAATCGAATAGTACACCGGAGCCGTGTGCCCTGCGGAAAGAATGAACACATCCTGTCCGCGGCCGTCACGCCGCCAGGTGGCGGGATCCTGTTTCATTTCCCGGAAGAAGAGATAGGTGAGGAAATCTGTGGAGGACATCGATCCGCCCGGGTGCCCCGAGCCGGCCATCGACACCATCCGGATGATATCCCGGCGCACCTGCGTCGCGATATCTTTCAGTTCATACGTTTGGGCCATATAATCTATACCTTTTGCAATTGCCTGGGGAGACTTTGCGAATATAATCATTTTTTTATATTTTTGTATCCTAAGAAGTCAGAAATGAAAGCGTACAAAGATTATCTGAAATTCTATCCCGACTTCCCCATCAAAGGAGTCAATTTCGTAGACATTATCCCCCTGATGCAGGACAAGCAGGTCTTCGCTTCCCTCATCAAAGATCTCGGCGCCCTCTGCGCCTCCCCCAACATTGGTGCGCCCGAGGCGCGCGGCTTCCTGTTCGCGGCTCCGATGCTCACGCAGTGCGACAACGTCATCAA
>CAMUZW010000130.1 GCA_947165305.1 uncultured Bacteroidales bacterium
CTTCCGATAGAAATGTTCGCCACCCCCGGCGGAGAATTCCAGATGCGCTTCTGGTATCAGGGAGACAAATATTCTAAGCAGATTCTGGGCAACTTTGCCAACAGCTTTGCCGCCTGCCTGAATTCAATGGAGTCTGCCAGGACGGTAGAAGATCTCGCTTTCGCAAGCCCTGAGCAGCTAAGCGACCTGGATTCCTTCAACCCAGGGCCCTGCAGTTTCGACACCGAAGTAACGCTTCTCGACCTGTTCCGGAAGAGCCTTGCCGCAGATCCAGATCATACTGCCATCGTTTATCGGGACAAGCATCTCTCGTATAAGCAGATTGACCGGCTTTCCGACCATCTTGCCGCCTACATCGCCGCCCGGGTTGCCCCCGGGGCCGTCGTATCGATCATTCTTGACCGCAACGAATATATGATGATTGCTCCGCTGGGTGTAATGAAGGCGGGCTGCGCATACCAGCCGCTGGACCCTTCTTACCCTCAGGAGCGCCTGGATTTTATGGTTCAGGACAGCGGAGCCGCCCTTCTGATCGCCGATCCCGGGCTGGACGCTCTGGTGGGATCCTATAACGGACCGAAACTTTGCACGGCTGACATTCCGTCGCTGCCGGAAGGCAGTTCGGATGCCGCCATTACTCCGGACGACCTGCTGATCCTTCTTTATACCAGCGGCACTACCGGAAAGCCCAAGGGCTGTATGCTGAGCCAGCGGAACGTGTCGAATTACGTATGCAAAAATATGCAGATCCTCGGCATTGATGCCAGCTCGAGGCTGACCGCCTATGCCAGTTTCGGATTCGACGCCTTCCTCTCCGACCTCTATACATCGATTGCTGCGGGCGCTACCCTCTATGTGATTCCCGAGGAAATCCGCCTCGACCTGATCGCCCTGGACCAGTTCTTTACGGAAAACGGCCTCACACATGTGTTCATGACCACCCAGGTGGCCACCCAGTATGCCCTCAACTTCCCGCAGGCTCCTATCAAATGTTTATATACGGGCGGAGAAAAGATGGCGAGCATTCCTCTTCCCGCATACAACCTTTACAACTGCTACGGCCCCACCGAAAGCGTCTGCTACGTCATATACAAGCACGTTGTCGAGCAGGAGCCCGATATACCCATCGGACGTCCCGTGGACGGAATTCATGCCTATGTGGTCTCCAAATCGGGCCAGCGGGTCCCCGTCGGGGCCGCAGGAGAGCTTCTGGTGGCCGGGAAGCAGGTCGGCATGGGGTATCTGAACCGTCCCGACAAGACCGCCGAAGTGTTTGTCTCCAACTGTTTCGAAACAGATGAGCTTTACAAGAGCGTTTACAGGACCGGCGACATAGTCCGTTACAGGCCCGACGGAGACATTGAATTCATAGGCAGAAAAGACTCCCAGGTCAAGATCCGCGGCTTCAGGATAGAGCTTAAGGAAGTGGAAACCGTCATCCGTGAATTCCCTGAAATCACCGACGTCACCGTGCAGGCATTTGACGAAAAAGGCACCGGCGGCGGAAAGTTCCTTGCGGCGTACATCGTATCTCCTTCCGCGGTTGATATCGATGCCCTCAAGAGTTTCATCTTTGACCGTAAACCGCCCTATATGGTTCCGGCGGTAATCATGCAAATCGACGCTATCCCTCTGAATGTCAACCAGAAAGTTGACCGAAAGGCGCTTCCGGAACCCAAAGTGGAAAGCAGTGACAGGAAGGTCGAAGCCGCTCCGCTCAACATTCTGGAGCAGGAGTTAAGCACACTTATCACAGAGTCGGCACATATTGAAGGGTTCTCCCTGACGGATCCGCTCTTCTTCTTTGGGCTGACCTCTTTGTCCGCCCTCCGTCTTGCCACCGAGCTTTACAAGCGCTACGGCATTTCGGTAAAAATGGATACATTCGTCAAGACGGCGACCCTGCAGTCAATAGAGAACGATGTGCTGTCCACGCTTATGGTCCCGCGCGAAGAGGCGTCTGCGGCGGTTAAGGAACATAGCGAAGGTCCGAGGCCGCTTACTTATCAGCAGGAAGGAGTGTACTTCGACTGCATGAAAGCCCCGCATGAAACCGTGTACAACATACCGGTCATGTGGACCTTGCCTGCCGGGCTGGATGCGGCAAAGGTGCGCGACAGCGTGCTTGCCGTACTCAAATGCCATCCCTACGTCAACACGCATTTTGAGATGATAGACGGAAAGGTGATGCAGGTCCCCTCCGACAAAGAGCCGGAAGTCGAAATGCTCAACGTAAACGAGGCTGACCTGGATCGCTTCAAAGCCACTTTCACAAAGCCTTTCAATCTGTCCGAAGGACCCCTCTACCGTGTCGCCGTGGTACAGGCCGGAGACGGACTGTATCTGTTCACCGACTTCCACCATACCATTTTCGACGGACGCTCGTATGACATTTTCATGACCGAGCTCACCGCTGCCATTGACGGAAAAGAGCCTTCAGAAGAAACATATTCTTACTTCGACTATGCTTCCGATCAGAAGGAAGCGGAAGAAGGGGATGAATTTGCCGCCGCCAGAGATTTCTTCAACGGACAGATGGCCGGCTGCGAAGGTGCCAGCGGCATCCTTCCCGATTTGGAAAAGGGTGATGTCACCGGGCGCGAGGCAAGCCTTGTCAAAGCTGTAAGCGCCAATGTTTCTGAGCGTTGCAGGAGCCTTGGCATTTCGCCGGCAAGCTATTTCCTGTCAGCGGCATTCCTCGCCGCAGGCGCATTCAGCGGCAGCAAGAAAGTATATATCTGCACCATCAGCAACGGCCGTTCCGACCTCAGGACTTCCGATACGCTGGGTATGTTCGTCAACACCCTCGCCCTGGCCTCTGACACCGGATCGGCAAGTTCGGCCGAGTACCTCAGGCAGACCGATGCCGCCTTCTCGGAAACCAGGGCGCACGAGAACTACCCATTCGCAAAAGTTGCATCCGACTTTGATTTCCAGCCTCAGATCATGCTCGCCTATCAGGTGGGCGTGCTGGAAGAGTACCGTATCAACGGCAAGGCAATCAAGTCGGAGAATCTTGAGAGCAGCGCCCCCAAATTCCCGGTGAGCATCTTCATTGAAGGAAAAGAAGGGGAGGAAGTGATCCATCTCCAGTACGACGATTCTCTGTATAGCAAAGAGCTGATGCAGAGCTTCGCCGACACGATGGAGAATATAGTCTGCGTCCTGGCTTCCGACTGCCCGCTTGACGGCATCTCGCTCATCAATCCCGCCCAGGCCGGCATGCTGGACGGATTCAATTCATATTCGACTCCTGTCGATGAATCCAGGACCATTGTTTCACTCTTTAAGGAGCAAGCCGTCCTCAATCCGGAGGCACTGGCTGTTTCGTACGAAGACAGGCAGCTGAGCTATGGCCGGCTGGATGCCATTACCGACAGGATCGCTGCCTACATCTCTTCGCTCGGACTCGGGCGTGAAGATGTGGTTTCCGTCCTCATCGGCCGCAGCGAAATGATGCCCATCGCATCTCTTGGTGTCCTGAAGGCCGGATGCGCGTACCAGCCGCTCGACCCGTCATATCCTCAGGAGCGCCTGAACTTCATGATCCAGGATGCCGACGCGAAGCTCCTGATTGCCGACGGCGATTTGCTCCATCTGCTCAGCGATTATCACGGGCCCGTGCTGGAGACGACAAAGATAGATTCTTTGCCCGAGGGACCTCTGCCCGAAGGCCCTCTGCCCGGGAGTCTCTTTATATTGCTGTACACCTCCGGCTCGACTGGCGTTCCCAAGGGATGTATGCTCGAGCACAGGAACCTGGTGAATTTCTGCACCTGGTACCGTGAATATTACGGCCTTACGCCCGGCAGCCGCGTGGCGGCGTACGCCAGCTACGGTTTCGACGCCTGCATGATGGATATGTATCCCGCGCTCACTACGGGTGCCAGCGTGCACATTATTCCTGAGGAGACCAGACACGATATGTCGGCCATCGACAAGTTCATTACATCCAACGGAATCACGCACAGTTTCATGACGACACAGGTCGGTGTCATGTTTGCACAGAACTATCCGGACAATCCTTCCCTGAAGCATCTGTCGGTGGGAGGGGAGAAGCTAGTCTCCATCAATCCGCCTTCGTATGCGTTCCACAACGGTTACGGCCCTACCGAGTGTACCATTTTCTCGACCATCTTCGACGTTCAGAAGAAAGAACCCAACATCCCCATAGGCCATCCTCTGAGCAACCTCAGGCTTTATGTCGCTGACAGTTCGTCCCGAAGATTGCCGGCGGGCGCCGTCGGGGAGCTCTGGATATCCGGTCCTCAGGTCGGCCGCGGCTATCTTAACCGTCCCGACAAAACAGCCGAGACATTTATTCCCAATCCCTTCGGGAATGATGCCCCCTACGACCGCGTGTACCGCACGGGTGATATCGTCCGCTACCGCATGGACGGCAACATTGAGTTTGTGGGACGACGGGACGGGCAGGTCAAGATTCGCGGCTTCCGCGTGGAAACCAAGGAAGTGGAAGCCGTGATCAGGGAATTCCCGGGCGTGAAGGACGTTACCGTACAACCCTTCGACAACCCTTCGGGAGGTAAATTCATCGCCGCCTACGTCGTTTGCGACGGGCCTCTCGATACCAAGGCGCTGTCCAGTTTCATCCTTCAGCGCAAGCCGCCGTACATGGTGCCCGCTGCGTTCATGAAACTCGACCAGATACCGCTCAACGTCAATCAGAAAGTCGACCGCAGAGTCCTTCCCGCTCCGGTCATGAGTTCCTCGGATTCTTATGTTGCGCCTTCCAACGATACCGAAAAGGCCCTGTGCGAAATCTTCGCGCAGGTGCTCGGGATGGACCGCACGGGCGTAACGGACAATTTCTTCGATCTCGGAGGGTCCTCCCTGATGGTCACGAGCGTGCTGGTCAGCGCCGAGCGCAAAGGCCTGAACTTTGCGTACGGCGATGTGTTCGCCCATCCTACGGCCAGGGAACTTGCCGCATTCCTTACCGGCACGACTGTCTTCACCGAGAGTGACGACGACGTGGCCGGTTACGATTATACAGCCATTAATGAAGTATTGGCCCGGAATACCCTGGAGAACTTCCTCGTCGGCCAGAGACAGGAACTCGGCAAGAATATCCTCCTGACCGGTACGACGGGCTTCCTCGGAATCCATGTGCTCCGCGAAGTACTTGACCAGACCCCTTCAGATACTGTTATCTGGTGCTTGCTCAGAGGCAAAGGGGCCATCAGCGCCGAGCGCAGGCTCACCGAAATGCTGGTCTATTATTTCGGCCGCGAATATCTGCACCTGCTGAGGACCAGGGTCAGGGTTATCCAGGGCGACATAACCGACGGTGCCGTGTTCGCCTCCATGCTTCTCTCTGGCATACCGTTCGACATGGTGATCAACTGCGCTGCCAACGTAAAGCACTTCTCCCGCGGGAACGACATTCTTATGGTTAATTACGAGGGCGTAAAGAATATCGTCGATTTCTGCATCAAGCGTGACGCAAGGCTGATTCATGTCTCCACCGAGAGCGTCGGAGGAATGGCCGCAGGCGATGCGCCTATGCTCACGGAGCAAATGCTGTACTTCGGACAGAATACGGACAACCAGTACGTATTCTCCAAGTTCATGGCGGAGCGGTTCATACTCGAGAAAGTGGCGGAGGGCAAGCTGAACGCGAAGATTATGCGGGCGGGCAATCTGTCGCCGCGTGCGGCCGACGGAGAGTTCCAGATCAACTTCAACACCAACGCCTCCATGGGACGTCTGAAATCGTACAGTATCCTCGGGGCCTGTCCTTATTCGCTTCTGGAGGCCAGGATGGAGTTCTCTCCCATCGATGAAACGGCCAGAGCCGTGGTACTCCTTGCCCGGACCCCGAAGGAAAACTGCGTATTCAATGTCTCCAACGATCACCTGATTCCGATGGACGACATCCTGTCACGCCTGAAGGTCAGTGGCGGTTCTTCCCTGGATTATCTGGAAGATGCCGAATTCATCCGCCGTATGGAAGAGGCTAAATCCGATCCCAGGAAGGCGAAAGTCCTGTCCAGCATCATTGCGTATGACCAGGCTGACGGCCAGCTCCATATGGTCGAGCCATCCACGGCCTTTACGATGCAGATCCTGCACCGCCTCGGCTTCCGCTGGGACCAGACCAACAGCCGTTA
>CAMUZW010000131.1 GCA_947165305.1 uncultured Bacteroidales bacterium
ACTACGATCCGGCGGAAGAAGAGCGCAAGCGCCGCTTCGGCGCCGTGGACGGCACCATCGAGAAGGAGAAGAAAGAGGGCACCTACGTGCCCGGCTCCTACATCCGCGGTTCCTTCCGCGAAGGGGCGCGCACGCGGACCCCGATGCGGCGCGTCCAGACCATCATCGGCATCATCACGCTCCTGCTGATCGTCGGCATGCTCTGGTACATCGCCAAGTTCTATTCGCTGCTGTAGCGGATGGGCAAGCTGAGGGTCCTTCCGGCGCAAATCGCCAACATGATCGCCGCGGGCGAGGTCGTGCAGCGGCCTGCGTCCGTGGTGAAGGAGCTGATGGAAAATGCCGTGGACGCCGGCGCGAGCCAGGTGTCCGTGGTCGTCACCGACGCCGGGCGCACGCTCATCCAGGTCATCGACAACGGCTGCGGCATGTCCCCGGTGGACGCGGTGCTCTGCTTCGAGCGCCACGCCACCTCCAAGATCGCCACGGCCGAAGATCTCGACAACATCACGACCTTCGGCTTCCGCGGAGAGGCTCTCGCCTCGATCGCCGCCGTGGCGGAAGTGACGCTGCGTACCAAGCGGGCGGCGGACGAAGTCGGCACCGAGGTGCAGTTCGCGGCCTCGGAGCACATCTCCACCCGGGAGGTGTCGGCGCCGGACGGCTCCTGTTTCTCGGTGCGCAACCTCTTCTACAATATCCCCGCCCGGCGCAAATTCCTCAAGTCCGACAATGTCGAATTCAAGCACATCGTTGAAGAATTCACCCGCGTCGCCCTGACACGGGCGGATGTCTCTTTTACCCTGAGCCACAACGGCCGCGACATCTACAAACTCGCCCGGGCCCAGTCCCTCAAATTCCGGATCCTCGACCTGCTTGGGACCGGCGTCGTAGGGGAGATCGTGGATGTGCATGCGGATACTTCCACTGCGATCGTCCGCGGCTTCGCCGGCAGGCCCGAAAGCGCAAAGAAGACCCTCGGCAACCAGTTCTTCTTTGTCAACGGCCGCTATTTCCGGAGCCCTTACCTGCATAAGGCCGTGATGAAGGCCTATGAAAACCTGATTCCCGAGGGCGTAACCCCGTCTTATTTCCTGTATCTGGAAACGGATCCCCACGCCATCGACGTCAATATCCATCCGACCAAGACCGAAATCAAGTTTGAGGAAGACACCGTCGTTTTCCAGATCATCTTCGCAGCCGTCCGTGAGGCGCTCGGAAAGTTCTCGTCGGCCGGGAGCATCGATTTCGACAATCCCGAAGCGTTGGAGATGCCCGTCATCGGAAGTAAATTCGAGGAATATAAACCCGTGACGGCCCCTTCCGTGGATTTCAATCCGGATTATGATCCCTTTGCCGCCTCGGGCAAGGTGACTTCGGACCCCGTCTTCCCGGACCGGCCGGGCGTTCCTGCCTGGAAGCCCCGGCAAGAGGATTACGGCAAGCTGTTTGAGGCCACCACCCTGCCTTCCAGCCAGCTGATGATCGTGGGAGGGAAATATATCCTCTCCAAGTCTGCCTCCGGTGTCCTTGTGACGAATATCCGTCGCGCCCGGGAGCGGATTCTCTACGACCGCTTTCTGGAGGTTCTCGCCCGGAACGGGCACGTATCCCAGCGGTCGCTGTTCCCGGTCCAGGTCAACGTCGGCGTCGAGAACCGCCTCGTTTTCGACGCCAAGGCCGAGTTGCTCCGCACGCTGGGCTTTGACATCACGGCCTTCGGGACCGATACGGTCGTAGTGAATGCCGTTCCGGAAGGGTTTTCCGCCGAACCGGGAAAGGTGCAGACCCTGGTCGGCGACCTGCTGCTCATCCTTTCGGACGAGAGCGTGTCGCTGCCGGAGATGATGCGGAGCGCGATGGCGGCCAAGTTCGCGGTGCTGGGTGCCGCTTCATCGGCCCCGATGGATTCGCTGACCGAGGCCCAGCGGCTGCTGGATGCCCTTCTCGCCAGCCAGAATCCCGAATTTACGTCTTCCGGCCGCAAGATCCTGTATGTGATCGCGGAGGATGAGTTGGACAAACATTTTTAGCAGATGCCTTATTACAGTCAAACAGGAGGTTCATTCTGGAAGCGGATTCCCGTGGCGACACGGAACCTGCTGCTCGTCAATATCATCGTATATGTCTTCACGTTCCTCGACGACCTGAGGGGCGGAGATGTCCTGATCCAGTATCTGGCGGTCTTCTTCCCGGCTTCGCCGTTTTTCCGCCCGTGGCAGGTACTGACCTATATGTTCCTCCACGCCAACTTCGCCCACCTTTTCTTCAATATGTGGGCCCTGTTCATGTTCGGCATGGCGCTGGAGCAGGCGATCGGGACCAAAAAGTTCCTGATCCTGTATTTCGCCTGCGGCATCGGCGCATACCTGATGCACACGGGCGTGCAGTGGGCGCAGTACTCGTTTTTCCTCACCTCAGGGGCAGAGGAGGCCGCTTTCAATCTTCTCCGGACACCGACCCTGGGGGCCTCCGGCGCTATCTATGGCATTGAAGTCGCCTTCGCCGTCGTATATCCCGACATGCGGCTGACTCTCATCTTCCCGCCTGTCTCTCTCAAGGCCAAATGGATGATCCTGATCTTCATCGGCATCGAACTCCTGACGGGTATTACCGGTACGATGGACGGAATCGCCCACTTCGCCCATCTGGGCGGTGCGCTCATCGGCTTTATCCTGATGATGTTCTGGAAAAAACGTAACCGATGGTAAGGCAGCGGCAGAAGAAAGAGCGGGGCTTGTTCTCACGGATCGCTTTCGGGGGCGGGGCGGTGCTGCTTGCCGTCTTGCTGCTGCTCAGCTATCTGTCGATGTGGATCAACCCGGCCTGGGCATGGTATGTGACCATCTTTGCCCTGGCTTATCTGCCGGTACTGTTCTTCTGCGGAATGATGATTGTCTGGGGGCTCTTCCGCCGGGCCTGGGGAGCGGTTGTCCTGCTGTTGTTGGTGATGCTTCCCTCCATTATCCTGATCGGACGCTATTTCCAGTTCAACGGCCGTCCGGCGGACGGCAGCCGGGGCGACCTCAAGGTCGTCTCCTACAACGTGGGCCGGTTTGCGAACGGGCAGGATACCTATAAGCGGCTTTCCCAGGTGGAATTGGCGGAGGAAGTGGCGAATTACCTCTCCGGAACGGATGCCGATGTCATCTGCCTGCAGGAATTCTATCTTCCGAATGTCGACCAGCCCGGTGCGTGGCTCAAGCGTCATTTCCCGAAATACACCTCGGAATATTATATCTATACCGGTGCGAAAGGCCGTTTCGGGAATGTGATTCTGTCGCGGTTCCCGATTCTGGGGAAGGGGAAGGTTACCTTCGAAGAGAGTACCAATATGGCCCTTTTTACCGATCTGGATGTCCGCGGGAGCAAGATCCGGGTCTATAACTGCCACTTCGAGAGTTACAATATTTCGCTGTCGCACCTCGCCCGCTCCATCCGGGAGGACGGCGCCCGGGAGGACGGTCGCAAATTCCGCAGGGCCAACAAGATCCGCCCGAACCAGGTAGATAAGGTGATGGCCAACATCGACGCCTGCAGCGAGCCGTCCATCGTCGTCGGGGATTTCAACGATACGCCCCTTTCCTATACCTATTCACGCCTGATCCGCGGCCGGAAGGATTCCTTCCTGGAGGTTGGCAAGGGCTTCGGCGCCACCTACCGCTCTCTCTGGCCGATGCTCCGCATCGATTATATCCTCTATCCCGAGACCCTGAAGGCCCGCTGGTACGACCGCGGCGACGTGAAATATTCCGACCATTATCCCATTTTGTCCTCTTTCCTGCAATGAAAGACATCAAATCCATTCTGAACGAGGCCCTGGAAGTGCTCCGGGGCGGAGGAATCATCCTCTATCCGACCGATACCGTATGGGGAATCGGATGCGACGCAACCAACCCTTCCGCCGTCCGGAAAATCTTCGGGATCAAGCGCCGGGACGACAGCAAGTCCCTGGTGCTGCTGGCTTCGGACCTGGACATGGTCGCCAGGTATGTCCGCCAGGTGCCCTCGATGGCGGTAGATCTCGTGGAAGTGAATGACGCGCCGATGACCATCATCTACCCGGAAGGGCTCGTGTCGGAGGAAGGGAAGCCCGACCGGTTTCACCTTGCGCCCGAAACCGTTGCGGAGGACGGATCCGTCGGAATCCGGATCCCGCTGATGGATTTCTGCCGCGACCTGGCGTTCAAACTGGGGCGGCCGCTGGTCTCGACGTCGGCCAACATCTCGGGCGAGCCGACGCCGGCGTCTTTCCGGGAAATCCCGGAAGAGATCCGCACGGCGGTCGACTATGTCGTCCCGTCTTTCCTGGAGAAATCGGCTACCGGCAAAGCATCCCAGATTATCAAGGTGGGGTACGACGGCGAAATCGCGATTATAAGAAAGTAAAATAGACGGCCGCGGCGGCGGTGACGGCGGCGGTTTCGGTGCGGAGCCGCGAGGGCCCGAGGTGGATGGGCTTGAAGCCGTTTTCAACGGCGAGGGCTGCCTCCTCCGGAGAGAAATCCCCTTCGGGACCGATCAGGATGGTAATCTCCCTCTCTCCGCTTCCCAGGGCATCCTTGACGGAAATGCGTTCCGTCTCTCCCTCGAAACAATAGGCGATCAGGCGGAGTCCCTGTCCGGCGCTGCGGATGAATTCCCTGACGGTTACAGGCTCGGCAATCTCCGGAACGGCTGCCTTGAGCGACTGCTTGGCGGCGGAGAGGGCGATCCGGGCGGCCCGGTCGGTCTTGTAGACCTTCCGCTCGGAGCGGTCGCCGATGACGGGAACGATCCGGTCGACGCCCAGTTCGACGGCTTTTTCGACGAACCATTCATAGCGGTCGTTGTTCTTGGTGGGACAGACGGCAAGTGTTAAATTGTAAGCATGCGAGCCCCAGCCCGGCTTTTCGTCCAGTATCTTTGCGGTCGCCCCCTTCGGGGAACATTCGGTCAAAACGCACTCATACAGTGTACCTCGCCCGTTTATGACATGGATGACGTCGCCGGTTTTGTGGCGCAGAACTTTAACGCAGTGCTGGGCCTCTTCGGCCTCCAGATAACAAATTTTTTCCTCTGTACGGGTGCTGAAGAATAGTTCCATACGTCAAATATAATAAATTTTTTTTAAAAGTTTTGAAAATTCAAAAATAAGACCTACATTTGCAGCCGCAAAATTAGTTTTGTTTAATTGTTAAATTTAACGTACAATGAAAAAGGTATTTATGTCTCTTGCAATCGTAGCCCTCATGGGTGCTGCCGTTGCTTGCAATTTCGGCGCTAAGAAAGCCGCTCAGGAAGCTGAAGAGGCTTGCACCGAGGCTTGCGATTCCTGCAAGGCCGCTTGCGATTCTTGCGGTACCTGCTGCGACAGCCTTGCCGCTGAGGTCGCTGAGGCCGCTGAGGCCATCGCCGAGTAAGCAGAAAGTTTTATTTTTTTGCTGGAAATGATATTGTCCCGGGAGGAACAATATCTTTTTTTTGTATATTTACCACCTGTATGCCTTAAATTCAGTTCACATGAAACCGAAACTCCTGCTCTTCCTGCTGCTGACCTTTTCCCTGTCGGCCGCGGCGCAGCGCCCGAAAACGGCGGCCCAGGCTTATGTGGACAGAATTGCGGCTCAGGAGCCGCTGCGGTCCTCCGTTTGGGGCGTGCTGGCCGTCAACTCCAAGGGCGATACTCTGGCTGTCAGGAACGCCCGGGCGCGGATGCTCCCCGCCTCCAACATGAAGCTCATCACGACCGGGGCCGCCCTGCACAGGCTCGGGGGTGAATTCCGGTATGAGACCGCCATCGGTTATAGCGGACGGGTCGAAGCGGGGACGCTCAAGGGGGATGTGTATATCATCGGCGGCGGCGACCCTACGATCGCGGCCCCGGACAGCATCGCCACGGCATCCTTCACCCTGTTTTCCAACTGGAAGAATTTTCTCCTCCGGGAAGGCATCCGCCGGATTGAGGGACGGATCATCGGCGACGGCCGCTGGCTGG
>CAMUZW010000132.1 GCA_947165305.1 uncultured Bacteroidales bacterium
TGGAGAACATGAAGGCCGAGGCCCGCACCGAAGCCCAGGCCTACATCAACGACACGATGGACGAGGCCCGTCTCAATGCGGCAAAAGAGGCCAAGCGCATCGTCATCAACACCATCCAGCGCACGGCGACGGAGACGGCCATCGAGAATGCCGTCACCACCTTCCCGATCGAGAACGACGAGATCAAGGGCCGCATCATCGGCCGTGAAGGCCGTAACATCCGCGCCCTTGAAGCTGCTACCGGCGTCGAGATCGTCGTCGACGATACCCCTGACGCCATCCTGCTGAGTGCCTTCGACCCTGTCCGCCGCGAAGTCGCCCGCCTGGCCCTGCATCAGCTGGTCATCGACGGCCGCATCCATCCCGCCCGCATCGAAGAGGTCGTTTCCAAGGTCCAGAAACAGCTGGAAGACGAAATCCTCGAGACCGGCAAGCGAACCTGCATCGACCTCGGTATCCACGGGCTTTCGATGGAGCTCGTCCGCCTGATCGGCCGTATGAAATACCGTTCATCTTACGGACAGAACCTCCTGCAGCATTCCCGCGAAGTGGCGAACATCTGCGCCATCATGGCCTCCGAGCTGGGTATCAATCCCAAGATCGCCAAGCGGGCCGGCCTGCTGCACGATATCGGCAAGGTCTCCGAAGAGGAGCCGGAGCTCCCGCACGCCATCCTGGGTATGCGGCTGGCTGAGCAATACAAGGAGAAACCCGAGATCTGCAACGCCATCGGCGCCCACCACGAGGAAATCGAAATGACTTCGCTCATCGCTCCGCTCGTGATGGTCGGAGACGCCATCTCCGGCGCCCGTCCGGGTGCCCGCCGCGAGGTGATCGAGTCCTATATCAAACGCCTCAAGGGGATGGAAGACCTCGCCCAGGCCTATCCGGGCGTGACCAAGTCCTACGCCATCCAGGCCGGCCGTGAGCTCCGCGTCATCGTCGGTGCCGAGCAGGTTTCCGACCAGCAGGCCGCCACCCTTTCCGGCGAGATCGCCAAGAAGATCCAGGACGAGATGACCTATCCCGGACAGGTCAAGATCACGGTCATCCGCGAGACCCGCTCGGTAGCCTATGCGAAGTAAGCTGCTGACAACGCTTACGCTGCTCCTTGCGGGCATTGCGCTGTTTGCCCAGACGCCTTCCGCCACCTGGAAAGTGAAGGCGTCCGCGGAAGGCGACGGCACATATGTGCTGGAGTTCTCCGCAGCCATCGCGGATGGCTATCACATCTACGGCGCAGGCGTTCCCTTCCAGGGGCCCGAGGTGGAATTGGCCCAAGGCGTGACGCCGGAAGGTCCGCTGGAGAATGTCTCGGAAGGTGTCGAAGAAGATGGCCATACCGTTTTCTACGACAAGGCAGCCTATCGGCAGAAGGTCCGTGCGGAAGGTAACGAAATCCAGGGGAACATCACCTGGATCGCCTGCCGCGAACAGGAATGCGGCATGCCGGAAGACTACGCCTTCTCCGTGCCTGCAAAACCCGCAAGAAATAGCGCCGGGGGGCTCTGGGCGCTTATCCTCGAGGCCATCCTCTGGGGATTCGCCATGCTGCTGACGCCCTGTGTGTTCCCGATGGTGCCCATGACGGTATCCTTCTTCCTGAAGGGCTCGTCAAGCGCGGCGGCGGGCCGGTTCAAGGCCTTTATGTACGGCCTTTTCATCGTGCTCCTGTACACGGTGCCGATCTCGGTCATCATCCTGCTGACCCGCCTCATCGGCGGCGAAGCCGTGACTGTCGATATCTTCAACTGGATTGCGACGCACTGGCTGCCGAACCTCCTTTTCTTCGTGATCTTCATGGTCTTCGCAGCCTCTTTCTTCGGCGCGTTCGAGCTGCAGCTCCCCTCTTCATGGACCAACAAAGCCGACGCCGGCGCCGACAGGAAAGGCCTGGCCGGTGTCTTCTTCATGGCGCTGACGCTCGTACTGGTGTCCTTCTCCTGCACGGGTCCGATCGTCGGAACGGTTCTCATCAAATCCACCTCCGGTGAATTCTGGGCGCCGATGGTTACGATGCTCGCCTTCTCGGTGGCCTTCGCCCTTCCCTTTACCCTGCTGGCCCTTTTCCCGTCGCTTCTGACCAAGCTCAAGAGCGGCAGCTGGCTTGGCGGTGTCAAGAAGGTACTGGGATTCATTGAGCTGGCGCTCGGACTCAAATTCCTGTCGGTGGCTGACCAGACCTATCACTGGGGTATCCTCGACCGTGAGGTCTATCTGGCGCTCTGGATCGTGATCTTCACGCTGCTCGGGCTGTACCTGCTGGGGCTGATTCATTTCAAGGACGACCCTGAGAGAAGGCCGCTCAATCTCGTGAAACTAACCCTTGCCATCGTCGACCTGGCCTTCGTAGTCTACCTGATCCCCGGTATGTGGGGAGCGCCCCTCAAGGCACTCTCAGGCTATCTGCCGCCGCTGGAGACGCAGGATTTCGTACTGGAGAGATTCCAGACAGGCACGGCAGCGATGACGGAAAACGAGACGGACGATCCCGGCACCGACGCTTCCCTGCCCCCGCTCCGTCTCCCCCACGGACTCTATGGCTACCCCAGCCTTGACGAAGCGCTGGCCGCTTCGAAGGAAACCGGGAAGCCGGTCTTCGTTGACATCACCGGTCACGGATGTGTCAACTGCCGGGAGATGGAAGCCCGCGTCTGGAGCGATCCTGCCGTCCTTCCGCTGCTGCGGGACGAATTCGTCATCGCCGTCCTGTACACAGACGACAAGACCAAACTCCCCGAGGAAGAATGGATTACGACGGAGGGCGGGACTGTCCTTAAGGATATCGGACGCGTCAATTCCTACAAGATCAAGCAGCGTTTCGGCGTCAACGGCCAGCCCAACTACACCGTACTGAATGCCGATGGCGAGCAAATCGCCCCGATGCGGGGCTATGACCTCGATGCCGGTGCCTTCGCCACCTGGCTCCGCACCGCCATCCCGTAGCCGCCGCGATGCATAAACGATTATCAATCAAAGCATTATGCAAAAGCCTCTGCCCGAAATCGAGCAGAGGCTTTTGCATAAAACACTGACTATCATTAACTTACTCATCGCGCCCGAAGAGCAATTTCAGGTCGCTATCCAACGATTTCGGCGCCCAGGCGTCGGGAACGAAGCGCCAGGAACCGATGACGGCGGGATTAGCGACCACGGCAGGATCGATGACGCCGTTCTTCTTAAGATAGTCATAAAGAATCTCACGGATCTCCGGATAACGGGAGATGACGCGGTCGTCGATCTTGTCGGTATCGATCCCGGCCGCCTTCATCAATCCCCCGCCGCCGCTGGCGCGGTAGGACGTCATCGCCACGGCATATTCCGCCGCCGGGTCAAATGCGCTGCCATCCGCCATCGAGGCAACCTGCACGCGCTCCCCTGCCGGCCTGGTCACATCCACCGTATAGCAGATGCCTGCGGCCGAATCAAAGTTGTACGACCGCTCCGCAAAGGACCAGCCTTTCTGGCCGGTTCGCGGATCGTCGCGCTCGCGGATATTCAGCACATGCTCGCCGGGACCTTTGACCGTACGGATCCAATGATCGTAACTCGCCTCCAGGAGTTTCAGGAGTTCATCACCCGTCATCCGGACGACATAAAGCTGGTTCTCGTAGGGATAGATTGTGAAGAGATCGTTGTAGATAAGCGTCCCGGCCTTGACGGTGCCGTCGTATGTAAGGGGTGCTGCGATGGAGATCTGAGCCGGCGTACAGCCCAGCTGCAGGGTATGTACCAGATTGAGATAGGTGCACATCCCCTTATAAGCCTCCCGCGTCACGAGGTCGCCTTCCAGCCGGCCGACTTCCTGCAGGGTGAAGGCCTTGACCTTCAGATAATCATCGTGGAAGGTCTCCCGCATCACGGTATCCGCCTTCTCGGCGAAAACGGGAATCAATCCGCCCATTATATGCTTCTCCGTCACCTTCCCGCCCTCGACGTGGAGAGAGAGCTTGCCGATGCCGACATAACGGCAATGACTGCCGGAATTCACCAGCGCCATCGTATCGTTCTGCTCGGTGTAGGGCCTGTGGTCGTGGGCGCATACGACGAAATCCACCCCGCGGACGCTCCGGAATACATCCAGGGCCTCTGCCTCGGCGATGGATCCGTCCCCTTTCCCGGTCGCGCTATGCATCGCGGCGATGACGACATCCGGTTTTTCTTTGGCCCGGACCCTGTCGACATCTTCCTGGACATGATCCATAATCCGGTCGAAATGCATCCCGCTCCAGATCTCCTCATTCAGCCAGGCCTTGATGTTGGCGTTGGTGTATCCGAGGATGGCGATTTTGAGTCCGGCCCGGCGTATCACGGTGTATAGCGGGAAATAAGTCTTACCATTGTCGTTGCGAATGGCATTCCCGGCAAGAAGCGGCACCTTGAAGGCCTTCATCTCGGAAAAGACACGGTCATAGACCTTATGTCCCGTCTCGACGTCGTGGTTGCCCCACGCGAGCGCATCATAATGCAGATAATCCACCATCCGGGAATAGAGATGCGGCCCGAGCGTGTCGACATAGTTGAAGAAGTAAGCGGCATTGTCTCCCTGCAGGCAGTCGCCGGCATCTACCAGGACGACATTCTCTGCCCCGTCCGCGACACGGACGCTGTCGACAATCCGGCTGACTCCGATGAGGGACTTGCGGAGATTGGCATCCACGTAGGTTGAGTCAAAGAAACGGCCGTGAACATCGTTGGTCGTCAGAAGGGTCAGGGAGTAATTACCGCCCTTCGGGCCGCTGCATGCGGCGAGTGCCACGAGGGCGAGGACGACGAGGGAACATCTGGACTTCATTGCGGTGTTTCATTAAAGTATCGAGATCGAATAGAAGGGTGGCAATCTGCTGCCATCCGGAGAATCCCTGATTGAAATGCGCAACGGCCGCAATGCGGATGCGGAGCCAGTCGCTGATGCGCGGCTGCCAGTAGGCTTCCAGCCTGTCATAATAGGCAGGAAGCTGTTCCGGATCGGTCCGGACCTGCCAGTAAGCGCCACGCATATACAGATTGCCGGCGTACGGGACGCCGTTGGAATCTTCCACCGCATAGAAGGGCATGATGGAGGTCCCGTAGTAAAACTCGTTGCGGATACCGACGTTCCAGTGACGGATTTCCGTCACGGCATCGACGCCCCAGGGGACCTTGACTTCCTTCCAGCGGCGGTCTCGCTCATAACCGACGAAAGGACCGACAGACAGGTTCAAGGCCTGCAGGCCGCTCATCGGAGCAAAGTCGAAGGTGAAATACGGATTGAGGAAATGGTCGTCTACGACGCCCTTCTGCTGCTTGGATCCGGCATAGTGCTGGAACATCCCCTGCCAGCCGAAATGCAGCCACGGAAGGATATAGACGTCGCCGTACGAAAAAATATTGAAGCGTTCATGACGGACGTCGCCATATTTCCCGTTCCAGTCGAGACCGACTTCATAATAAGACTTCGGGCGCCGGAAACGGAGCAGGAGCCCTTCCAGGTTGTTGTCGTAGAAGCGGACGGGGTCCGACAGGACGGCCGTGGTATACTTGCCGCGCGTCTCGCTGCGGGGATAAATACCCGCCACGAAGGAGAAATCCGTTTTCTTGAACTGCGCCTCGAAGGTATAATAGATCTTTATCTCGCGGAAGAGATTCCAGGTCAGTTGTTTGGGATCGCCTTCCGCACCCGTCCCGAAGGGATTGGCGCCGAAGTCTTTCTCGATGTCGATGCCGGCCAGGAGGCGGTGCTTCATGCCGTTCGGCTGATCGATGCGAAGCCCCGCGAGCGGAGTGAGGCGGAGCCCCGTCATCGTCCGCGA
>CAMUZW010000133.1 GCA_947165305.1 uncultured Bacteroidales bacterium
ATGCAATGCCGTGAAAAAGGACGGCCGCCGGCGCTGATTCCCTCGATCCGGATGATGTAAGGATAATCCATCTGATCGCTGTTGCAGAAGCTGATTGCGGCGCGCCCTCCGGATATTGTAACGTCCGGTGACCACCAGATTGTGTTCCGCTGGTCATAGGGGCCGTGTTCTCCCAAATCATAGCGGGGCGAGAAGAAACTGCGGGGGACCTGATAGCCCAGCGGAACGAAGTAGAGCAGGGAGGGATTCCGTTCCGCGCTCCGGAGCGAAACGCCGGGTTTCAGGGCGATATGGACCACGCCGCCGTCGCCGCCGTAAACGGGATCCGGCTGTGTGGAGATGCTCATGGAGCGGAGGTCTTCGAGCCGCACCATGTCGAACGCCCACCAGACTTCTTCCATATCGTCCACGATGAGTTTGACGCTTCCCGAATCGTTCTCGTCTTCGAGAATGGGCGCGTCGTCGAAAGGATCCGTATCGGATGAGACGCTCCGCCGCCTGCTGCGGTTGAACATATTCTCGCCGTCGTATTCAAACACGGCCTTCTTCATGCTGAGATATTCCACCAGGGTCATCTCGCCATAGATCTCCAGGTCCTCGCGGTAGCTGTGTCCGAAGACCAGCACGTCGTTGTCGCTGTACGAGGCTGTGACCACCGCGGCCTGCAGGGAATCATCTGCCGCCCAGTCATTCTGGAGGGGCGGCTCAAGCCTTACGGCTCTCGAAAAACCGGGAGCCGGACTGTAGCGGTATGGCTCCGCGACGGGATCCCCGTCCCATTTCGGGAGATAGGTCGCGCCCAGCCGGGAGGTCTGGATGTTGATGAGAAATTCGGTATTCTCCGGGAAATCCAGGCTGTCGACGATGAATTTCCGGCCCTGGTCCACCTCGATGGAATGCACGAAATTCCGCCGGGGAATCATGAAGGTGAAGGTGAAATTCTTCGGCATCTTGGACGAGATCCGGCGGGCGATATGGCCGCGCAGTTCCTGTATCCTCTCCCGCAGGTACCGGATGTGAAAGTTCCCGCCGCCGGTATCGGCAATCTGCTCCAGGTCGTAGTACCGCCAACCCTGGATCATCATGAGGGCATCCAGCGCGGCATCCCGCTCTTCTTCGGGAATATCCGGGTCGAAATAGTAATAGGGCTGATTGATCTTCCCTTTGAGTTCGCTGCTCAGTCCCATATAGGAGGTGATGCCATCGCTCTGCTGCCAGTCTTTGAGCGCACCTCTCACCACGGAGACGGAGCATTCCCCGTCCAGCGGAGACCCATCCGGACCGCTCAGGGAAATGGTGCCGCGGACAAGCGCCCTCGGGTCGGTCCCGAACCGGGTCATGTCCAGCTTGCAGTCCGGGGCCTTCCTGTCCCGGACAAAGAAAAGCCTTTCCGCGAGAATCTTCCCGCGTTCATTTATGAGCAGCAGATGGTTGATGCCCGGATGGAAGCCCTTCTTTTCGATGATCAGCGAGCCCTCTTTGCCGTCCAGCGTGAGCTGACCGAGCGGGATCAGCCAGGAATCGTTGCGCACCAGGAGACTGGAAACGCCGCCGCCATATCCGACAGCCCTGATGTAATACCTGTCTTCATGGACCCGGAGCTGCAGGGTGGCGCCCGTTTCGGCCGGGGACGGGAGCGGATGTGTTTTGCCGGATGCGTCCAGTATACTGTAACGGGATCCGGGCTCCGCGAAAAAGGTAAGGACTCCCATCCCGTCGTGCCGTGTCGAGACATTTTTTTTAACCTCCTCACCCGAATCTTTTACCAGGGTACCGTTGAAATCGACGCTCCGGCCCTGCCCGTCCGTGACTTTAAAGCCGACGACCGCCTTTTGTCCGGCGAAATACCGGCCTCCTTCGGGCCAGAAACTGATATGGACTTCGGAAGAAGGTTCGCCCGGGGCTTTTTCAGCCCGCTTTTTCCCGCCGATAATGCGGATTCTGTCGTTGAACAGGTACCCGCTGTCGCCGTTGAGCTGCCAGAGGGTATAGGCCCGGAGGGTGTAGTCCCCCGTTTCCAGATTGTCCGGGAGTTCGATGCATCCCGGGAAGCCGTTCCCTGTGCGCTTGATCTTGACCCTCACCACGGCTTCGCCCCGGTCATCCAGGACTTCCGCATACAGGAAGTTACTGGGCGGAAGAACGGAAAGGGCGGAAGCCTCCCGCACCCATCCCTTGAACCAGATCGTTTCCCCGGCCACGAAGCAGCTGCGATCGTAGTGAAGGAAGACTTTTTCCGGGGAACAGCGGGTGGAATAGACGTTGAAACGGTACAGGAGTGAATCCAGCATCGCCGGCTCCTCTCCTCTTGCCGCCTGCAGCATGATGGGGAGAAACAGCAGGAGGGAGAGGAAAGCCCGCTTGGAGAACATATTCCGGGTGCTGACTTCGCTAGACTTCCACGGCGGTCTGGAACTCGCGGAGGAAGCGGAGGTCGTTCTCGAAGTAGTGGCGGAGGTCGTTGACCTGCCACTTGAGCATTGCGATGCGCTCGACGCCCATGCCGAAGGCGAAGCCGCTGTAGACGTCGGGATCGATGCCGCTGGCGCGGAGGACGTTCGGGTCCACCATGCCGCAGCCCATGATTTCGAGCCAGCCGGTGCCTTTGCAGATATTGCAGCCCTTGCCCTTGCAGATGTTGCAGCTCACGTCCACTTCGGCCGAAGGCTCGGTGAAGGGGAAGTAAGAAGGACGCATGCGGATTTCGGTCTCGGGGCCGAACATTTCACGGGCGAAGAGCAGGATGGCCTGCTTGAGGTCGGCGAAGGTGACGTCCTTGTCGATGTACAGTCCTTCTACCTGATGGAAGATGCAGTGTGCGCGGGCGCTGATGGCTTCGTTGCGGAACACGCGGCCCGGGCAGACCACGCGGATTGGCAGCGGCTGGGTTTCCATCGTGCGTACCTGCACCGATGACGTATGCGTACGGAGCAGCAGCGGGTTGAGGTGGCCGTTGGACACGAAGAAGGTGTCCTGCATTTCGCGGGCCGGGTGGTTCGGCGGGAAGTTCAGCGCCTCGAAGACGTGGTAATCGTCCTCGATCTCGGGCCCTTCGGCTACGCTGTAACCGAATTTCCGGAAGATGTCCACGATCTGCTGACGGACAATCGATACGGGATGGCGCGAACCGAGCTGGAATCCGTCGCCGGGCATTGTCAGGTCGGCTCCGGAAGCCCCCTGCTCCTCGCCGGGCGCCGCGTTGGCCTTCAACTCTTCAATCTTGGCGATCGCCGCATTCTTGAGGGCGTTGATCTTGGCGCCGAATTCTCTCTTGCGATCCTTGTCGAAGGTCTTGAACTCTTCGAAAAGGGCGGTTACTTCACCTTTCTTGCCGAGGAAACGGATCCGGGCTTCTTCCACTTCCTTTGCACTTTTGCATTTGATTTCCTCGAGCTCGGCGAGAATTTTATCGATGGCTGCGTTCATACGTGTTGGATTTGAAATGCAAAGATAATCATTTCTTCTTTTTCTTGTTCTTGCCGGCAGGCTTCTCCGGCTTGATCCCGGAGGCTTTCTCCTGTCGTTTGTCGCGCGCAAGCTGCTCACGGGCCGCTCCGCTCTTGAGGTATTTGGCCCATTGCTCCTCCGTGAAGAAGCGGTGATAGGCGTCGTAGATCTTCTGGCCCCACTTGTCCTGTACGGCAACGTACATGTCGTAGTTGGAGACCTTCGAATCCTGGAGGTTCTTCATCTCCTCCTGCATGGCCGTGATATCGTGCGTCAGGGTGGAATCTACCCAGAATTCCTGGTAATACTCGAGGTCGAGCAGCGAGACGAGGCGCTCTTTCTCCTTGTCGATGAATTCCATCCGCTTCTTCTCGATCTCTTCGGGCGTCAGCGGCTGGTCCTGTGCGGCAAGCCTCGCGGGCAAAATTGCCAGGATTAAAAGGGCCGCAGCAGAAATAATGGTCTTTTTAACAATAAAATTCATAACTTTGTAAACTCATGCAAAAATAAAACAAATAATGATTATTCACAAAAATAAGACCTTTACGCTCCTCGGAGCCCTTGTTTTTGCCGCGATGCTGCCGGCGCCCGGGGCAGATGCCTGCACCAACATCATCGTCACCAAGGGTGCCAGCATGGATGCCTCCACCCTCGTGAGCTATGCGGCGGATTCGCATACCACCTACGGAGACCTGTATTACCGCGCCCCTGCCCGGTGGAAGGAGGGAGACATGGTCAAAGTATATGATTACGAGACGAATAAATACCTGGCCGACATCCCCCAGATCGCGGAGACCTTCGGTGTCGTGAGTAACATCAACGACCACCAGGTCATCATCACCGAGACGACCTTCGGCGGACGCGAGGAACTCGTGGACCGCCGCGGCAAGCTCGATTACGGATCCCTGATGCGCCTCGCACTCGAGCGCGCGAAGACGGCACGCGAGGCCATCGACATCATCGTCGAACTGGCCAACAAGTACGGCTATTGCTCCGAAGGCGAGACATTCTCGATCGCCGACAAGGAGGAGGCCTGGATCTTCGAGATGGTCGGCAAGGGTATGTCGATCCGCAACGGCGTCAATTCCCGGAAGGGTATCGTCTGGGTCGCCATCCGGATTCCCGACGGGGCCGTCTGCGCCCACGCCAACCAGTCCCGCATTACGCGCTTCCCGCAGGACGATCCCGACAACTGCCTCTATGCGAAGGATGTCATCTCCTTTGCCCGGCGGATGGGGTACTTCGACGGGGAGGATGCCGACTTCAGCTTCCGTGACGCCTACTGCCCGGTCGATTTCGGCGGCGCCCGTGCCTGCGAGGCCCGTGTCTGGAGCGTATTCAACGCCTTCTCCGACGGTTGGTTCACCCTTGTCGACGCCGACGGGAATGTCTCCACGGTCGATGCCTACAGCTATCTGGACTTCGTCCTGGGCTACAAGCCGGAGGACGAACTCCCGCTCTATATCTTCCCCCGCAAGAAGATTTCCCTGAAGAACGTGGCCGACATGATGCGCGACCACTTCGAGGGGACGCCGCTCGACATGACGCAGGACATCGGCGCGGGCGGCAACGCGCTGCCTTACCGCTGGCGCCCGATGGAGTTCGAATACGAAGGACAGAAATACGTCAACGAGCGCGCCATCGCCACGCAGCAGACCGGATTCTGGATGGTCGCCCAGGCCCGGAACTACCTTCCCGACCGCGTCGGCGGCATCCTCTGGTTCGGGACGGACGATGCGGCGACCTCCTATCTGACGCCCCTGTATGCCTGCCTGACCGATGTGCCGGAGTGTTTCCGGGTCGGGAACGGAGACATGCTGCACTACAGCCCTACGGCTTCTTTCTGGCTCAACAACCGTATCTCCAACGCCTGCTACAAGATGTACAACCTGATGGCGCCGACGGTCCGTGAGAAGATTGACGAATATGAGAACGAGCAGATCCACCGCGGCACGCGCACGGCCGACAGCACGGCCCTGTACCTGTACAACGACATCGTGTACAAGATCCAGCGGAAGATGAAAGGGAAGCAGAAGACCGTCATGATCGAGCACGATCCCTTCCTCCCGGTGTCGAAATACCTGACCAAATTCTCCATCGACGCGGCCCAGAAGCAGTTCGCCGAATGGAAGAAGCTGGAGGAACTGCTGCTCGTCAAATACGTCGACGGCAACGTCAAGCCCCAGAACGAGGACGGATCCTTCGAGCACGGCGAGTATTCGGAAGGCCTCCCCGCCAGGGTCGAGCATCCGGGCTACACCGATACCTGGAAGAAGGCCGTCGCGGAGCACAACGGCGACTTCCTCAAAGTGGTCGAGACGACGGAGGAGTAAA
>CAMUZW010000134.1 GCA_947165305.1 uncultured Bacteroidales bacterium
GGTTGTTGAAGAGGATGATGTTGATGTCGATGTTGCGGCGGATGGCGTGGATGAAATGGTTGCCGCCGATGGCGAGCGAGTCGCCGTCGCCGGTCGAGACCCACACGCTCAGGTGCGGATTGGCCACCTTGATGCCCGTGGCGATGGGAAGGGCCCGGCCGTGGATGCCGTGGAAGCCGTAGGTATCGAGATAATACGGCAGCCGCGACGAACATCCGATGCCGGAGACCATCACAAACTGCTCACGGACATAATCCCGCGCCTCGCAGACCATCGGAAGGGCCCGCTGCAGGGCGGCCAGCACGCCGTGGTCCCCGCAGCCGGGGCACCAGCGCACTTCCTGGTCGCTCTTGAAATCCTTGAATGTATATTTCATTGCCATAGCCTACTCCTCCTCTGCTTTACGGATGCCGGCCACGATTTCCTGTACGAGGAAGGGCTGGCCCTGAATCTTGTTGCACTGCAGGATCTTCACGCCGGGAACCTTGGTACGGAGCCACATGGCGAGATGACCGCTGTTGAGTTCGCATACGAGGATCTTTTCGAAGCGGCCGAACACCTCGGCGGTGTTGGCCGGCAGCGGATTGATCCACTCGAAGTGGGCGAAACTGACTTCGTCTCCCCCGGCACGGATCTCGTCGACCGCCGAAAGGATATGGCCGTACGTGCCGCCCCAGCCGACGACAAGCAGTTTGCCTTCCGACGGGCCGTCCACCTTCAGCGGCGGAATGCTGGAAGCGATCCGGTCTACCTTTTCGGCACGCTCACGGACCATTGTCTCATGATTGAGCGGAGCCGAAGAAAGTACGCCGTTATGGTCCTTTTCGAGACCGCCGATGCGGTGCTCGAAGCCTTCGAGTCCGGGTACCGCCCACTTGCGGACCAGGGTCTCGGGATCCCGTTCAAACGGTTTGAAACCGCCTTCGGGAACCGGCCCGGAGACAAACGGCGGGCAGATGGCGGGATAATCCTTCATCGAGGGAATCCGCCAGGGCTCGGAGCCGTTGCCGAGGAAGCCTTCCGAGGCGACGACGACGGGCACCATGTGCTCCAGCGCCGTCTTGGCGGCATAGAACGCCGCGTCGAAGCAGTCGGACGGAGAATGCGGCGCGATCACCGCCACCGGGCATTCGCCGTTGCGTCCGTAGAGGATCTGGTTGAGGTCGGTCTGTTCGGTCTTGGTCGGGATGCCCGTCGACGGGCCCGCCCGCTGGACATCGACGACCACCAGCGGCAGTTCGGCCATCACGGCCAGGCCGAGCGCTTCGCTCTTGAGCGAGAGGCCCGGACCGGAAGTCGTCGTCACGGCGAGGTTGCCGGCAAAGGCGGCACCGACGGCCGTGCAGATGCCGGCGATTTCGTCCTCCGCCTGCATCGTCTTCACATTAAGGCTCTTGTAGATGGCGAGCTCTTCCAGGATTGCCGTGGCCGGCGTGATGGGATACGAACCGCAGAAGAGCGGAATCCCCGCCTTTTCGGCGGCCGCCATCAGGCCCCAGGCGATGGCCTGGTTGCCGGTGATGTTGCGATAGGTCCCTTTCTCGAGCGGAGCCGGGGCGATATGATACGTATTCGGCACCATCTGGAGGTTGGCCGCATAGTTGAAGCCGTCGAAGAGGACCTTCTTGTTGGGGGCAACCATCTCGGGATGCTTCTTGCCGAATTTCCCTTCGATGTAGCTGTACAGATAGTCCAGCGGCCGCGAGAAGATATAGCACGCCATGCCGAGGACGAACATGTTCTTGCACTTCTCGACGGCCTTGTGGTCGAGGCCGCTGTCGGCGAGGCTCTGCTCCGTAAGGGTCAGGACCGGAGCGATGATGATATCCCGGTCCTGGATTCCGAGTTCTTCGAAGGGATTCTTCGTGAAGCCGGCCTTGAGGAGGGATGCATCGTCAAAGGCGTCCTGGTTGACGAGCACCGTGCCCGTCCGCTTGAGAAACTTCGCACTGACCTTCAGCGCCGCGGGATTCATGGCGACGAGCATGTCGCAGAAATCGCCCGGCGTGCGCACATCCGTGCTGCCGATGTGCACCTGAAAACCCGAAACGCCGGACACGGTGCCTTTCGGCGCACGTATCTCGGCGGGGAAATCAGGGAATGTTGAAAGCGAATTGCCGTAAACGGCGGATGTAGAAGCAAAAAGAGATCCGGTGAGTTGCATGCCGTCTCCCGAATCTCCTGCAAACCTTATTACAACATCCTTCGCATCAATTACCTTGTGTTGCATTATGTGGTGTTGCGGTTATGTTTGGTTATGATTGTTTTTTGCGTTTTGATTATTGCTGTTGCTGCTGGGCGGCCATCTCCTGCTGGAGCTGCTCGAGGGTACGGCCTTCCTTGATCCCGAGGGCCTTGCGGGCTTCGGCGGTCAGGTCGATGATGGCAGTGCTGAAGTACAGGGCGCTGGAGCTGTCGAGAAGGACATCCACATTCTGCGCCTTGGCAATTTTCTCAACCTCTTCCTGGGCCTTCTGGTAGATCGGGGCCATCAAGGTGTTCTGCTGCTCCTGAAGCTCCTGGCTGACGGACTGCTGGAACTCCTGGATGCGCTGCTGCATATCGCTGAGTTCACGTTCCTTGCTCTCCTTGATCGAAGCCGTCCAGGTCGAAGCCTTCTGCTGATACTGCTGATATTTGGTCTGGAATTCTTCCACCATGGTCTTGTAGGTCTCGTCGGCCTCTTTGCTGGCGGCTGCCATCGTCTCACGGGCTTTGTCGGCCTCGGGCATCAGCTGCACAAGTTCGGTAAAGTTGACACGGGCGATTTTCTGCGCGGAAGCAGAAAGCGTAAGAAGCGCCATTGCGGCAATTACAAAAATCTTTTTCATATCAATTAAACTGTTAAATTTTCAAACGATGCGTATATCTTGCAAATAGGATACCATTCTAGAATTGTTGCCCGATGACGAAGTGGAACTGGCTCTTTCCGTTGACAGGATCGTCGAAGCCCCAGCCCCAGTCGATACCCAGCAGGCCGATCATCGGGAGGAACACACGGACGCCCACACCGGCCGAACGCTTGATCTGGAATGGGTTGAAGTCGCGGATGTCATACCAGCAGTTACCGCCCTCGAGGAAGGCCAGCACGAAGATCGTGCTCTGCGGCTGCAGGACGACGGGATAACGGAGCTCCACGGTAAACTTGTCGTATACGTTACCCTGGTAGTTGGAGCCGTTCTTGGTCTTGATCTGCGGCGTGAGGGAGTAGTTCTCGTAACCGCGCAGGGATACGATCTCGGATCCGTAGGAACTGTAGTAGCCCGTCATGCCGTCGCCGCCGACGAGGAAGTACTCGAACGGGGAATAGCCCCAGCGGCGGTTGTAGTAACCGAGGTAACCGAACTGTGCCCGGGCCATCAGGACGAGGTTGTCCACCAGCTTGGTGTAGATCGTCGCGCCGAACTTCCACTTGTGGTACTCGATCCACTTGTAGTGCTGGGCATCGGTCCAGTTGAAGGTGTAGTCATTCTCGGAGATATCCTTCCAGCTATTAACCTTTATGCGGTTGCCGTTGCTGTCATAGCTGTGCTTGCGGAAGAGCGAGTACGGAGGCGTCAGCTGAACGGAGAAATTGAATTCCGAGCCCTGGCGCGGGAAGATCTGCTGGTCCGTCGAATTACGCGACAGGCTCAGCGTATAGCTCAGGTTGTGGGAGATACCGGTATCGAAGATGAACGACGAGTAGTCGCTGTTCCACTTGCGGAGCTTATAGGTCTGCCAGCTGAGCCCGTTATAGAGGACAAAGTAATTGTCGGGCCACTTCAGCCGGTTTCCGATACCGGCCGAGAAGCCGAACACCTCGAAACTCCGGTCGGTGCTCTGGACGAAGAAATTCGAATTCGTCAGGCGCGTGTAGTAAGCGGAGATGCTGAGCGAAGTCGGCTTCTTGCCGAAGAGCCAGGGCTCCATGAAGCTGGCCGTGAGGGCCGTGTAGTACCGGCCGTTGGTCTGGAAGCGGAGCGAGAGGTTCTGCGCGTCACCGAGCGGAACGGGCCGCCAGGCCGTCTTGTCGAAGAAGCGCCGCGTGGAGAAGTTGTTGAAACTGACACCCGCCGTAGCGACGAAAGTGTAGCCGCCCCATCCGCCGGAGAGTTCCAGCTGCGAAGAAGGCTTCTCCGTCACGTTGTAGACGATATCGACGGTATTGTTGAGCTGGTTCGGGATGATGGAATATCCCTTGTTCGGGTCCATGATGGCCTCCGGATCGAACTGGCCGAGGGAGGCGATTTCACGGACGGAGCGCTCGAAGTCGGACTGGCTGAACAGATAGCCCGGACGCGTGAACACCTGACGGCGGACGACGCGTTCGTTGGTGAGGTCGTTGCCGTTGATGATGATGTTGTTGAGCGTGGCGGGCTTGCCCTCGACGATGCGCATCTCCACATCGACGGAGTCGTTCTGGATATTGACCTCGACAGGCGTGATGTTGAAGAACAGGTAGCCGTTGTCGCGGTAGAGCTTCGAGATGTCGTAGTCGGTCTGCTTGCCGCCGCCGAACAGGCGCTTGTTCATCGTCACCATGTCGTAGACATCGCCCTTCTTGACCTGGAGGATCTGGTTGAGCGTCTCGGTGGGATACACGGAGTTGCCCGTCCAGGTGATGTCGCGGAAATAATATTTGTCACCCTGGTCGAAGACCATGTCGATGGCCAGTTTGTTGGGCTCCACATAATAGATGGAGTCGCGGACCAGCCGGGCGTCGCGGTATCCGGCCTCGTTGAAGGCCTCCATGACGGTACGGCGGTCGTTCTTGTACTCCTTCTCGATGAATTTCTTGCTCTTGAAGAAGTTGTAGATCTTGTTGGATTTGGTCTTCTTCATGGCCTTGGCGAGCTTGAATTCCTTCACGCCGTCGTGGCCGATGAAATTGATGTCCTTGACGCGGACCTTTTCGCCGCGGTTGACATGGAAATTGACCCGGATCGCATTGCGGATGACGGAGTCGCGGCGCGTCTGGACGTCCACATCCACCAGCAGGAAGCCCTTCTCCTTGTAATAGCGCTTGATGATGTCGGTGGAAGCCGATGCGACGTATTCGGAGAATTCACGTCCGGGACGGAGGTTGAGGCGCTCCTGAAGGTCTTTCTTCTCGCCGCTCTTCACCCCGGAAAAAGACCACCGGGAGACCCTGGGACGCTCCAGGAGGGAGATCTTGAGCCAGAGGCTGTCACGGCCTGCGCTGAGCGAATCTGCCTCGACGGAAACATCCTCGAAGAAGCGCTGCTGCCACAGGCGTTTCACGACGGCCGTCACGTCCTCGCCGGGAACGGTGATGGTCATCCCCTTGCGGAGGCCGGTCAGCTGGATGATCTGCTGGTCGCTGAAATAAGTGTTGCCTTCGACGGAGACGCCGCCGAGAATATATTTGCGGGATGAATTGTAATCTATATCGACTGTACCTCCGGCATTCTGCGCCGGCACCAGGGTGGATGCCAGCAGCAACAGTGCCATTGTACAGAATATCTTTCTCAATCTCATTCGTGTTCTTCTAACAAGTCTGCAAATATAGTAAATATTTTAGACTTTACCATATCTTCGGTTGCGATGCGCATACGCCTCAAGCGCGGCGCGGAAATGCTCCTTGCGAAAATCCGGCCAAAGGACATCGGTATAATAAAATTCTGTATAGGCAGCCT
>CAMUZW010000135.1 GCA_947165305.1 uncultured Bacteroidales bacterium
CGGCCTTGGTGTCGATGCGGATGAGCGTAGGCGCATCGCCGGCCTGGCATTTCTGCAGCGTTGCGGCGAATTTGAACGAATGCGCCGGAACCACCCGGTCGTCGTGATCTGCCGTCGTCACGAGCGTCGCCGGGTATGCCGTACCAGGCGTGAGGTTATGCAGCGGGGAGTAGCCCAGAAGGTACTTGAACATCTCCTCGCTGTCTTCGCTGGTTCCGTAGTCCGGGGCCCAGTTCCAACCGATGGTGAACTTGTGGTAACGAAGCATATCCATTACTCCCACCTCGGGGATCGCCACGGCGTAGAGGTCCGGCCGCTGCGTCATGCAGGCGCCTACCAGCAGGCCGCCGTTCGATCCGCCCACGATGGCGAGTTTCTCCTTGGAAGTATAGCCCTGGGCGATCAGCCATTCCGCCGCCGCGATGAAGTCGTCGAACACATTCTGCTTCTGCATCTTTGTGCCGGCGAGGTGCCAGGCCTCGCCGTATTCCCCGCCGCCGCGGAGATTGACCTGCGCGTAGATGCCGCCCTTTTCGAGGAACGGGATGCGCATCGCCGAGAAGCCCGGGTTGAGGGAAATGTCGAAGCCGCCGTAGCCGTAGAGATAGACCGGGTTGGAGCCGTCCTTCTCCAGGCCTTTCCGGTAGGTCAGGAACATCGGGATCCGGGTGCCGTCCTTGCTCGCGAAGAAGACTTGCTCGGTCGTGAAGCCCGAGAGGTCGAAGGCGGTCTTGGGGGCGGCATACACCTGGCTTTCAAGACTTTCCAGATCCAGTCCATAGATGGTGCCCGGGGTGGTGAAGGAGGTGTAGGAATAGTAACACCAATCCTCGCCGATCCGGCCGTTGAACCCTGCGCTGCCGAGGCCCGGAAGGGAAATTTCCCGCTTCCCGGAGCCGTCCTTCGCATAGAGATAGGCGTGCGTTGCGGCATCCTTCATATAGGTCGCGATGATCTTGTCTCCGACGAAGGTCACGCCGTCCAGCACGCAGTCGCTCTCGGGAAGAACATCCTTCCAGGCGGTGAAGGAAGGATTCTTGATGTCGGCCGCCACCAGCCGGTTCATCGGGGCATTCTTGTTGGTAAGGAGGTAGATGAGGTCGCCGTCGGTTTCCACCGGGTTGCAACTGTTCTTCATATCCTCCGTTATCCGGACGAATTTCCCGTCGGGAATCCGTAAATCCATCACATAGAGGTTGTTCCCCACATCGGCGCCATCCTCGTAGAGGAAGGCCATCGTCTCTTCCTCATTGGTGTCGAGCAGATAGAAGCGCAGCGGTTCGGCCGGATTCTCGTAGAAGACCTTGTCTTCGCTCTGCGGGGTGCCGATCTTGTGGTAGAACACCTTGTGGCCCTCGTTCTTGACGGAGAACTCGTGCCCCTCCTCGGGGATGCCATAGGCACTGTAGTAGAATCCGTCCCCCCTCCAGGCGGCGCCGGAGAATTTGGCCCATTCGATATGGTCTTCCAGCAGCTGTCCGGTCTTCACGTCCAGCACGTAGAATTCCTGCCAGTCGCTTCCGCTCCGGGAGATGCCGTAGGCCATCAGGCTGCAGTCCTTGTTGAAGTAGGTGCCCTTGAGGGCGACGGTGCCGTCGTCGGAGAGTTTGTTGGGGTCGAGGAAGACCCGCGGCTCGCTGCCCGGCTCGTCCATCTCGTAGAGTACGCTCTGGTTCTGCAGGCCGTCGTTGCGGTAGAAGTACCATTTCCCGTTGCGGTGGCGCGTGGGGATGCCGATCTTCTCGTAATTGCTCACTTCTTTGAGCCGTGACAGGACCTTTCCCCGGAAGGGAATCCCTTTCAGATAATGGTCCGTGACCTTGTTCTGGGCCTTTACCCACTCCGCCGTTTCGGCGGAATTGTCGTCTTCCAGCCACCGGTACGGATCGGCCACCTCGGTGCCGAAGTATACATCTACGGTGTCGTCCTCCCGCGTCACGGGGAGTTTCGGCGCGCAGGCGCCGGTGATCAAACTTGCCATTGCAATGCTTGCGATTAGGGTTCTGCTGTTCATGGAATTCGGGTTTTGGGTTGCACCGCTGCAAAGATACCATTCTTTCTTGGAAAGCCGTGCACAAATCGTCCGGTTTTATCCTGCCACCCATCGGATGGAAGGATCGCCGCGCCACCAGGAGAGCTGTTTCTTGGCGTAATGGCGGGTGTTGCGGGCAATGAGGCGGCGGGCTTCGGGAAGGTCGACCTTGCCGTCCAGGTACTGAAAAATCTCTTGATAGCCAACCGTTTGCAGGGCGGGGAGGTTACGGTACTGCGCAAGGCCGCGGACTTCGTCGACAAGTCCTTCGTCGAACATCCGGTCCGTCCGGGCATTGATCCGGCCGTAGAGGACTTCCCGGGGAAGGTCCAGCCCGATCTTTTCGATCGTGAAACTGCGTTGCTTCGCGGCGCCGGTCTTGAAAGAGGAAAACGGCCGGCCCGTCATCAGGCAGACTTCCAGGGCGCGGATGACCCGCTGGCCGTTCTGCAGGTCGATGACTTCGCAGGTGGCCGGGTCCAGGGTGCGCAACCGCTCCACGAGCGGCGTCACGCCGTCGGTCTTCCAGGTATGCATCAGCGAGGCCCGGAGGGCGGGATCCGCATCCGGAAACTGGTCGAGACCCCGGCAGACGGCGTCGATATAGAACATCGAGCCGCCGCACATGACGAGCTGCTCATGCCCTTCGTCAAAGAGCCGTTCCAGCAGGGCGACGGCGTCGGTCTCATAGTCCCCGGCGGTATACATCCGGGTTACGGATTCGGTCTGGATGAAATAGTGTCTGACTTCGGCGAGGAGCTCCGCCGGAGGGACGGCGGTGCCGATGCGCATTTCGCGGTAAATCTGCCGGGAATCACAGGAGATGACAGGGGAGCCCAGCTTCCGGGCCAGGGCGGCGGCATAGGCGGTCTTGCCGGATGCCGTGGGGCCGAGAACGATCAGAAGGTGCCTCACTCGTTCTCGTCGTAGATTTCTTCACCGTCCTCCTCGTCGTCTTCCTCCTCTTCTTCTTCGTCGTCAAGGTCGTCATCTTCGTCCCAGCCTTCTTCGCCGGGGAGGTGCTTCTGCTCGGGCGGGAGGTCTTCGAAGGCGACGTAGCCGTTTTCGAATTCGAGGGGAACGGGGCCTTTGGTGTCGGTGAGGAGAGGGAAGAGGACGGGAATCTTCTTGCCGGGGACCTCTTCCTCAAAGGTGATGTTGACGCTCTTGCGGGAGGTGACGTCGTAGAAATAGACGAAGGAGACGACACCTGCATCCAGTGTCTGCTTCAGGGTGATGTTGTCGACGGTGCCGCAGCCGAGGTCAAAGAGCCCGTAACGCGCTACGACGCCGCCCTTGTCATCGAGAGCCTTGAAGAGGATGAGCTGGTCCTGGGGAAATTCCAGATCGGCGCGGAGCTGCTTGTGGAAGGTGTATAATGTGGTCTCTGCATCCAGCTCATAGACGCGGAAGAATCCTTTGATTCCCGTAAGGGTAACCCTGTATTTAAGCGTCATATCTCCTTATTTCTTAAATAATGCAGTTCAAAGGTAATAAATAATTGCGAAACGGAGTTGCGCCAGAGTAAAAATTTATGTAAATTAGCAGAAAAATGGAGATACAGGATGCATACCGGAGCGTCGCGGCGAGGGCCGAAGGGCTTTTCAAGGACAACGGGTCCCGTTTCATCGCCTTTGTCTATCCTGTCGAGACGGAGGCGGAAGTGAAGGAGATCGTCTCTGCACTCCGGAAGGAGTATCACGACGCCCGGCATCACTGCTATGCCTACCGGCTCGGATACCAGGGCGACGTCTTTCGCGCGAGCGACGACGGCGAGCCTTCCGGCAGCGCCGGCCGTCCCATTCTCGGCCAGATCGATTCGGCCGGACTGAGCGACGTGCTGGTCGTAGTCGTGCGCTATTTCGGCGGCATCAAGCTCGGCATTCCCGGGCTCATCCGGGCCTATAAGACCTCGACGTCCGACGCCATCGCCCATGCACAGGTCGTGGAGAAAGTGGCGGGAGTCAACTACCGGGTAGATTTCGGCTATCTCTCGATGAACGCTGTCCAGAAGGCGCTGAAGGACCTGGATCTCCCGCAGAAAAACCAGGATTTCGGGGAGCGCTGCTCGCTCACGACGCGCGTCCGGCTCTCGCTGGAAGATTCCTTCCGGGACCGTTTCACCAAAATAGAAGACTGTACGTTACAACTTATATAACACTATAATTTTTGGATAATGAAAAAACATGTATTCAATGCCGGGCCCTGCCTGTTGCCGCAGGAGGTCTATGAGAAGGCGATCGAGGCAATCCGGGATTTCAAGGGAACGGGCGTCAGCGTCCTTTCCATTTCGCACCGGACCAAGGAGTGGGACGAAACGATGGATGAGTGCCGCGCCCTCTGGCGGGAGCTCCTCCATATTCCCGATACGCACGAGATCATTTTCCTCGGCGGCGGCGCCTCGCTTCAGTTCCTCTACGTGGCGATGAACCTTTTGGAGCACAAGGCCGTCTATCTCGAGACGGGCGTCTGGGCCAAGAAAGCCCTCAAGGAGGCCAAGGGCATCGGCGAGGCGTACGCCATCGCCTCCAGCGCCGACAAGAACTACAGCTATATTCCCAAGGGGTATGAGATTCCCGCGGATGCGGACTATTTCCATATCACCACCAACAACACCATCTACGGTACCGAGATCAAGGAAGACTACGACAGCCCGGTGCCCCTCGTGGCCGATATGTCGTCCGACATCATGAGCCGTCCCGTAGACGTGTCGAAGTATGCCCTCATCTATGGCGGCGCCCAGAAGAATGTCGGCCCCGCCGGTGTCATCTTCGCCATCATCCGGAAGGACATCCTCGGCAAGGTCAGCCGCTACATCCCGACGATGCTTGACTACCGTACGCATATCGACAAGCTTAGCATGTTCAACACGCCGCCGGTCTTCTCCATCTTTGTGATGAATGAAACCCTGAAGTGGATCAAGGCGCAGGGTGGTGTCGAAGCCGTGCACAAGATGGACATGGCGAAGGCGGACCTGCTCTACGGCGAGATCGACCGCAACAAACTCTTCGTCGGCACGGCCGCGAAGGAAGACCGTTCCATCATGAATGTCTGCTTCGTGATGGCCCCCGGCCACGAGGATCTTCAGGATGAATTCCTCGCCTTCGCCAAGGAGCGGGGGATGGTCGGCATCAAGGGCCACCGCAGTGTCGGCGGCTTCCGTGCCTCCATCTACAATGCCTGCACCCTGGAGGATGTGCAGGCGCTGGTCGACTGTATGCAGGAATTTGAAAAATTACACGCATAATGAAAGTACTGATTGCAACCCAGAAGCCCTTCGCCAAAGTGGCGGTGGAGGGGATTCAGAAGATTCTGACCGAAGCCGGACACGACTTAGCCCTGCTGGAGAAGTACGAGGCGCAGGCGGATCTGGTCGCCGCCGTCGCCGATGCCGAGGCGCTTATCATCCGCTCCGACAAGGTGACCGCCGAGGTGATTGCCGCTGCCCCGAAGCTCAAGATCGTAGTCCGTGCCGGCGCGGGATATGACAATGTCGACCTCGCTGCGGCTACGGCTGCCGGTGTCGTCGTGATGAACACGCCCGGGCAGAATTCCAACGCCGTGGCGGAGCT
>CAMUZW010000136.1 GCA_947165305.1 uncultured Bacteroidales bacterium
TATCAGGAAAGAGAGCGATTCGGTGCTCACGTTGGCGTCGGCAACCACTGCATCCGCTTCATTGAGCGCCGGCAGGCGTTCCTCCAGCCACGCCGGGGTAATCCCCTCCACGGCAGACATGTCCGCCACACCGCCGATCATCTCACCGTCGGCGTCATTCAGGCTGATAAAGCAGGACTTTGCATCGCCGAAGGCGGTCGAAGAAAGACTCGTATCCATCCCGATCCTGTCACAGTCGGCGGCCGCCATCCGGCCGAAATCCCCGCTGTCAAAAAAAGTCAGGAAACGGACTTCGTCGCCCAGCAGGACAAGGTTGTGCGCGATGTTGCGCGCAACGCCGCCAAGCGAGATCCGCACGCTGCCGGGATTGGAGTCGCCGGGGATGAATTTCGAAAAGGAGGCTGCCGTGATGTCGACATTCGCTCCGCCAATGACGCAGATTTTCATAGCAGGGCGGCTGTCTGAGCGGCCAGCCGGGCATTGTTGAGCACCAGCTGGATGTTGGAGGCGAGACTGTCCCCGCCCGTGAGATCCTTGATGCGCGCGAGCAGGAACGGTGTCGTTTCCTTGCCGTGAATCCCCTGCGCCTTCGCCTCGGCAACGGCACGGTCGATGGCCGCGTTGATGACGTCGGGGTCCATCGAATATTCCTCCGGAATGGGATTGGTCACGAGCATGCCGCCCTCCAGTCCCATTTCGAGCTTGGCGCGGAAGGCAGCCGCCAGTTCTGCGGGCGTATCGAGCCGGTAGTCGACCTTGAAACCGCTCCTGCGGGTATAGAAGGCCGGCAGTTCTTCGGTCCCGTAGCCGATGACGGGGACGCCCTTGGTCTCCAGGTATTCGAGCGTAAGCCCCAGGTCCAGGATCGATTTGGCGCCGGCGCAGATGACCATCACCGGCGTATGGGCGAGTTCTTCGAGGTCGGCGGAGATATCCATCGTCGTCTCGGCGCCCCGGTGTACACCGCCGATGCCGCCGGTGGCGAATACCCTGATGCCCGCCATCGAGGCGATGATCATGGTCGTCGTCACGGTCGTCGCGCCATCCTCCCCTTTTGCCACCAGCACGGGCAGGTCGCGGCGGGAAGCCTTGGCGACACCCCGTCCCTTCTTGCCGAGATACTCGATTTCGTCTGCCGACAGGCCGGCCTTGAGCCGTCCGCCGATAATGGCGACGGTGGCAGGGACTGCGCCGTTCTCCCGGATCGTCCGCTCCACGCGGAGGGCCGTTTCGACATTCTGCGGATATGGCATTCCGTGGGAAATAATGGTGGATTCTAGGGCTACGACAGGCTTTCCGGACGCGAGCGCCTCCTTCACCTCCGGTGCGATATCAAGAAATTTATTCATTAGCATATTTTTTGCAAAACCATACAAATTTAGCAAATAATATGTATATTTAACCCCGTAAATCATTTAGACAATGAAAAAACTTGTACGTATCTTTACCGTCGCCGCCCTTGTGGTCGTGTCCGCCTGTGCGGCTTACGCCGGTACTCCCAAGAAAATCGAAGACTTCGTCGCCAAGACCGAGAGCGAGTACAAGAGTTACTCCAAGGAAGACTGGGCCAAATCCCGCAACGAATACCGCGCCCTTCTCGACGAATACAAGGGTTCACAGAAAGAATTCACCCAGCAGGAGAAGGAGCAGGTCGTCCGCGCCATGGGCCGCTACAACGCCCTGCTGATCAAGAACGGCATCATCAAGTCTTCCATGGGCATCCAGGAGTTCAGCGCCCTGCTTCCCGACTTCATCAAAGGACTTTCAGAAGGCCTTGAAGCCAATTCCGAAGAAATCAACGGCGCCCTCAAGTCGCTCGTCGACACCAACAAGATCAACGGCGCGATCCAGTCGCTCGGCAACGCCCTCGAAAAGATTTTCAGCGTCGAGGACAAAGAGTAGACTGCATGTTCGAGAAAGCCGTATCCTTCGTCAACAACATAGTCTGGAGCCCCGCCCTGGTGGTGCTCCTGATTTTTGCAGGACTGTATTTCTCTTTCCGGAGCCGGTTCGTACAGGTGCGGCGGTTCGGCCTGATGGTCCGTTCGCTGTTCGCCGAAAGCACTGACGGCAGGAAGAACGGCATCTCTTCTTTCGAAGCCTTCTGCATCGCGCTTTCCGGGCGCGTCGGGACAGGAAATATCATCGGGGTCGCCACAGCCATCGCCCTCGGCGGCCCCGGTGCCGTTTTCTGGATGTGGCTCATCGCGTTTTTCGGCGCATCCACGGCTTTTGTCGAGTCCACCCTCGCACAGCGTTACCGGTTCACGCATGAGACCGGATACCGGGGCGGGCCCGCCATGTATATAGAGAAGGCCCTCGGCCAGCGCTGGCTCGGCATTCTTTTCGCCATCCTCTCGATCATCGGATACGGCCTCTTCCTTACGACCGTGCAGGCCAACGGCGTCTCGGGCGCCATGCTCAACACCTTCCACATCGATCCGCTTGTCTCCGGCATTGCGCTCGCAGCGCTGCTGGCCCTCGTCATCATCGGCGGTATCAAGTCGATCGCCAAGGTCGCGTCCATCATCACGCCGTTCATGGCGGCAGGCTATATCATCATCACGGTCATCGTCCTTGTCAGCCACGCAGAGGCCATTCCCGGCGTCCTGAAGGCCATCGTTACACAGGCCTTCGGCATCAACCCGGTCTGCGGCGGCATCCTCGGAAGCACCATCATGATGGGCGTCAAAAGGGGCATTTTCTCCAACGAAGCCGGCCAGGGCGGCGGCGCAATCGTATCGGCTTCCGCAGACGTTCCGCATCCGGCCCGCCAGGGACTTGCCCAGGGATTTTCCGTCTATGTCGATACCCTGCTGGTCTGTACGGCCACGGCCCTGATGATCCTTTGCTCCGGGACTTACAACATCGTCGACGCCCAGGGGAACCTGCTGGTCGCACAGGCCCCGGAACTCGGCGCCAATTACGTCAGCTACACCCAGGCCGCCGTCGATTCCGTCATCTCGGGCTTCGGCGGGGTTTTCGTCAGCATCGCGCTGATTTTCTTCGTATTCAGCACGGTCATGGCGTATTATTTCTATGGGGAATCCAGCATCTTTTATCTGTTCCGCGGGAAGCGCAGCGGCGGTCGAGGCGAGAAGATTGTCCTCTGGTGCTTCCGTTTCGGGCTCCTGGGCGCCGTCGTCTTCGGTGCGCTCCGCGAAGCCAATGTCATCTGGCAGCTCGGCGACATCGGAGTCGGGCTGACCGCCTGGATCAACGTCATCGCCCTCATCATCCTCTGCCCCATCGCGTTCCGCGACCTCAGGGACTATGAGAAGCAGCAGGTTTCCAAGCCTGGCAAATAAAAAAATTTGGATTTTTCGGAAGAAGGCTTTATCTTTGTCGTCCCAATGGTGCTATGGCCGAGCGGTTAGGCACAGGTCTGCAAAACCTGGGACAGCGGTTCGATTCCGCTTGGCACCTCCAAACAAAAAAGCTGCTTCGGCAGCTTTTTTTCGTTTGGAGGCGCCGCATCAATAAATTGATGCTACATTCATTGAGGGGGCGTTCCCCCTCAAACACCCCCGGGTCGGCCGATGGCCTCCATAGTCTCAAGCGGAACAGCTTCGGCAGCTTTTTTTCGTTTGGAGGCGCCGATTTTTCGTTTGGAGGTACCGATTTTTCGTTTTCACTAAGAATTTTATTAACTTAGCGGAATAAACCATACGAAACACTGAAATGAAGAGATTTGTCCTGATCTGCGCCGCTCTGCTGGTAATGATAAACGCCGGCGCAGAAACCCGCAAGCAACCCAAGAAAATCCCCTTTACGCACGAAACCGTCGAATTGCCGGCCGTTGAGCCGAAGGTCATCGCTGTTGAGACCGGGCATACGGCCCTGATTCTCCAGGTTGACAAAAAAGGCGTCGTCCGCACCGTACACTACGGCGACAAAATAAAAAATCCGGGACAACTACTCTCATTCAATCCAAGCTATGCCCGTTCGGTCGATCCGGGCGCACTCATCTATCCGGCCGCCGGCGGCCGCTTCGTCGGACAGCCTGCCTTCAGCGTCCGCTATCCGGACGGCACCCGCAACACCGAACTCTACTACACCGCCCACGAAGTCGCCGGCGACAGGACAACCCTTCATCTGAAGGATTATGTCACCGCCATGGAGGTCGATCTCGTCTACGAGGCCTTCCCCGAAGCGGACGTCATCGCCAGCCATGCCGTCATCCGCAACGCGGGCAAAGCGGCCGTCGAACTCACCGACTTCGCCTCTTCCTCGATGACGGTCACCGCGCGCAAATACCTCCTGACCCACTTCCACGGCACCTGGGCCGAGGAAATGCAGGTCGACCGGGAGGTACTCGGTCACGGCACCAAAGTCCTCGAAAGCCGACGCGGTATCCAGACCTCCCAGTGCAGCAACCCCTCCTTTGTCCTCAGCCTGGATACAGCTCAGTGGAGCGAGACGACCGGTGAAGTGATTGCCGGATCCCTCGCATGGAGCGGCAACTGGCGCATCAGCTTCGAGGAGCCGGAGAGCGGTGCGATGCGAATCGTCGCCGGCATCAACCCTTACGCCTCCGCCTGGCCGCTCAAGGCCGGCGAAACCTTCACGACGCCCGACATGATCTGGACGTGGTCCGGACAGGGCGCCGGGCAGGCCAGCCGCAACCTGCACCGCTGGGCGCGGAAATCCCAGCTCTACGCCGGCAGCCGGATTACGCCGATTCTGCTCAACAACTGGGAAGGCACGTACTTCGATTTCAACACCAAGATGCTGCTCGACATCATCGACGATGCCGCATCGATGGGCCTCGAGATGTTCGTCCTCGATGACGGATGGTTCGGCAACGACTATCCGCGCGACAACGACAGGGCCGGCCTGGGAGACTGGGAACTCAACACGAAGAAACTCCCCGAAGGAATCGACTATATTGCTTCCTATGCCCACGACAAAGGGCTTAAGTTCGGTATCTGGATCGAGCCCGAGATGGTCAATCCCGTCTCCAACCTGGCCCGGCAGCATCCGGAATGGATCGTCCAGAGCCCGGGACGCGAGATGGAGCAGATCCGCAACCAGTGGACGCTCGACCTGAGCAATCCGGATGTACAGGATTTCGTTTACGGCGTGTTTGACCGGACGATGTCGCTGTCCGACAAGATTGACTATATTAAATGGGACTGCAACCGCAGCATTACCTCCTTCGGGAGTCCTTACCTCGGCCCGGAGCAGGACCGCTTCTTCATCGGTTATATCCAGGGTCTTTACAAGGTGCTCGACCGCGTCCGTGCGAAGTACCCCGACACGATCATCCAATGCTGTTCAAGCGGCGGCGCACGCGTCGATTACGGGCAGCTCCGCTACTTCAACGAGGTATGGACCAGTGACAATTCCGACGGCGACTCCCGCATCCGGATCCAGTACGGAACCTCGCTGATCTATCCCGCCTGCATCATGGGCGCACATGTTTCGGTCGTTCCCAACCATCAGACGGGCAATATCACGCCGCTCAAATTCCGCCTTGACCTGGCC
>CAMUZW010000137.1 GCA_947165305.1 uncultured Bacteroidales bacterium
CGGCCGCCGAGGTATTTTTCAAAGTCGGGGATGTCGGCGTAGTAGTAGGCCCCGGCGCCGAAGTCGTGGTCGGGCGATGTGCCCAGTCCCCGCACCATAATATAGACAGCTACGGCCAAAACAGCCACGGCGAGAACTGCCGTGGCTATCTTGAAAATCTTCTTTCCCTTCGGAGACACTACTTGAACAGGTCAAGCACCGGGACGTCGAACACGACGCCGCTCAGCAGGAACCACACCGCGAAGAGCGTCAGAGCGATGTTGAAGAGCTGCCCCACAACATAGAGCCAGAGGACCTTCCCGCCCTGCATCTGCCTGGCGATCTCCTTGAAATTGGTGTCGAGGCCGATGCTGGTGAAAGCCAGCACGAAGGCCCAGTTCTTATACTGGTCCAGCACCTTGTTGATGGCGCCCACCTGGTCGCCGCCGAAAATCGGCTGGATCACAAATGACGCCACGAGCGAGGCGACGAAGAAGCCGATGATGAACTTCGGGAAGCGCTTCCAGATCTCGCCGGCACCCACTTTCTCCGCGCCGCTGTTCTCCACGCGGGTCGCAAAGAACACCGCTACAAAGAAGGCGATGAAGCCGATGAGAATGTTCTGGATGGACTTGACGAGCACGGCGGACTGCTCGGCCTCGGGGCCGAGGGCGTTGCCGGCGAGCACCACGGCGCCGGTCGAATCGACCGTGCCGCCGATGAGCGCGCCGCCCATCAGCTGGTTCATCCCGCACCACTTGATAATCATCGGCTCGAAGACCATCATCAGGATCGTGAAGATGATTGAAATGGAGATGGCGATCGAGAGGTCGTCCTTCTTGCACTTGGCGGCGGTGCCGGTCGCGATGGCCGCGGAGGTACCGCAGACGCTCGTCGCGGCGGCCAGCGTGATGACCATCGGCTTGTTGTCCATCTTGAGCACCTTCGTTCCGAACCACCACATGAAGATGATGACGATCGGGGTTACGATCCACGCGATGCCGAGGCCGTAGAGGCCGAATTTGGCGATGTTGGAGAACAGCACCGAGAAGCCCATGATCACCAGGCCCGTCTTGATGTAATATTCGGTCTTGATGGCCGGCTTGAGCCACGCAGGGACGCCGATGGTATTGGAGATCAGCAGGCCCACGATCAGCGCCCAGAAGGCCCATTCAAGGTAGCGGTTGAGGGTAAATTCCGCGCTGATGAAACGCACCAGAAAGGCCAGTACGAACAGCACCAGGAAGGCCGGGATGTATTTCTTGACGCTTCCGCCCTGCAACTTGACGCCGAGGGTAAACAACGTTCCCAGCACCAGGAGGGTGACGAGCGTCTTGCGCCAGAAAACCCAGGTACCCAGCTGGGCGGCCAGGGGGACGACCTTGTCGGATGCGGCGGCCGCCTTCTCTCCCAAACTCCAGGTCGCGAACTTCATCGCGGAAAAATCAAACCAGCCCGTCAGCACCGCCACACAGGCTATTGCAATCACGACAAAGCCGAGCCACACGGCCAGCCAGTCTTCCGTCAACAGTTTTTTCATCTCAATCTTCTACAACCAGTTTTTTGAATTTTGCGTGCCGCACTTCGTCCTGCATCAGCAGGTTGACCTTGAACTGCCCGTCCCGGAAGCCTTCGGCGATGCACTGCTCCTTGAAGGTCTCGAAGGATTCCTTGCGGAGCCGGTGCGTAACGGGCGGGTCGATCCGGAGCGAAACGCGCTTGTTCTCATATTCACAATTCTCTTTCTGCAGTTCGCGCTCTACCACTTCGGTGAATTTCTCCGCCTGGGCCTGCGTGGTCGCCTGGTCGGCGAATTCGTAGTAGAAATGATAAACGGAAGCCTCCACGTCGGCGAATCCGACATAGAAGCGGGTCGGCATCCCGAGTTCCTGCTCGGCGGTATGGACCGCCGCGATGAACTGCTGCTCGGCGAGCTTCTCGCCCGTCATCGACACGATGCCGTTGATCTTCTGGATCATGTGCACGGTCGGGGTGTTCTTGTACTTCGGACCCACTTCGATAAGGTCGTTCATGTTGTACCGGTACAGTCCCGCCATCGTCGTCACGAAGGCGCAGTAGCGCTTGCCCTCCTCGAGCTCGTCCAGCTGAAGATAGGTCGGATTCTCGCTCTCGCGGTCGTGCTCCTCGACGAATTCATAATAATGATAGTGCGGGAACATCACGGTGTTGTTGGAGCCGTCCAGCGTCAGGCCGAAGCGGCACTCGGAGGCAAAATACCCGAACTCCTTGTGCATCATCTGCGGCGGGAAGGAATCCTTGAATTTCTCCATATAGACCGCCGTGTTGCCGCATTTCCAGGTATTGAGGACCTGGAGATTGGGCCAGTAGTGCTTCGGGAGGATGTGCGGATACTGCGCCTTCAGTTCACGCAGCTCCTGCGCCCGTTCCGGATTGGGATGGAGGAACGGCTTGATCGCCGCCCGGATATCCGGCGCAATCGGGAGATCCTCCTTGAGCGTACCGGTTTCTATATCCTTCACATAGTCGTCGAAATACTGGTTGACGTTGTTCTGCAGCTCGACGATGGTCGAAGGATTGGCCGTGATGATGAGCGTGATGTTGCGCTCGATGGCCATTCGCATCAGGGTGTAGTAGCGGGCGTTGTAATCCGTGATGGAGAACACCTGGTGCGGGGCGGAATACAGGTGCCGCAGGAATCCCGGGATATTCTGCTGGGTAAGGCCGGACACGCTGCCGAAGACGGTGCCGTCCGGGGCATATCCCTCGATCATCTTGCCGACGATCGACATGCTGACGCCGGTGAAGACTTTCGGGCGGTTCTTGACGAAGAGATACATCCAGAGCCGGGTCATCGCCCCGTAAATCTTATCGAGATAGACGTCCGTAATCGGAATCCACTTGGGCTCGCTCGTCGTGCCGGAAGTGGTCGCATACATCACCGGCTTGCCCGGGAAGAGGACGTTCTCCTCGCCGTGCTTGTGCCGTTCGACATAGGGGCGGAAGTCTTCGTAGTCATTCATCGGGACGTTTTCCCGGTAGCGGCGGAAGAGATCCCCGGCGGATGTGGCCTGCAGGATTTCGTCGAAATGGTGCTCCTTCCCGTAAACGGTATCCTTCGCATAGGTCAGGATCCGCCGGAGGGTCTTCTCACTCTCCTTGCGCGGGTTGCGGGAAGCCTTGTTCAGCTTCAGGAGTTCGATACCGCCGGCCAGTCCCAATGCGATATTGGGAATGACGGGGTTTTGCCAATCTTTCATACAGAGAGGGACTTACAGTTTGCGGGCGCCGTCGGAGATCACGACGTCGTAGACCTTCGGAGCATGGCCGAATTTGGCGGTAAACTCCGCCACGGCCGTCTTGACGAAGGGCTCGTAAAGTTCGTCCTTCACGAGGTTGATGGTGCAGCCGCCGAAGCCGCCGCCCATCACGCGGGAGCCCGTCACATCCATCTTGCGGGCCAGTTTGTTGAGGAAGTCAAGCTCTTCGCAGCTCACCTCATAGAGACGGGACATCCCGAAATGCGTCTGGTACATCATCTCGCCGACCGTCTCGAAATCGCCTCTCTCCAGGGCGTCACAGACATCCAGGACGCGCTGTACTTCGCCGATGACGTATTCGGCGCGGAGGAAGTCCTCTTCGGGAATCTCCTCGCGGACCTCATCGAGCCAGACGCGCTTGGCGTCGCTCAGGAACTCGACCTCGGGATGATTCTTGCGGATGGCGGCCGCGGCGTTCTCGCAGGAAGCGCGGCGCTTGTTATATGCGCTCGAGGCGAGCTCATGCTTGACGCAGGAGTCGATGAGGACAAGTTTGTAGCCCGCCGGGTTGAACGGGAAATACTTGTACTCCATCGTCTTGCAGTTCAGACGGATCAGGCTGCCCTCCTTCCCGAAGATGGAGGCGAACTGGTCCATGATGCCGCACTTGACACCGCAGTAATTATGCTCCGTAGACTGGCCGATCTTGGCGAGTTCGAATTTGTCGATGCCGTTCTGGAAAAGATAATTCAGGGCAAAGGCAAATGTGCTCTCGAGGGCGGCGGAAGAAGAAAGCCCGGCGCCGAGGGGAACGTCTCCGGCAAAGACGGTGTTGAATCCGGCCACCTTTCCGCCCCGCTTGATGGTCTCGCGGCAGACGCCGAAGATGTAGCAGGCCCATGCCTGATTCGGTTTGTCTTCTTCGTTGAGACCGAATTCGACATACTCGTCATAGTCGAGCGAATAGGCTTTTACCTTGTCTGTGCCGTTGATCTTGATCGCAGCGATGATTCCCTTGTCGATCGCGCCCGGGAAGACATAGCCGCCGTTGTAGTCGGTATGTTCACCGATGAGGTTGATGCGGCCGGCTGATGCAAACAATTCGCCCTCTTCCCCGAAGAGAGTCCTGAATTTTTCCTGAATTTTCTCTTTCATATCGGTTGTTGATTTTAGTTGTCAAAAATGTACATCTACAAATATATGTTTTTTTTCTTAAAACCGCAACTGCAGGCAGCATGGTCTAAAAACGTCACGCCACCTGCAAAAAAGCTTAAAAATGTCCTTGGCGTGGTTAAATTACATCACACTACAGACGTTTTACCCGTAGTACGATCGGCAGATGATCGCTTACGCCGCCGATGTAGCGCGGGCCGGAATACGTGCGGAAGGGCTTCATCCCGAAGTGCGTACGGTCTTCCTGCATCAGGAAGGGGATTTCCGCGATATCCATCTCGCAGGCGATCTCCGGAGACACGAAGAAGACATCGATGAGCTGCCAGCGGCCGTCGAACCGGATTGTCCCCCGGCCTGCGCGGCAGAGCGAGTCCGCCTTGCACCGGAGCGGACCGGAAAGCGTATCGTAGACCGCCTGCAGGGGCGTGTCGTTGAAGTCGCCCATCGCGATGACGTTCCCTCCCAGCGAGTCGGCCAGGTGGCGGAGCGTACGGACAGCCAGGGCGCGACGCTGTACCGAAGCCTCCGACCCGCCATATTTAGAGGGATGGTGGTTGACGAGACAGTGCCGGACCGATCCGTCAGAACGGTCTCCGAGCGTCACGCAGAGAATGCCGCGCGTCGGGAGCGGAACGCCGTCCGCATAGAGTTTCCGGAGCGATACGGACAATGTGTCGAAGCGGCTTTTCCGATACAGGAGCGCCACGTCGATGCCGCGCCGGTCCGGGGACTCCCGGTGGACGATGCCGTAGTCGAGCTTCCACAGAATCGTGCTCTGGAGAAGCCTGCGCAGGACAAAGGCGTTCTCCACCTCCGCCACGCCGATGATGTCCGGCATCCGGCCCTCCCGCCCGCCGATCCATAGCAGCGCCTTCGCGATCGCGTTGCACTTCGTATAGAAGCGGCGGTAAGTCCAGTGGCGCTCTCCCCGCGGAGAAAACGCCGTGTCGCTCTCCCCGCCGCCCCCGTCGCGGTAATCGAAGAAATTCTCCAGATTCCAGAAAAGGCACAGATAGTCGGGACAAGCCC
>CAMUZW010000138.1 GCA_947165305.1 uncultured Bacteroidales bacterium
CGTCCTGTCCGCTCCCCTCTCCATCAAAGGAAAGAATTCTGCAACGGCTTATATCACGACGCATTCCGCTACGGAAGCAATGAATGCAGCCTGCGACTACGCCGGTGCCAGCCTGAAGCGTGACGCCGTCGACACCCGCATTGCTACGCACATCAAGGGCGGAACAGGCCGGATCATCAAAGATATAGCAGACGTCAAGAGCGCCTATGGCACAGCCTGGCCCTCATACTCTGCCTCATCGACCGAGGTTTCGGCCCAGGCGACCGACACTGACGGTGACGGAATGCCCGACTGGTTCGAAGAGAAATTCGACCTGAACAAGAACAATGCAGCCGACGGGAAGGCCATGACACTCGACAAGAAGGGGCGTTACACCAACCTGGAGATGTACCTCCACTACCTCGTGCGGGATATCACCGAAGCGCAGGTTGCAGGCGGCACTTACAAGACCCTGTAAAAAAAATTTCCGTGCCCGTGCACGGAATTCAAAAATTTTACGTATATTTGCCCCGAAACCGATAATTATTAACTATAATCAATACCACAAAATCCAATGAAAAGTGTAATTAAGAAACTCCTTCTTACCGCGCTTTGCTTGGGTTCAGCCCTCACTCTGATGGCCCAGACGACCATTACCGGTATCGTCACGGACGCCAACGGTGAGCCGCTGATCGGTGCTGGTGTCCTCGTGGAGGGCACTACGACCGGTACGATTACCGGCATCGACGGTGATTATTCCATCACCGTACCCGCAGACGCGAAGAACCTGGTTTTCTCCTTCATCGGACTTGCCGAATCCGTCGAGCCCATTGACGGACGTACGCAGATCAACGTCGTCCTGAAGGAAGACACCAAATTCCTCGACGAAGTCGTCGTCATCGGTTACGCCGCCGTCAAGCGCCGTGACGTGATGGGCTCCGTAACCTCCGTCGACAGCAAGACCATTACCGCAACGCCTGTCTCCAACGTGAGCGAGGCCCTTTCCGGTAAAATGGCCGGCGTCCAGGTCACCACGACCGAGGGCGATCCGGATGCCGACATCAAGATCCGCGTCCGCGGTTCCGGCTCCATCACCCAGGACAGCGCGCCGCTCTACATCGTGGACGGCTTCCCTGTCGAGAGCATCAGCGACATCGCCGCTTCCGACATCCAGTCGATCGACGTCCTGAAGGACGCCTTCTCGACCGCCATCTACGGTAGCCGCGGTGCCAACGGCGTTATCCTCGTGACCACCAAAAGCGGTGAGCAGGGCAAGGTTTCCCTTTCTTACAACGCATATTATGGCGGCAAATGGATGGCCAACAAAGACGCCATCGAGGTCATGTCTCCCTACGAGTTTGTCCGTACGCAGTACGAACTCACTTCGGTCCGGGACAAAGTGGACGAGCGCTACGTTCCCCTCTTCGGTTCCTTCGACGATATCGACCTCTATGAGAATGTCCCCGGCAACGACTGGATCCAGCAGCTCTTCGGCAACACCGGCAGAACGTTCAGCCACAACCTGATGGTGAGCGGCGGCAGCGACAAAGTCAAATGGTCGGCCAATTACGCGCACATCAACGAGAAGGCGATCATGACCGGCTCCGACTACCACCGCGACAACCTCTCCTTCAAGACCCAGTACAAGCCCGTCAAGCAGCTGACTTTCGACCTGAACCTGCGTTATTCGCACACCAAGGTCAACGGCGCGGGCGCCAACTCCATCAATGATGCGGGCAGCACCTCCGGCAGCAACGCCCGTCTCAAACATTCCGTCATCTACAGCCCGATTCCGCTTGCGAATACGGCCACCGATACCGACTTGGAAGAGGACTACGGCGACAACGCCCCGCCGCTCGTCAGCGTCGCAGATAACGACAAGCGCCGCATCCGCTCCAACTGGACCCTCAACGGTGCCGTCACCTGGCATATCATCAAGAACCTCAACCTGCGCGTAGAAGGCGGTATCGACTCCTTCAACCAGCAGGATGACCAGTTCTACGGCCTCACTTCTTATTACGTGGCCAATACCGCCACCAAAGAATACCAGAACCATCCGGCCGCAAGGCAGATCAGCCTCAACCGCCAGAAGATCCGCAACACGAACACCCTCAACTACAAGTTCGACAAGATCATCCCCGACAGCCGTCACAAGCTGGACCTCATGATCGGTGAGGAACTTGTGCTGACCAAAGCGCATACTACGACGATTGTCAACGAAGGATACCCTGATTTCTTCAGCTCCAAGCAGGCGTGGAACTTCATGTCTTCCGCAGGCTATCGGGCTACGGCCAACACCTTCTACGATCCCAACGACATTCTCCTGTCGTTCTTCGGACGCGCCAACTACGACTTCGACGGCCGTTACAGCCTGTCCGCCACGGTCCGCGCCGACGGTTCTTCCCGCTTCATGAAGGGGAACCAGTGGGGCATCTTCCCCTCCGCAGCTGCCGCCTGGACCATTTCGAACGAGAGCTTCATGCGCAATGTCCGCTGGGTCAACAACCTCAAGCTCCGCTACAGCTTCGGTACCGCCGGTAACAACAACATCCCTTCGGGTGTGCAGTCCATGACCTTCTCGGGCCTGACGAACGCCTCCGGCTGGATCTACGGCACCACGACACCGTGGGCGACGACCATCGTCGACGGCAAGATCGTGATGCCCAACGAGAACCTTACCTGGGAAACCACTTATTCCCACAACATCGGTATCGACTTCTCCTTCCTCAAGAGCCGCCTCAACGGTAGCATCGAGCTCTATCACAACACGATCGACAATCTGCTGATCCAGTTCCCGACCGCCGGCAGCGGCTATACCTACCAGTACCGCAACACCGGCACCATCGTCAACCAGGGTATCGAATTCAGCGTCAACGCCGTCATCGTGGAGAAGAAAGACTGGGGCCTCACCTTCAGCGGCAACATCGCCCTCAACAAGAACCGGGTAAAGAGCCTCGGAGACCTCAAACGGATCGAGGCCTATTCCAACTGGGCTTCCACGAAGATCAACCCTTACGCCGACTTCGTCGTGGAACCGGGACAGCCGCTCGGCAACGTCTACGGCTACAAGATGGACGGCATCTACAGTGTGGATGACTTCACCTACGACAGCGAGAAGAACCAGTGGAAACTCAACGAGGGCGTCGTAGACGGCACCAACCAGGTCGGCAGCGGCTTCCTCCGCCCGGGTGCCCCGAAACTCGCGGATGAAGACGGCGACGGCAATCCCGATCTCCAGATCATCGGCAACACCCTGCCGCTGGGAACCGGCGGTTTCAGCCTGAGCGGCACCGCCTACGGCGTTGATTTCTCCGCCAACTTCAACTACGTGTTCGGCAACAAGATCTACAACGCCAACAAGGTGGAATTCACCTCTACCCAGGATTACTGGAGGCGCAACCTCCTCAAATCCTGCGAGACTGGCAACCGCTGGACCAATATCAACTGGGAAAGCGGCGAACTTATCACCGATCCGGCCGAACTCGCCGCGGCGAACCAGGGCGTTACGATGTGGTCTCCGCTGACCAACCGTATCGTCACCGACTGGGCGCTCGAGGACGGTTCCTTCCTCCGCCTTGCCTCCGCCACCATCGGTTATACCCTTCCTGAGAGCGTGACTTCCAAGATCAAGATGAAAAAGCTCCGCTTCTATGTAACGGGTACCAACCTGTTCTGCCTCACGAAGTATTCCGGCTTCGATCCGGAAGTCGACTCCCGTCGTGCTACCCCGCTGACTCCGGGCGTGGATTACTCCGCATACCCCAAGAGCATCGGCGTCGTGGGCGGTATTAACATTACTTTCTAAACGGTACGATGATGAAAACATTCTATAGAATTCTTACCGCCCTCGGTCTTGCGGCAGTCCTTACTTCCTGCATCGACCTGACCACCGAGACACAGTCGTCCTTCGACGAATCTGTCGTCTTCTCCAACTATACGCTCGCAGAGAACGATATCCTGGGCGCTTACGCCGCCTTCGGAATGACAAACGGACACCGTTCCCGTTTCCTTCCCTGGTACGGATTCAATACCGATATCGAGGCTTATACCACGACCACCTACAGCGAAGGAAAACTCGAGATGGCGGCTTACGACTGCGCTGTCAACAACAAGCAACTCAACGTGAGCGAAGGTCCTTTCGCCGCGATGTACACGGGCATCGAGCGTATCAACCTCGCCATCAAGGGAATCCGCACTTATGGCAACGTCACCAACGACGCCGACATGCGTTACCTCCTCGGTGAAGCCCTCACCCTGCGTGCCGTTTTCTACGCCGACCTCATGAAGGCCTACGGCGAAGTCCCGGCCCGCTTCGAGCCGGTCACCCCGGAGACCATCTATCTCAATAAGAGCGACCGCGACGTCATCTACAAGCAGATCCTCGGAGACCTTGAAGAAGCCATTCCTTACCTTGTATGGCCCAATGGCAACGCCGCGACGGCAAGCACCGGCCGTATGAGCCGCGCCTTCGCGGAAGGACTCTATGCCCGCCTCGCCCTGGCCGCCTCCGGCTACGCGATGCGTCCTGCAGAGGGGAAGGTCGGCACCGGAGACCCCGGCTCCATCCGTCTTTCTACGGATCCGGAACTCCAGCCCGGCGCCCTCTACCCCAAGGCCCTCGGCTATCTGGAAGACTGCATCCAGCATTCCGGCAACCACCTGGTCGACTTCGAGCAGCTCTGGCGCGACTTCAACAATATGGATATGACCGCCGGCAAGGAGGTCCTCTGGGCCTATCCGTTCTCCAACGGCCGCGGCCGCTGGAACTACCACTTCGCCGTCTCCAACGACACGGGTACCGCCTGGGTCGGCACAGGCAAGCGCGGCGGCGATGCGGGTCCGCTTCCCTATCTGTATTATAAATACGGTGCCAACGACGTCCGCCGCGACATCACCTGCGTTCCCTGGCATTGGGAGAAAGGCACGGACGGCGTAGACCGCGAGCTGCCCAATGGCGGCGCCAAATGGTACTTCGGCAAATACCGCTTCGAATGGATGACCAAATCTCCCTACACAGGCGGTAACGACGACGGCATCAAGCCGATCTCCATGCGTTATGCCGACGTGCTCCTGATGGCGGCCGAAATCGCCAACGAACTCGGTAAGACCGAGGATGCGAAGGGTTACCTCCTCCAGGTCCGCTCCCGCGCTTACAAAGGTCACGAGGCCGAGGCTGAAGCATACGTAAACAGCCTGACCCGTGAGACCTTCCTCGATGCCATCATCAAAGAGCGCGCCCTTGAGTTCTGCGGCGAGTTCCTCCGCAAGGCCGACCTCATCCGCTGGAACCTCCTCAAGAGCAA
>CAMUZW010000139.1 GCA_947165305.1 uncultured Bacteroidales bacterium
ATGTTGTCTACATGGTCGGTGACGAACATCTGGTTGCAGTAGAGGGAGATCTTGTTGCGCTCGACCGCCATCCGCTCCTTGATCTTCGGGAAATACAGGATGCCCGTGAGGTTGAACGGATAATCCACATTCAGATGGATGTGGAAAAGCGGCTCTTCCTTCATCGGATAGAGCTCACGGTAGAACTTGTTGTAGTCCTCGTCCTTGAGCTCGGACGGGGCCTTGGCCCAGAGCGGCTCGATGTTGTTGATGACCTTGTCTTTGTCGGTGTCGACGTACTTGCCGTCTTTCCACTCCTGCTCCTTGCCGAAGACGACGGGAACGGGCATGAACTTGCAATACTTGTTGAGCAGGCCCTCGATGCGGGATTTCTCGGCGAATTCCGCGCTGTCGTCATCCAGATACAGGGTGATGACGGTGCCGCGCTCCTTCTTGTCGCCGGGCTCCATCTCGTATTCCGGCGAGCCGTCGCAGCTCCATTTCACCGGCGTCGCGCCCTCCTGCCAGGAAAGCGTGTCGATCGTGACCTTCTTCGAGACCATGAACGCACTGTAAAAGCCGAGGCCGAAGTGGCCGATGATGCTGCCAATCTGGTCTTTGTATTTCTCGAGGAACTCCCCTGCCGAGGAGAAGGCGATCTGGTTGATGTACTTGTCGACTTCCTCTTCGGTCATGCCGATGCCCTCGTCGATGACCCGAAGGATCTTCTTCTTCTCATCGAGTTCGATACGGACCTTGAGGTCGCCGAGCTCCTCCTTGCAGTCGCCGGAGAGGGCCAGGGCCTTCATTTTCTTGGTGGCATCCACGGCATTCGCGACGAGCTCGCGGAGGAAGATTTCATGATCGCTGTAGAGGAATTGCTTGATAACCGGGAAGATGTTTTCGGTGGTTACGCCGATCTGTCCCTTGCTGAGTTTCTTTGCCATAATATTGAACCTTTATATATCGTCAAAAATACCGGCCGGGAATCGCTTCCCGACCGGCATCTGGTTCATCAAACTGCGTTCCTTTACAGGAAATCTGCCAATTTGTCACAAATTATTAAAGAAAACCGCCGTTTCCGTGCCACCGTTGTAGCTCAGCACGGCATGGTCGATTTCCTTGTCATTGAGGAGAACCGTCATCCAGAATTTCCCCTTGCAGGAACCCCAGGCATCCCTGCTGTCCGCTACGCGGAATTCTGCCGGCTCCTCGGTATGGACGATGGCCTTGTAGCCCTTGTTCTCGGTCCGTTCGAGATTGACGACGCTGAGGTCCCACTCGTGGTTGGGGGCATCTTCCGCAGTCGGGCGCATCCGGAGAACGACTTCGCTCTCGGTCGGGAAGGAATGCATCCACATAAGCGCCTCCGCATCCCGTTTCACCACCCAGGTGCTGTCTTCCTGGAGCCGCTCGATGGTAGCCCCTTTGAGGGCCGGGACGGCATTGCCGTCCTGCCAGAGGGCGCCGACCTCCCAGATGGAGTTGTTGTCGGTCTTGAAGGACTCGAGGTTCTTGCCGGCGACCCCGAGGTCGTCGATGAGGAGGGCCTTCTCCATCAGCCGCAGATGGTCGGTGAAATAAACTTCCACCATCCGCTGCATATAGAGGGATTTCCCGCTCTGGATCTCACTGCTTCCGCGGAAATCCGACTTGGAGCAGGACGCCAGGACAAGGATGGCGCATATCGGTAAAAGCAATTTTTTCATGGCTGTCATTCTTTAGAATCTGTATCCGACACCGACTTTGATACCCATTACATCCTTGCCGAAGGTAAGTTCGGCGAAGCCGGGCACGCGGTACCCTACCGTGATGCCGATCGGCGTGATCTGCCAGGCGGGCTCCACGGCGCGGAAGTTCCGGATATCGCGGACTTCTCCCTGCCGGAGATTATAACGCACGCCCAGACCGGCACCTGCATAAGCGGAGACGTACCGGGAGGTCGCGAAGTAGAACGTCACCTTCGGGATCAGGGTCATCGTGTGGATATTTTCCTTCAGGTCCTGGCCTTCGGACATGTGCTGGCGGTAGAAGATGCCGCTCCAGCCCAGATCAGCCCCGACTTTGAACCAGCGCTTGACGCGGAAGCCGAAACGGAGGCCGACATAAGGGATCATCGGGTCGTCGGCATCCTCGAACTGAGGGCCGTACAGGCCGGCCAGGGTCCCCCACTCATTGATTCGCCACCAGTTGTTGGACTCGAGGTAAGGTGTGGGTGCAATGCCCGTAAACAGGTCGAGCTCAAAGAGGGACGGGCAGTCCTGCGCCGCCGCTTTCCTGGGGAAAACTGCCGACAGAAGGACGACGGTAAGGATGGTAACAAGAGCTTTTTTCATTTCTATCTGAATGTGATGCGACGGCCTTGCGGGACCGTCGCATATATTAGATGCAATTCTTTGTCAAAACGTTGCCGGCGCAGCCGATTATTTGTACAGGAACCGGCGGATGCTCATCTTCGGAGTCTTCTCGAAGGGCTTTTCCTGCCGCTCCACGGCCGTAATCCGGCTGTAGGAAGGAAGCAGGCGGTTGGCGCCGAGCTTGATCTTCTCGGGGATTTCCGACACGGCTTCGGCATCCAGCAGGTCCTTCGCGATGGCGACTTCGTCCAGATAGACGAGGGCCACCAGGAGTCCGCCGCGGTCTACGACAACCGATTCGATCACGTACGGCTGGTTGTTGACGACCGCTTCGACCTCTTCGGGATAGATATTCTGGCCGGAAGGGCCGAGGATCATGTTCTTGCTGCGGCCGCGGATGAAGATATTGCCTTCGGCATCGATGACGCCGAGGTCGCCGGTCCTGAGCCAGCCGTCCTCGGTGAAGGCATTGGCCGTCGCCTCTTCGTTCTTGTAGTAGCCGATCATGATGTTCTCGCCGCGGGCCTGGATCTCGCCGACCACGTGCTGCGGGTCCTCGGAATCGATGCGGACCTCGGCCACGTCGACGGCCTTGCCGCAGGAACCGGCCACATACTTGGTCCAGTGCTCATATGCGAGCAGCGGGCAGGCTTCGGTCATGCCGTAGCCGACGAGGTACGGGAATTTAATCTTCTTGAAGATGCGTTCGACCTCGGGATTGAGAGCCGCGCCGCCCATGATGAATTCCTGGACATTGCCGCCGAAGGCCTGCTCGAGACCGGTGCGGATCTTTTTGTAGATAATTCCGCGAAGACCGGGAATCTTGAGGGCGAACTTGATAGCAGGCTTGTCCAGCACGGGCTTGAGTTTGGATTTGTAGATCTTCTCCATCACGAGCGGGACGGTGATCAGGAGGTAGGGCTTCACGTCGGCGAAGGCCTTCATGAGGGTCGCCGGGGTCGGTGCCTTGCCCAGCCAGTAGATCGAGGTCCCGTTGCATAGCGGGTAGATGAATTCGATGACGAGGCCGTACATGTGGGCCATCGGGAGCATCGAGACCATCTTGTCGCCGGCCGGGACGTTGCGCTGGCTGTAGTCGACGTTGGCGGAGAAGTTGCGGTAGGTCAGCATGACGCCCTTCGGGTCGCCGGTGGATCCGGAGGTGTAGTTGATGGTGGAGAGGTCGTCCCAGTTGTCGGTCGGATAGACGACGTCGTCAGGGCCGAATCCGTTCGGATGCTTGGCCGCGAAGAGTTCGTCAAGATGCTCGTAGGCGTACCGGATTTTCTCGTCGTTGCAGAAGAGAAGCTCCCAGGTGTCGACGGCGAAGACGGCGCGGATGTTGGGCATCCTGGCGATGTCCATCTTCTTCCAGCGGTCGCTGTCGGTGAAGAGGGCGATGCTGTCGCTGTGGTTCACGAGCCCTGTCACGCTGTCGATGGTGAAGTCCGGGAGGATCGGGACGATCACGGCCTCGTAGGTATTGACGGCCAGGTAAGCGAAGCCCCAGCGGGCGCCGTTACGGGCGCAGAGGGAGATCTTGTCTCCTTTCTTGATGCCGGCGTACTCGAAGACGACGTGGAACCGTTCGATGGAGGTCGCCATCTGGGCGTAGGTGAAGGAGTCGCCGCCGATGGTGTTCAGTGCCGGCTTGTCCCAATATTTCCGGGTTGCTTCCTGGAGTCTTTCAAGGTAATGTGGATATTTTTCCATATCTTTGTCCATTATTTGTTTGAGCCTACAAATTTAACAATAATTTTTGATTTTGTAGCAATTTTGTAACAATTATGAGACGCAAACCCATCGTTGCCCTGATTTACGATTTTGACGGCACCCTCTCCCCCGGCAATATGCAGGAATTCGGCTTTATCCAGGCCATCGGCAAGACCCCGGAAGAATTCTGGAAGATGTCGGACGGCATCGCCATCGGGCAGGATGCCAGCAACGTGCTCGCCTATATGAAACTGATGTTCGATGATGCCAAAAAAGAAGGAATCATCTTGCGCAAGAGCGACTTCCGCGCTTTCGGGAAGGATATCAAGCTGTTTGAAGGTGTCCGGGAGTGGTTCAAGAATGTGAATGAATACGGTGCGGCGCACGGGGTGCGGATCGAGCATTATATCAATTCGTCGGGGCTGAAGGAGATCATCGAGGGGAGCCCGATCGCGAAGGAGTTCAAGCATATCTTCGCGTGCACGTATATATATGATGAGAAGGGCGAGGCGCAGTGGCCGGGCATCGCGGTGGATTATACGGCGAAGACGCAGTTCCTTTTCAAGATCAATAAGGGTATCTTCTCGTCCCGCGATTCGAAGCGGGTCAACGAGAGCACGGCGGAGGAGGACAAACGGATTCCGTTTACGAATATGATCTACTTCGGCGATGGCGATACGGATGTTCCTTCGATGAAGATTATTACGATGTTCGGCGGGAGCGCGATCGCGGTCTTTAACCCGCATGATCCGTCGAAGCGGGCGGCTGCCCAGAAGCTGCAGCGCCAGGGCCGTGCCAGCTTCATCACGCCGGCGGTCTACACCCGCGATTCCCGGGCCTTCAAGCTCGTCTGCGCGATCATCGACAAGATCCGCATCACCTCCGAGCTCCAGGCCCTCGCCAGGTACAAATAGGCCCTCTGGATGCCCTCCGCCCGCCCTCTCCAGGCGGGCCGCGTCACGAAACAGCCCTTTTCGTGCTCAGCCCCCTCTCTGGAACCGGGGCTCCGTCACAGAAACGCCCGAAACGTGCTTAGCCCCCTCGCCGGAACCGGGGCTCCGTCACAAAACCGCCCGAAACGTGCCAGGTCGGGGTGTCGTTCCGGGCTCTCCTTCAATGTCATTCCGCGGCTTGTCCGTGGAATCTGTATCCTCCTGAAATACAGATTTTTATGTTTTTTGAATGTTTTAGCAGTTTTTTGAATGCAAATGAAAGAT
>CAMUZW010000140.1 GCA_947165305.1 uncultured Bacteroidales bacterium
ATACTGGTATGTGCCCTGGTGGCATCCTGCTTCGGGCGAAAGCCGGTGCAGCCTGCGCCTGCGGGTCCCGCTTTGAAGGACTTCCCGACGGTGACGGTTCCCGGTGTGATAACCGACCCTTCCGAGCGGGCGGCCTGGCTGGCGGAGCATTTCTGGGAGGCTTTTGAGAAGGCCTCGGACCTCGACAGCGCTTCCTTCGAACAGGCCGTCGGGACCTGGACCTCCCTGCTGGATATGCTGTCCCCTTCCCAGGGGAGTACGGCCGTCGCCGGACTGGCGGCACGCCTGGACGTCCTTCCGCAGGAGGAAGCCGTACCTGTCCTGGAGAAGGTGGAGAAATATCTCTACGACCCCAATTCTCCTGTCCGCAACGAAGACCTCTTCGGCCACCTGGCCGGTAAGATGGCGGCATCGGAGGCCACCCCCGACAGCCTCCGGACCCATTACGCCTACCTGGCGGAGAAATGCGCGCTCAATGCCGTGGGGACGAAGGCCGCCGACTTCCTGTTTACACAGAACGGCCGCGTCCGTTCGCTCTATAGCGTGGAGGGGGACAAAATCCTGCTGATCTTCGGCAACCCCGAATGCACGGCCTGCCGGGAACTCCACGCGGCGCTCGATGCGATGGAGGGAATTCCCGAAATGATCGCCTCCGGCAAACTCGCCCTCGTTGAGGTCAATCCCGACGAAGACGCCATCGCCAAGGCCGAGACCGACAAATCCTATCACATCCGCGCCATCCCGTCGATGTATCTGCTCGACGCCGACAAGACCGTCCTCCTGAAAGACGCCCCGGCCGAGCGGATCCTGGCATATTTACAAAACAACCGCATATTATGAAACTCACCAAAGAACTGTGGGGCAAGACCCCTGACGGAAAGGAAATCTTCAAGTGGACCCTCATGAACGAAGGCGGCGCCTTTGTCGTGCTGACGAATGTCGGCGCGGCCGTCGTTTCGATCGGCGTGCCCGACCGTGACGGTAAGATCGCGGATGTCGTGATCGGTTATCCCGATCCGCTTTCGTATTTCGCCGACGGCCCCTGCGCCGGCAAGATCGCCGGCCGCGTGGCGGGACGTATCGTGGGCGGGAAATTCACCCTTGACGGGGAAGTCTATACCCTCCCCCTCAACAACGGCCCCAACCACCTTCACGGTGGTCCCAAAGGCTTCTCCAACCAGGTCTGGGAAGGCCGCGAAGTCGGTGATGCCGTCGAATTCATGTACTTCTCCGAAGACGGGGAGATGGGTTATCCCGGCAACCTCAAGGCCGTCGCCCACTATGAGTGGAGCGAAGACAACGTCCTCAAGCTGACCATCACGGGCGAGACCGACAAGCCGACGGTGGTCAACCTTACGAACCATACCTACCTCAACCTCGCCGGCGAGGGCAGCGGCAGCATCGAGAACCATATCCTCAAGCTCAATTGCTCGGAATATGTGGATTCGGATGAATTCCTTTCGCCGACCGGCAAGATTATCCCCGTGGCGGGGACGCCGATGGATTTCCAGAACGGGAAACGCATCGGAGAGGACCTGCACAGCGACTATCCTCCCATTAAGTTCGGAAAGGGTTTCGACAGCTGCTGGGTCATCGACGGTGCACAGCCGGGCCAGCTCCAGACGGCGGCCGAGCTCTATGATCCGGCCAGCGGGCGTTGCCTGGAGATGATCACCGACCAGCCCGGCGCCGTGGTCTATACCGGCAACTGGCTCTCCGACAGCCCGAAGGGCAAATGCGGCCGCAGTTATTTCGACTACGATGCCGTGGCCATCGAGTGCCAGCATTTCCCCGACAGCCCCAACCAGCCGGACTTCCCGCCGGTGGTGCTCCGTCCGGGCGAGAAATATGAATCCGCCATCATCTGGGCGTTCAGCGTGAAGTAGTATGCAGCAGTATCTCGATTTGCTCCGGCATATCCGCGCCAACGGCGTGATGAAGCACGACCGCACCGGCGTCGGCACCCAGAGCGTCTTCGGCTATCAGATGCGCTTCGACCTGCAGAAGGGTTTCCCGCTGTTGACCACCAAGAAGGTGCATCTCAAGTCGATTATCTACGAGCTCTTGTGGTTTATCGCGGGCGATACCAACATCAAGTATCTCAAGGACCACGGTGTCTCGATCTGGGACGAATGGGCCGACGAGAACGGCGACCTGGGGCCGGTGTACGGCCATCAGTGGCGCTCCTGGCCCACACCGGACGGCGGCACCATCGACCAGCTTTCGCAGGTCATAGAGCAGATTAAGCACAATCCCGACAGCCGCCGCCTGCTGGTCTCGGCGTGGAATGTGGCGGAAGTGTCGAAGATGGCGCTGCCGCCCTGCCACACGATGTTCCAGTTCTACGTAGCGGACGGGAAGCTCTCGTGCCAGCTCTATCAGCGCAGCGCGGACGTCTTCCTCGGCGTGCCCTTCAATATCGCCTCCTACGCCCTTCTAACGATGATGGTCGCGCAGGTCTGCGGCCTGGAGCCCGGCGAATTCATCCATACCACGGGCGACACGCACATCTACCAGAACCACTTCGAGCAGGTGGCCCTCCAGCTCTCCCGCGAGCCGAGGCCCCTCCCCGTGATGCGCCTCAATCCGGACGTCAAATCGGTCTTCGATTTCAAGTACGAAGACTTCACCCTCGAAGGCTACGACCCCTGGCCCGGCATCAAAGCCCCCGTGGCGGTATAGTCGCAGCGATAGTGAGCGTCTTGCTGCTTTTTGATGATAAGTATTTTCGCAGATTGGTCGTCTATATTATAGATAACACGACCGATATCGACAACAAAGATACAAATCATGCGGAAAAACTTATTGTTTTGGGCGGCAGTGGCGCTGTCCTTTTTGTCTTGTCAGGAAATTCCAACCCCTCCCGACGAGCAGTCGGATAAACCAGATCCGGGTTATCCGGAGGAACCTGTCATCCCTGAGGAGCAGGATGATCCGACTGTCCTGAAGGTGCAGGAGGGGGAGGACTTGTCTGCTATTCTGGCAGATATTCCGGAAGGAATCAAGACGCTTTTCCTGACCGAAGGTACCTTTACGGGCCCATTCAAAATGATTGAAGGGATTGACGTGAAAGGAAGCGGCGACAAGACCATCCTGACTGTCGGCACGGGCCGCGTCCTTATCCAGGAAACCGATTTTGACGAGGTGACGACATGGAAGGATCTGACCATTACGGGCGGCCAGTTAAATGGGGAGAACGGCGCCGGTGCTTATATCCGGAAAAACGGTGTGCTGAAGAACTGCAACATCCATCATAACAGGTCTGAGGGCGGGTCTTCCCAGGGTGGTGGAGTCTGGGCGGCGGAAGGAAGTATCCTCACGCAGTGCCGCATTCACGACAACTTTGCACAGAATGCCGGTGGAGGCGTGTATTCAAAAGGGCTGGTAAAATACTGCACGATAGAGGACAATGAGGCTCCCGACAATGTGGGCGGCGGAATCCAGTTGCACGGCGGAAGTACAGCCAGCAACACCAATGGGACGATGTTCAACTGCATCGTTCGTCGCAATTCTTCAAAGAATGCCGGCGGTGTACGCCTCTATGGAAATACGCAGGTAGCCAACCTGATGGTCGAGGGAAATACGGCAACCGGCGGCGGCATTTCGGGCATTCTGTCCAATGGCATCGCTTCCATTGTCAACTGCACCATCGTCAAGAATTACGATGCCGCTGACGGCGGCAATTCTTCGGGCCTCTACATCAATCAGAACGGGACTATCAAAAATTGTCTGCTTTACGGTAATTATTCCAAAAGCAAGGATGCATCCGAGGCGGTTCAGATGTATATCAACCATCAGTATACCTGGTTGATGAACAATGCTGTCCGCGCAGGCGGTCTCCGTCTACACGCATCTTACGATCCAAACGGTAATGGTCGCAACAAGGGGTTACAGGAGATACCTGCAGGAAGTGACCCTATTTTTGTAGACTTTTCCGAAGGGGATTATCATTTGACAGATAAGGCCACAATGCTTATTGACAAGGGAAATACCGCCCTGTTCGGGTTTATGGTTTTGGATGTCGGCGGGGCTCCGCGCCGCAACGGGGCGGCCCCGGATATTGGAGCTTATGAATATCAGACCCCTGTTCCTGCCGAGGGTTTTTGGTGCGTAATGATTGGTGACAGTATTTTTGATCGCTGGGACACCGAGGGTATCGGACATCCTTCTTTTTTTACGGATAATGGAATTGTCAACAGCGGGGTCAGCGGGCAGACAACAGATCAGATGCTGGAGCGTTTTGATGGAAGTGTCCTGTATTATAAACCGAAAGTAGTCGTGCTGGAAGGAGGAACGAACGATCTGACACGCGTGCAAACCTGGGAAAGCAGCGAATCTGCTATATCCAATATGGCAGAGATGGCCCGGAAAGCAGCGGATGCAGGAGCAAAGGTTTATATTTCTTCCATTCTGCCTTGCAATGCATCTCAAAGCGGAGCGGTTTCCCCGCAGGAACTGATCATTGAGACCAACAAAGCATACAGAGAATTAGCCTCCGCAAAAGGTTACGGGTATATAGACTTTTACACGCCGCTTGCCAATGCAGACGGCACCTTCAAGGACGGGTATCACAGCGACGGTGTCCATCCCGACAGTAATGGCTACGATATAATGGAGCAAATCCTTTTGGCAGCCCTGCAGTGAATAAAATGGTAACATCCTCACAACAACTCTATCGGCTCGAAGCGGCCTACAGGGAGAACCTTCCTGGGCTTCTGTCGTATGCCCGCCGTTTTGTGGCTGAGGATGTGGCTGGAGATCTGGTGCAGGATGTGTTCGTCCGGCTTTGGCAGAGTTCCAGGGCTTTCTTGGACATTCCTGAGGGACTGACCCGCAGGGCCTATCTCTACCGTAGTGTCCGCAATGCCTGCCGGGACTGGCTTAAACATCAGGCGGCGGTGTCGCGTTTTGAGGGAGAAGCTTTGTACTTGATGAAGCAGGAAGAGATTGATTTCTCCTCAAGACGTACTGTCGGAGAGCAAGAAGCCCTGTTGGAGGCGGTTTCAGCGCAGATTGAACAGCTGCCGGACCGGTGCCGCGAGATTTTTATCATGCACTATCGGAAGCGGATGAAGAGCGTGGAAATAGCGGAATATTACGGCATATCCCGCCGGACCGTTGAGGCGCAGCTATACAAAGCACTACAGACATTGCGAAACGAACTTTCAGATAAAGATAATATAGATACGAAATGACAGAAGAACGAAAGCAG
>CAMUZW010000141.1 GCA_947165305.1 uncultured Bacteroidales bacterium
TGGTGTGGCAGGTGATTGTTGGGTGCCAGCTGAATCCTCCCTTGCGAGCCGGCCGGGTCCGTGCGAGTTGGCCGAGATTTGAATCGTCGCGTAAAAATCGCTATTTTTGCACAGATGAAAAACATGTATTTCAATATGAGAAAAATCGCACAACTTTTTCTGGGCCTGATGGTTGCCGTCTCGTGCGCCCAGGCGCCGCAGCAGGGTGGGGTGGCGTTTGACGAAGTCCTCGCCTCCCGCAGGAGCGTCCGCAGTTATGATCCGTCCAAGACCATTTCCGAGGCGGAGGTACGCGACCTGCTTGTCGCCACGCAGGAGGCCCCTTCCTGGGCCAACCAGGAGCCTACGAAGTATTATGTCGTGATGTCGGAGGAGAAACGTGCCGCCATCCTGGAAATGATCGGGCGGAATAAGGAACGGGTCGCCGAGGCGCCCGTATTCATCGTGTCCACCTTCGAGAAGGGGAAATCCGGCTTCTTCCAGGGGGCACGGACCAATGAAATCGGAGACGGCTGGGGCGCCTACGACAACGGCCTCAGCAATGCATATCTCATCCTGAAGGCCCGTGCGATGGGATTCGACACCCTCATTATGGGCATGAGGGACAGCGATGCGCTCCGCTCCGCGTTCGAAATCCCCGAGAGTGAGACGGTCATGGCTGTCATCGCCCTTGGCTATCGTGCCTCCGAGCCCTCCCGCCCCGACCGCCGGCCGCTGGAGGACGTTGCGAAGTTCTTCTAACTGGCTAAGCACGTTTCGGCCGTTTTCGTGACGGAGCCCCTCTCTGCAAACGGGGGCTAAGCACGTTTCAGGCCTTTTCGTGACGGAGCCCGGGCGATTCGGGCGGCCGTTTGCGGAATTTTTGCTAACTTTGCGACGCAATTTCTTAAACGATTACAGCGATGGCACTTGTAGCGATAGTGGGACGGCCCAATGTGGGGAAGTCCACCCTTTTTAACCGCCTGGTCGGGATGCGGCAGGCGATTGTGGATGAGACGGCGGGCGTGACCCGGGACCGTCACTACGGCAAATGCGAATGGTGCGGCCGTGAGTTCTCGGTCGTCGACACTGGCGGATATACTTCCAACTCGGACGATGTGTTCGAAGAGGCGATCCGGAGCCAGGTGATGATTGCCATCGAAGAGGCCGATGCCGTGCTGTTCCTCGTCGAGGCGGGGACGGGCATCACCGACTACGATGCCGAAATCGCTGACGTCCTCAGAAGGAGCAAGAAGCCGGTCGTTCTCTGCGTCAACAAGGTCGACAGCGGCGAGAAAATGTACGACGTCTATCAGTTCTACTCCCTCGGCCTGGGCGAGGTGGAGAGCATTTCCGCCGCCAACGGTTCGGGTACGGGCGACCTTCTTGACAAGATCCTGAAGGTGCTCCCCGAAGAGGATGCGGCAGAGGATGAGAACAGTGACATCCCCCGGATTACCATCGTCGGGCGTCCGAACGTGGGCAAGTCCTCCCTCACCAATGCCCTGCTGGGCGAAGAGCGCAACATCGTCACGCCGGTCGCCGGCACGACGCGCGACAGTATCTCCACCTATTACAACAAGTTCGGCCACGAATTCATGATTGTCGATACGGCCGGCATCCGCCGCAAGGCGAAGGTCAACGAAGACCTCGAATTCTACAGCGTGATGCGTTCCATCCGCGCCATCGAGCACAGCGATGTCTGCATCCTGATGATCGACGCCACCACCGGCATGGAGGCCCAGGACATGAACATCTTCAACCTGATCCAGAAAAACCGCAAAGGCTGCGTTGTCGTCGTTAATAAATGGGACCTCTTCGAGAAAGAATCCAACACGATGCGGGACTATATCAAGGCGCTGAAAGCCCGTATCGCCCCGTTCGACGACGTACCTGTCGTGTTTACTTCCGTCATCAACAAGCAGCGCATCATCGACGTGCTGAACGCCGCCGCGCATGTCTCGGAGAACATGAGCCGGAAGATCGCCACTTCCGAGCTCAACGACGTAATGCTCCCGGAGATTGAAAATTATCCCCCTCCGGCCTGGAAGGGGAAATACGTGAAGATCAAATATGTGACCCAACTGCCGACCCGGACGCCGTCCTTCGCGTTCTTCTGCAACCTGCCGCAGTGGGTAAAAGATCCTTACAAGCGCTTCCTGGAGAACAAGATCCGTGAGCACTTCGACTTCACGGGCTGCCCGATCCAGGTCTTTACAAGGCAGAAATAAAGGTCAGACCGGTTCCGTTGAGCATTCCCTTGACCATCGTCAGGGGAAGGGTGACGGTGATATATCCCTCCGAGTAAGGCGCGATCTCGTAAGGCGAATAAGAGAATACGAGGCCGCCTTCGGCGAAATAGGGATTCATGTCCGGCAATTCGAATTCGGGGTCGGAGGCGTCGGGAACCTTGAAGAAGGTATCGTCGCCATATTCGGTCCGGAGTTTCTTGACGAGGATGGGTTTGAGGCGGTTGAGGCCGTCTTTGGTAAACATGTCCCACGTAAAACGCCTTCCGTCGCTCTTGCGGAACGTCGTCGCGGTCTCGATCGGCATGCCGTGCGCGGCGCCGGATGAGTAAAGCTCCCCGCCGATCTTGTACGAGATGATATGGCTGTTCTCATAGCCGCGTTTGAACTCAAAGATCCGCTCGGAAGGGCCGAGTTCGGCGACCATGCCGGCGTAATCCGGGCCGGAATACTCCTTGATGGCCTCATCGGCGTAGAATTCGAGCATCTTCTGATAATCCATCAGGTCGCCCGTATAAGAACCGCCGAGTGTCTCGCTGATCCATTCCCGGATGGCCTGCGAGGTGATGTGCTCTTCGATAAACGGATATTCGGCCTTTACCATGAAAACGCAATACTTGTTTTTCTTCTCGATCCGGACGTTCTTGACGCCGACCCACGTGCCCGTCTGGGCGAAGGCCGCCACCATGAGAAGCGAAAACGCGATAACCGTAAATAATTTTTTCATAATCGATCCTTTAACCCTCAAATATACGGAAAAATCCATATTTTTGCAGAATGAATTGCAAAAAAATCATCGCGCTGATTCTTTCGCTGGTGGTCATGTCGACCGTACTGGCGGTACCTGCGCCGCATAATCCGCTCGCAGGCCTCGGCCTGGCGGGCTATTCCATCCAGTCGATCCGGCCTGCTTCGCTGCGATCCCTTTCCGGGACGGTGACGGTCAAGGTCAACAATACGGGTTCGGAGCGGAGTTTCCGCAACGTGAGCGCCATCCTATACAATGACGGCAAAAAGGTCGCGCAGGGATTCTGCTCCGATCTAGTGTTTGTGAAAGGAGTCTCATCCGTTACGGTGACAGGGGAGGTCCGTCTCGCCGAAGGCGTTACCCTCAGGACGGCCCTGGCTTCCGCCATGGCGTTCGAACCCTCGGCCTATACGGCAGACGTCATCTGCTCCGTCGTCGACGCAAAGGGCCGGGCGGAGACGTTCGTGCGCCGGGGAATCCCCGTCGGCAATTACATCAAATGATTGTATTCCTCCAGGGCTTTGCGGAGCACGGCAAGGGCCTTGGCAAGGTCCTCCTTGTTGAGGACATAGGCCATCCGGACCTGGTCGCGTCCTTCACCGGGGTCGGTATAGAAGCCTGCGCCGGGGGCCATCATGATCGTTGACCCTTCCCACTGGAAGTCGGTGAGGCACCATTTGCAGAATTTTTCCGCATCATCCACCGGAAGGCGGACCATCACGTAGAATGCGCCCATCGGCGTCGGGGCATAGACGCCCTCGATCTTGTTGAGTCCGTCAATAAGGAAATTCCGGCGGTCCAGGTATTCTTCATAGACGTCGGCGAGGTATTCCTTGGGCGTCGAAATCGAGGCCTCGGCGATGATCTGCCCCACGAGCGGCGGGCTGAGGCGGGCCTGGCAGAATTTCATGACGGCTTCGCGGACCTTGCGGTTCTTGGTAATCAGTGCACCGATCCGGATGCCGCATTCGCTGTAGCGCTTTGACACCGAATCCACCAGCACGACATTCTCCTCGATGCCTTCGAGGTGGAAGGCGGAGATGTAGGGCTGCTTGGTGTAGATGAATTCGCGGTAGACCTCGTCGGAGAAGAGGAATAGGTTGTGGTCGCGGACGATGTTGCGGATCTGCAGCATCTCCTTGCGGGTGTAGAGATAGCCCGTCGGGTTGTTGGGGTTGCAGATGAGGATGGCCTTGGTGCGCGGGGTGATCTGCTTCTCGAATTCCTCCACGGAGGGAAGGCGGAAACCGTCTTCGATGCTGGTCTTGACGCTCTTCACCACGGCGCCGCAGCTGATGGCGAAGGCCATGTAGTTGGCGTAGGAAGGGTCCGTAACGATGATTTCATCGCCGGGATCGAGGCAGGCCATATAGGCGAACATGATGGCCTCGGAGCCGCCGGCGGTGATGATGATCTCGTCGGGGGAGAGGTCGATGCCGTACTCCGCGTAGTAACTCACGAGCTTGGTCCGGAGCGAGATGTGCCCCTGGGACGGGCTATACTCGAGGATGTCGCGGTCGATGTGCTTGATGGCATCCAAGCCGCATTGCGGGGTCTTGATGTCGGGCTGGCCGATGTTGAGGTGGTAGATGTGGACGCCGTTGCGGCGGGCCGCCTCTTCGTATTTGGCAAGCTTCCGGATGGGGGAGAAGGGCATGTTCTGCGCCCTTTGGGAGATATCGGGAATCATCTTAACAGGTCTTCAAGTTGAACGGAACCGGAGGTCTTGTCGTCGCGGTATTTGACGATGACGGGACAGTAGAGGTGGACGCCGCTCGCGAGGGGCTGTCCGTCCCGGACGATGGGTTTGGAGCCGCTGACGACCACGGCATTCCGGGGGACGACGATGCGGCCGTCCTCGTTGCGGCGGATGAATTCGCCGGTGGTGGCGTCGAAGATGGCGGTGGAGGAAGTGATGATCACGCCGGAGGCGATCACGGCGCCTTCCTGCACGATGGTGCCTTCGTAGATGCCGCAGTTGCCGCCCACGAAAGCGCCGTCCTCGATGATGGTGGGCAGGGCGCCGGCCGGCTCCAGGACGCCGCCGATCTGGGTGGAGGCGGAGATATGGATGTGCTTGCCGACCTGGGCGCAGGAACCGATGGTGACATGCGAATCGAC
>CAMUZW010000142.1 GCA_947165305.1 uncultured Bacteroidales bacterium
GGTGGCGCGGGGTGTTGGAGTTCTCGGCGCGGAAGGTCGGTCCGAAGGTGTAGATCTCGCCGACGGCCGTGGCGCCGAGCTCGCCTTCGAGCTGGCCGCTGACGGTCAGGGAGGTCTTCTTTCCGAAGAAATCCTTGCTGAAGTCGACTTTTCCGTTGTGGACAGGGACCTTCGTGAGGTCAAGTGTCGTTACCTGGAACATATCTCCTGCGCCTTCTGCGTCGGACTCGGTGATGAGCGGCGTGTGCAGATAGACGAAGCCTTTGTCGTTGAAGAATTTATGGATGGCGAACGCCATGGCGTGACGGATGCGGAGGATGGCACCGAAGGTGTTGGTCCGGAGCCGCATGTGCGCGACGCTGCGGAGGTACTCGAGGGAGGTATCCTTCTTCTGGAGCGGGAAGCGCATCGGGTCGCAGGTGCCGAGCACCTTCAGGCCGGTGGCCTGGATCTCGACGGCCTGTCCGCTGCCGAGCGACGCGACCAGCCTGCCCCGTACCTCGAGGCTGGCTCCTGTGGTGATATCCTTGATCAGATCCTCGCTGAAGAGGTCCGTCGAAGCGACGACTTGGATATTATTGATGGTCGACCCGTCGTTGAGCGCGATGAATTTGACTTGTTTGTTGCCTCTCTTGGTCCTGACCCAACCCTTTGCGAGCACCTCGGCACCGGGCTCCGACGCCAGGAGGTCCTTGACTTTTGTCCTTCTTAGTTGTTCCATAAAAACTGCGTAATCTCTAAATCATACAAAGATAGACAAAAAAAAGGATGCCTCCAAGAGACATCCTTTAATTGAAAGCAATCGGATGATGTTATTCGGCCGGTTTGCGGGCAGAATACATGATCTTGAGCGCGGAGCACCTCCGGAGCTCCTGCTTGACATCCGTAACAATACCCATTCTCACGTCTTCATCGGCGCGGATGGCAACCGTCATATAGGAACGGTCTGCCTCGCTCATGGCGTCACGCTCGGCGGCGATGAAGTCGCGGATATCGTCCACAGTCTTGAAGGAATCGTTCAGCTGGATACGGGCGTCGGTTCCGTACATGCCCTGAAGGCTTCTGATCGGGGTACCGATGTTGATGTAGGAGGAGAGGTCCTTGCGCTCGAGCTTGGCGACTTCCGACGCCTGCGGGAGCTTGACAATGACCTTGTTCTCCGTTTCCCGGAGCTGGGTCGTCACCATAAAGAAGAACAGGAGCATGAAGACGATATCGGAAAGCGATCCGGAAGAAATGCCCGGAACGTCTCTCTTGTCATTTGATCCACCAAATTTAGACATAGCTTATCCTCCTATTTCTTTTTGCCGCCGACATCCTTCGGCTCAGCCTCAGAGATGTTCTGAGGAATGGCCTTCTTGATAATGTCCTGCTTGTCTTCGTCGAGCAGGCTGAACTTGCGGCCGAAGCGCTGCAGGGACAGTTCGTCACGCAGTTCGTTGACGGCCTTGACAAGCTCATTCTGGACGGCGATGTAGGCCTGGTAGCTGGTACCACGGTCGTTCTGCAGGGAAATGACGCCTTTGGAGACGGGGTAATTCCCGAGTCCTTCGATCTGCTTCATTTCCTTTTCAGGCAGGTTGGGGTCGTCGGCAGGGTTGGCGATGAATTCTTTGATCTTGTCTTTGAGCAGGGAGACATCGAGGGCTTCGTTACCGGCAAAAAGCTTGTCCGCCGAATTGATACGGACGATGATGATGTTGCGACGGTTGACCTTCTGGTCTTCGGCCTTCTGTTCCTTGTCGGGAATAGGGGGAAGACGACGCTGCAGACCGGCCTGATCACCCATGGTGGTGGTCATCAGAAAGTAGCAGAGAAGGAGGAACGCGATGTCCGCCGTCGAACTCGAGTTGATGCCCGGTGTTTTTTTCTTGCCCATAGTCTATGCTTTTTTGCTGCGGAGAGCCATTATGATCTCGCCCACGATGATCGACAGGATGGCGGTGCCACCGAGGATGTAGGTGAGGTTGAGAACGGTATCAGTGAGTTTGAGGGTACCCTGCGAAGGCAATACCTCTCCGGTATAGCCCTGTGCAGGCGCGCCTTTGGCAAGCAGGAAAGCCAGACCACAGAGCGCGGCGGCCCCGGCAAGCACGATGACGAGCTTGATGAGGTTCTTGGGGTTTGTGGTGGCCGTGATGTACAGGCCTACACAAACGATTGCCGCAATAGCCAGGCCGAGCATGCCATATGCCCAACCGAGGAGCGCGTCAACCGATCCCTCGCTGAACTTGCCGATGAAAGCGACATAGCACAGCAGGGCGACGGATGCGACGAGCAGCACCCAGAGGCATATCTTGAACAGCTTTGCGTAAAACTTTTTCTCCATTATCGGTATGGCTTAAAGGGTTTACTTCTTCTCGTAGAATTTGGTGATGGTGTCCACGAAGCGGATCGAGGAGTCTTCCATGTCGATGGAGAGGTTGTCGATCTTGGCGAGGATGTAGTTGTAGAACACCTGGAGAATCATGGCCACGATGAGACCGCCGACGGTGGTGATAAGGGCGACCTTCATACCGCCTGCAACGACGTTCGGGGAAATGTCACCGGCAGCCTGGATGGCGTCGAAGGCCTGGATCATACCGATAACCGTACCGAGGAATCCGAGTGACGGAGCCAGTGCGATGAACAGGGAGATCCAGCTGAGGCCGCTTTCCATGAGGCTCATCTGGACACCGCCGTAGGAGACGATGGTCTTTTCGATCACGTCTACGCCCTGGTCGGCGCGAAGCAGACCCTGGTAGAAGATGCTGGCGACCGGACCGCGGGTGTCACGGCAAACTTCTTTTGCCTTCTCGATACCGCCTTCAGCAAGGGCATCCTCGACTTTCTGGAGAAGCTTCTGGGTGTTGGTCTTGGAGAATGCGAGGTAGAGAATACGCTCGATGGAAAGGGCAAGACCAAGGATGAGGCAGATGATAACCAGCGACATGAAGCCGGCACCACCCTCGATGAATTTGGTCTTGAGCGCCTGGTGCAGGGGGACATCCTGGTTGCCGGCGAGGAGATCCTCGGAAGTGGCGGGAGCCTCGGCAGCGGTGCTGTCAGCGGCTACTGTCTCCTCCTGGGGTGCGGCAGCCTGATCCTGCGCGAAAGCAAAGTTTGCAGTGAAGGCCAGAGCGCCTGCTACTGCCAAAAACGCAAAAAACTTTTTCATAATCGTTTTTGAGTGAATTTAATTAATAATGTATTAAATAGTTAATTGTTTTCCGGTCCGGTCGGCCACAAGGAAGGCCTGCCAAATCTTTGGCAAGATAGTGAATTTTTTTGATTATATCAAAGTGTTTTTGAAATTTCTCCACGGAGATTCTTTTCAAGGAGCTTCTTGGCGTCCTCTTTGGTGGGCGAGAGCGCCAGGATATAGAAGAGTTTGGAGAGCATCGCCTCGGTCGTGGCGTCGTATCCTGAGACGACGCCGGCGTCCTTGAGGACCTTCCCGGTCGCGTAGAGATCCATGTCCACGCTGCCGGAGAGGCACTGCGTGACGTTGACGATGAGCTTGCCCGACCGGTCGGCCTCCCGGACGAGCTCCGGGAACCACCCCTTCGCCGGGGCGTTGCCGGATCCGTAGGTCTCGAGGATGACGGCCCGGATTCCGGGTGAGCAGAGGAAGTAACGGGCGACCTCGGGCGTCAGCCCGGGGTGGATCTTGAGGATCGATACCCGCGTGTCGAGGTCCCTGTGGACGATAAGTGACGGGGCTTCCGGTCCGGGACGGCGGATCAGCGGCCGGTTGAACCGGATGCTGATGCCGGCTTCGGCGAGCGGCGGCAGGTTGGGGGAGCGGAAGGCGCTGAAGTTCTCAGAAGATACCTTCGTCGCGCGGTTGCCGCGGAGCAGGGTATAGTCGAAGAAGATGCAGACCTCAGGAACCATGGGATTGCCTTCCTCATCGTGGGCGGATGCGATCTCGACGGCGGAGATGAGGTTCTCCCGGCCGTCGGTGCGGAGCGCGCCGATCGGCAGCTGGCTTCCCGTGAAGACGACGGGCTTCGAGAGGTTCTCGAGCATGAAACTCAGCGCCGAGGCGGAATAGGCCATGGTGTCGGTCCCGTGGAGCACCACGAAGCCGTCATACTGGTCGTATTTGCGGCCGATGAGCGTGGCGATGTCCTTCCAAAGGCCCGGCTGGACGTCCGAAGAGTCGATGAGCGGACTGAATGTATGGCAGTCGATCTTCAGGGCGAACTTGGACAGTTCGGGAACTTCGCTGATGATGTGCGAGAAGTCGAACGGATGCAGGGTTCCGTCGACCGGGTCCTGCTTCATGCCGATGGTACCTCCGGTGTAGATCAGGAGGATGGATGCCTTTTTGCGGTTCATAGTGCGAAAAGTTGGAAAGCGTTGCGGGTGGTTTCCCGCTCCACCGTCTCGGTATCGATGCCCTTTGCGCGGGCGACGGCCGCCGCGATGAAGGGGATGTATGTGCTTTCGTTGCATTCGCCCCGGTGGGGCACGGGGGCCAGATAGGGGCAGTCCGTCTCGAGGAGGATGTGCTCCAGCGGAATCCGCGAGACGGTCTCCGCGAGGCGGGAATTACGGAAGGTGACGACGCCGCCGATGCCGACCGAGAATTCGCCCGCACGGCGGGCCCGCTCGTAGATCTCATAGCTGCCCGAGAAGCAGTGGAAATTGCCCCTCAGGTGAAGGTGGCGGCAGTCCTCGAGGATGGTGAGAAGGTCTTCCCAGGCATCTCTCAGGTGAATGTTGACCGGCAGGTCATGCGCGGCGGCGAGCTCAAGCTGCACGCGGAAGGCCTCTTTCTGCGTCTCCCGCCAGTCCGTTCCTTCGTGATAGTCGAGCCCGATCTCGCCGACGGCGACGACGCTTCCGTCCAGACAGGCGAGCCAGGCGTCGATCTCGTCGCGCCAGTTTTCCTGCACGCTGCCCGGGTAGAGGCCGAGCATGTGCCGGAGCGAATCGGGGAACTGCCGTTCCAGCGAGAGCATGGCCGGCCGCTCGCGGCTGTCTACGTCGGCCTGCAGCATCAGGCCGACGCCGGCCTCCAGGCTGCGGCGGATGGCTTCGGCTCCTTTCCCTTCGTAGCGCCCGTCGTAATAATGGGTATGTGTATCGACAT
>CAMUZW010000143.1 GCA_947165305.1 uncultured Bacteroidales bacterium
CGAATTATGCACTTTTTTAACGGTGGTTGGTAAATAGCTGAAAATCAGTTAGATGTCTAATAAAAATGAACCAATTTGAACCTGTTGGCCGGTTAGTTTATCCGGAAGTGGATGAAGTCGCGGCCGTGGACATGTAAAGTCTGTGTTGACGAACTTCCGGCGGGTGTTCCTTCCGGAATCCGCACGGTGATATCCGCACCATCCGGGGAGAAATTGGCGACGATCAGGGTGCTGCCGCGGAGCCAGGCGAAGTGCCGGCCGCGGTCAAAGCCCTCGCCCTGGCACCAGCAGAGGTCGTAGGTCGGCGCGCCCTCCAGCGCCCTGGCCAGGCGGAGGGTGTCGGCGTAGCGGGGGAAGGGGGAGGATTCCAGGGACAAGCCCTGGAATGACGGGAAGGGTGCCTGGAATGACGGGAAGGGTGCCTGGAATGAGGGAAGGGGCGCGATCTCGAAGATGGCGGTGCGGCCGTCGGCGGCACCGCGCTCGCCCCATTCCTGCCCGAAGTAGAGCATGAAAGGGGCGTCGGTGAGCATCGTGGAGACGGCGAGGGCGGCGTAGCCCGCCTCGGGGCTCCCGGCGAACTGCGCCGAGGCGACGCGCTGCTCGTCGTGGTTCTCGAGGAAGTTGAGCATCCGGGGCTGGAGGTCCTGCAGCATCTGCCAGTTTCGGGTGATGCCTTCGGCCGAAGCGCCCTGGCAGGTGACGGCACGCAGGGTGTCGTAGAGCCCGCATTTGTCGTACAGGAGGTCGAAGCCGACCGTTTCGAGGTAGTGCCTGTAAGTGTCCGTGTTGTAGGCCTCCGCGATGAATGTCGTTTCGGGAAATTCTTTCCTGACTTCCGCGATGAGCCACCGGAGGAACTGCCAGGGCACCATCTCCACCATGTCGCAGCGGAATCCGTCGACGCCCTTTGCGAGCCAGAAGCGGAGCACGGAGAGCATCTTGTCCCAGGTGCCTGTATGGAAATCGCAGTAGTTGAGGCGCACGGTGTCCCACCAGTCGTTGATGTCGGGGGCGGGGGAGAAGCAGTTGCCCGACGCCCGTGCGGGAAATTCGTCGTAGTCCGCAGACGGTCCCGGGAGCGTGAGATGTTCTCCGGGGTAGTAGAAGAAATCATTCTCCGGGGCCCAGTGCACACTTCGGTCGTCGGACTGCCCGAAATTGACATTCTCCCGCGCCACGTGGTTGGGGACGAAGTCGATGATGACCTTCAGGCCGGCGGCGTGCGTCCGTGCAACCAGCGCCTCGAAGTCCGCCATCGTCCCGAGATACGGCGCCACGGCGTAGTAATCCCGGATGGAGTAAGGCGAGCCGGCCGTCCCCTTGACACAGGCTGCAGAAGCATTCTCGTAACCCGGCAGGCGCGTGGCGTGGTCGATCACCCCCGTGTACCAGATGTGCGTCATCCCGAGGCCGCGCACATAAGCGAGGGACGCTTCGTCGAAATCTACGAAGCGTCCTCCCTTCCAAAGTCTCGGAAGCACCTGGTAAACAAGGGCTTTCGGCATCCTTGTCATCTGATCAACTTGAGCAGGATCTCGTCGGTCTTTAATCCGGATTTGGTCTTCAACACGAAAGTAAGCGAATTCGGGAAGAAATGTCCTTCCGCCGTATAAGGGAAGTCGAGCAGCGTGTAACCGCAGTTGTCGTCAAAGGTTGCGTTGAAGGTGTCCAGCAGGTTGTTGTACGTGAAGGTTCCTTTAACCTTGAAACGAAGGGGACTGTCCTTGGTGGCGTCTTTCCCCGGTTCCGAGTGGTTTTCGTATTCGACGGTCGTGTTGCCCGTGAAGGTCCACAGAATGTATTGTTTGTTTCCGTCCAGGGTAACATAGCCTTCCCATTTTGTGCCGACGAGCTTTTCGACGGAGAGCGGGTAGAATGCCTTTTCGCAGGATGAGATTGCAACCAGGCAAAGCGACAGCGCCGCGAGGGCAAGAAGTTTAAAATGTTTCATATGCGTTAGTTATTAATGAACGTCGCAAGTTACGAATTCTTTTTCTTATCTGCAAAACCGGTCAGGCCCGTCCGGTTCTCCGGCGGAATTCCGCCAGGGTGAGGGCGGTGGCGACGGCGGCGTTGAGCGATTCGCTGCCGGGGTCGTCGGGAGGATAGGGAGGCAGGTAAAGCCGGTCGGAGACGGTGGCTGCCACCTCCGGCGAAATTCCGTCCGCCTCGCTGCCGGTAATGACGAGCACAGGCCGCTCAAGGCCGGTTTCCAGGCCTTTCCCATAGATGTCGTCTCCGTCCAGGAAGGTGCCGTAAACCGGCCCTTTCCACGCCCGGCAGAGCGCCGGAATATCTGTGTAATGGAAGGGGACGCGGAATATGGCGCCCATCGTGGCCTGCACGACCTTCGGGTTGAATACGTCCACCGTGCCGTGCGAGGCAAAGACGCCGTCGATGCCGTACCAGTCCGCGATGCGGAGAATAGTTCCGAGGTTGCCCGGATCGCGGATGCCGTCCAAGGCGAGGAAAAGGCCTTTTGCGGGTAGCTGCGGCTCGCGGGCTGCGGGCTTCCGGACGACGGCCAGCACCGGGGAAGGGCTGCTGAGCGAGGAGATGCGCTCCATTGCTTTCTCTCCGATCTCGTCCCGCCGCCAGACCGATTCGATCTCCCAGCCGGATGCGACTGCCTCGGCGACGAGCTTTTCGCCCTCCACCGTAAAACATCCGCTCTCGTCCCGGAATTTCTTTTCCCGGAGGCTCCGGACCCGTTTGATCTCGTTCGCGGTCATGAAGGATCAGTCATGTCCTCCTTCCAGCGGGTCTGGCTCGAGGGGAATCGGAATCTTGATGAATTTGTGGCCGATCAGCAGGACAGAACCCCTTTCGGGAATTTCAAGCATCATTTTCTTGACATCGTCGGTCGGTTCGCCCAGGAACAAGCCTGTCAAGGTCCACGGCAGATCTTTGATCATGTCGTTCTCCTCTTTGGTCAGCCGGAGGGCCAGTTTTCCGTTCTTGACAGACCAAGTGCCGGACAACTTCGCCATTTCAATGAACATGGCCTTTGTCATCATGGAATAGCTGAAATTCAGTTCGGCATTTCCTCCTTCATAAAGATAGATTTCACATGATAACTCTTTTGATTCGAGAACGTTCTCAATCTTGGACTCCCCGTCCCAGACGGTGCTGCCAAGATCGTCTGCCGTATAATTGCTGGCAGGAGCTTCTTTTTTGCAGGCGATGATGCTGAGCACGAGTGCAGCAAGAGTGATTAATCTTTTCATGACGTGAATTATAAAAGGTTAAACATCGTATCCGAGAATCTTCAGCATGTCCTGCGCGCTCTGCTCGGGGGCGAAGAGGCGTGACGTGAGGTTGCCTTCGGCGTCGCGGTCGAGCAGGATATGCTTCGGGGAAGGGTGGAGGCAGTGCTTGATGCCGCCGAAGCCCGAGATGGCCTCCTGGTAGGCGCCGGTGTGGAAGAAGCCGATGTAGAGATTTTCCCGGCGGCTGCGGATGGTCGGGAGGAAGATGGCGTTGGCGTGGAATTCGGCGTTGTAGAAGTCCTGGCTGTCGCACGTGAGGCCGCCGAGGAAGACCCGCTGGTATTCGTCGTTCCACTTGTTGATGGGCAGCAGGATGAACCGCTGGTTGAGGCCCCAGGTGTCGGGGAGGGTGGTCATGAAGCTGTTGTCGATCATATACCACTTTTCGCGGTCGTTCTGCTGCTTGATGTCGAGGATCTTGAAGATGGTCGCCCCGCTCTCGCCGACGGTGAAGCTGCCGAATTCGGTGAAGATGTCCGGCTCCTGCACCCCGTGCGCGTTGCAGTAGGACTTGATCTGGTTGATGATTTCCTCCACCATGTATTCGTAGTCGAAATCCATCGCCAGGGAGGTCTTGTTGGGAAGGCCGCCGCCGATGTTGAGGCTGTCGAGGTCGGGGCAGATGGCCTTGAGCTCGCAGTAAAGGTTGACGCACTTCGACAGCTCGTTCCAGTAGTAGGATGTGTCGCGGATGCCCGTGTTGATGAAGAAATGGAGCATCTTGAGCTTGAAGTTGGGCCGCTTGGCGATGTTGTTGCGGTAGAAGCTGACGATGTCGCTGTAGCGGATGCCGAGCCGGGATGTGTAGAAATCGAAATTCGGCTCCTCCTCCGAGGCGATGCGGATGCCGAGCATCGTGGGTTCCTTGATGAGGTCGGCGAGATCCTCGAATTCGTTCTTGTTGTCGAGCACGGGGATGATCCGCTCCCAGCCTTCATTGCGCAGGTCGGCGATATTCTTTACGTACTGCGGGCGCTTGAAGCCGTTGCAGATGATATAGGTGCCCTTCTTGGTGATGGAACCCTTGCGCGCGAGCGCGCGAATAAGGTCAAGGTCGTAGGCCGAGGAGGTTTCCAGATGGATGTCGTTCTTGAGCGCTTCGTCGAGCACGAAGGCGAACTGCGAACTCTTGGTGCAGTAGCTGTAATTATACGATCCCTGGTAATCCGCCTTTGCCATCGCCACCTTGAAGAGGCGTTTGGCACGCTGGATCTGCGAGGAGATCTTCGGCAGATACGTGATCTTGAGCGGCGTCCCGTACTGCTCGATAATGTCCATCACGTCGATGTCATTGAAAAAGAGATTCCCGTCCTCCACGCGGAATTCGTCCTGCGGGAAATCAAAGGTCTGCTCGACCAGGTCAATGTACTTGTTCTTCATATCGTCAAGAGAATATGAGCAAATTTAATCAAAAATAATAGGAATCACAATGCTTGAAATATCATAAAGCCGTCGGAGAAGGATTCGTTCCACTCTTTGCCGCCGAAGCGGAAGAGGTTCTCGTCAGCCAGATACGGCGGAGTATTGTCGTTGAAGGCACCGATGTCTTCGGATCAACATATCCTCCTTCCAGCAAAATACGGTCCAAA
>CAMUZW010000144.1 GCA_947165305.1 uncultured Bacteroidales bacterium
TCCGGGGTAACGTCCGGGTTCACGTATTCATACACTTTTCCGTCCGGCAGGGTGAAGGTTATGCGGGCAATCTGCTGAGTACCGTTGCATACACAGAGATAGCAGGTTTTCAGCAGCGCCTTACTGTCGGCCTTCTCCGTGAATTCCTTGAAGGCGGCAGCCTCCGCAATGGGAACATGAATCTTGTAGAAGCCGTATGGAGTCATTGCGGAATAGAAGGCATAGAACTCTTCATCGGCCTGATAAGCCCACCAGCGAAGGTCGATTACGTCCTTGTTGTCCTTAAGGGTCTGCGTGATAACACCCTTCAGGTATTCGCGCTCGAAGCCCTGCATGTGTTCCTTAACATAGGCCTCCTGCAAGGCAGGATCTTTCTGACGGGCATTGAAATCGGCCGTCTTCTCGAATTCGCCCCGTACGCTCCGAAGAGCCTCTGCCTTCTTTTCATAGGCGTAATCATAGGAGGCGGTCCCCACATAGCGGAGCCAGACATTCATCCCCAGATCCGCCCTTCGCAGGCAGGCGGGCATAATCACCCTGCCATCCAGTGCCATGAAACCACGCCTCCCCTCCTGTATAAATTCGAAACCGGTTCCATTGAAGTACGGTTTTGCTTTCGCGTCGTCAACTTTCACGATTTTCAGTAGGTCATAAACGGCTGGAACCAGTTTTCTCGAGCCGAAAGAGTAAAAGCCCCATTTGCTCCCCTTTCGCAAGAACAAACCATTGGGATAAGTGGATCTGCTTTGAATCTCATCGTATTCGCAGTCAATCTCCAGCCTGTTGTTGCACCAATAGCCGTACTTCCCGGCGGACTGGACAATGCCATAAACATAGTCACCGCCAAATCCGGCCGGAAGGTCGCGGACGATGAAGCGGGTCGTGCAGTCGTGACGGCCATTGTAGGAAGCATACGCCTCGGAAGCAGTCCAAAGCCTGTAATCCTTCCACTTTCCTTTTAAGTTATTCGTGAGTTTCCCGCTTGCATCCCGCTCTTTATAGGTGATAACTTGCGCGGGCCAGTCCAGATCAGCCGCATTGTAGATGGGATAATAAACATCCTTCCCATTCAGCTTTGTAAACCGCCATCCGACTATACCTTCCGGGACATCCTCTTCCACATCTGGCAGGGCACCCACACCCCGGGCATAAAGCCACTCCTCCCTAAGCGGCATATTCAATGGCAAACCGCTTGCATCAGCAAAAAAACGAATGCAGAAGAAGGCACTCTTCTTGTCCTCGTTGAGGAAATTCCGCTCCTTGTAGACATCGGCCGACGGCGCCACTTTGTTGTTGTAAAGGGCCACCTGCGCTTTGGTCAGTCGCTGGCTGATCCAGAATCCCTTCACCTCCCTGGTTACTTTGGGCAGAGGCGGATTTTCGGGCTTTCCTTTCGTATCAATCCAGTACTGCTGCTTTACCGTGTCCCAAGAGAGTGTCCGGTAGCCCGTGTGTGCAGGCACGGTGACTGAGCCGCTTTCGACCCAGGTGAGTTCAAAGGGCACACCGTCAATGTACAAGGTAATTTTCTGTCCGGTTGTCTGGGCCGCAACGCTCAGCCCGAGCGAGAGTGAGAGAATGAGTATGAGCAGGCGTTTCATATTACTTCTTATCATTATTACTTGACTTTTGGGTCTCATTTTTTTTCGGATCCTTCCTCAGCATAAGCACGGCCAGCACGACAATCGCGATGACGAGGACGAAGGCAAGAATCAGATTGAATAGATGCGGCTCCTTGTGGCGGAACATCAGCGCGCCGTAGTTGAAGGCGAAGAGGACGCCGGCGCCCAGCAGGAGTATGCCGATAGCGACGAGCATCCCGCCGCGGGTCCTGTTCTCTATCTTGCTGAACGTCCGGATGCCTGACACCACCGGCCAGAGGGCGACGGCAAGCGAAATGACGAGGATGACGGCCTGCGTCCTGCGCTCGTTCTTCTCCGTCTGTTCGGCCTGTTCAATAATCGCATCCATCTGGTCCTGCATCGCCAGGTATTCTTCCGTTGCGCCATACATCTCCAGCATCGAGCGGGTTGCAGAGTCCTGCTTCTCCAGCCAGGGGTGGTCCTGCGCGGCGGCAAATATGCCGAGCAATGCCAGGACCGATAATACTAACAATTTTCTCATCTTGGAAGAGGGTTAAATCCGATACTCCCTCAGATCCGCCGCCTGGTCCTTGATCAGGTCGGCGGAAGCCGTCCCGGAGACGAACTCCGTGAGCGGACGGCCATTCGTATCGGTAAGGATGCTGATCTGCTTGCCATGGGCGTCGGTTGTATAGCCGCGGTAGAAGGCGCGGTGCTTCTGCCCGTCGTAGAAATGGTCGAGTTCCACCTTGTCAAAGCCTGCCGGCAGAATGGGATACCCATCCACATCGTAGACGCCCTGCTTACCCTCGCTCTCCACCTTGATGCCGTAGGATCCGAAGGACTTGGTGTCCACTTTGTCGAAGCTGCACGGAATGATGCTGCGTCCGGTCTCATCCACGATGCCCTTGAGCGATGCCCCGCTATCCGTCTTGACGCTCGCCTGATAATAGGCCACGTTGTCGACGGTATAATTGATACTGGAAAGATCGTCGAAGACCGGCGGGAGGATGCGCTCCCCCTTTCCGTTGAGGAGGCCGACCTTACCACCCTGCTCCTGGTACATAATCTTCTGACCGGTACCGTCCTCAAAGAAGTTGACCCGAGAGTAGGTCTTGCCGTCCGAAACATAGTTGCCGTCCGCATCCGGGTGGAACATCTGCCAGGTCTCCTGCCCGTCCGGGGCGGTCTTTCCGAGGGCGATCACCATATTGGAGGGACTGTCCGGATAGCAGAATGCGCGGTATTTGTCGTAGTCGAGCGCCTCGACCACCTTCCCGGTGACGGGGTCGACGATGCCGGTCTTGCCGTCGCGGGTGACCGTGGCGCCGTGCAGGCCGACGATCTTGATCCCTTCGGAGACGGGCTTGTAAACCCATTTCTTCCCGGCAGCGTCTTTGATGCCATACTTGGGATTGCCCTTCTGGTCGTACTTGGCGTAGACCGAATAATCCCCCGCCGCCCCGCTTTCGACCTGCAGGGTCTTCCCGGCATTGATGGGTTTGACGTCCTTGAGCTTATAATTGCTGGTCCGGGTGTATTTGGTGGCGTTGGAACGGGAGGAAGCACCCTGCGCCTTGAGGGCCTGCTTATGCGCCCGGTTTTCCCGGGCCTTTTCGATGAGCGAATCAATCCAGTTGAACAGGCCGTCAGCGAGCACAGACCCAAGTTCGTAGTACGAGGATGTGTAACTGCTGGAACTGTAGCTGGAACTGGACGAACTGCTGCTGTACGAATCGGAATCACGTTCCACCAGCATAGGCGGACCGGGATCCGGAACACTAAAGCTGCTGATCGACCGTCCGGCCATGGACTCCAGCTGCCGGAGCGCGCTCTGGCCCTGCGCGGCAAAGGCTGAGAGCATCAAAACAAGAAGTATGGATATCTTTTTCATAATGACTTACTATCTAGGTACGAATTTTCCGAATTCCCTGCCTTCAGGGGTCTTCAAATAGATGTCTTTGTATTGGATCTCCCGGTCCTCATCAAGATACGGGGTCGCTAAAAACACCCAGTCCCCCCTGTCGTAGATCCCGCCTTCACGCTCCACCTGATTCGCCTGAGCGGCCGTCATAGGAAGATACATTGCCGGAAGGCCCAGATCATCGAAAGTGAGGACCAGGGATTTTTTCTCATTGTCATAGAAGGCGATGTAGAAGAACTCCTCCATGCGGAAGCCTTTGCTTCGGCTGTTGAACCACTCGCTCTGCTCTTCGGCCGTCCCGCAGTCGCCTCCCTTGCGGACATATTCCTCATGGATGAAATCCCGACCACGGTCAGGATTCGCGCCCAAATCCATGTACCAGCCATCTCTTTCGCCAGCAACCTCATCCCCGTTGGTCCTAAGGATGAATATGCCATTAAGGAATTCACTGCCGCCCTTGAAGATATAGCCCAAGTGGTAGGAGCCGAACGGGCTTTTGATACCGTAGAAAACCATCTTCTTGCCGAGGGCGATGCGCTCTCCTTCCTTCGCACACTTAATCACGCAGTCGTTAAGCGGAAGGCAGAGAAACCCCTCGCCCATCCACCAGATCGGTCGAATTTCCTCCGCGAAGACGACATCGCCGTAAGCACAATCGGCTTCTGCTACTGTCACAAGGCCGTCGGACACACAGAGAATCGGAGACAGGGTGATTCCCTCTGACAGCGCCTGAGCGACATCCTTAGGATCCGTCTCCGGCACAAAATAATACGGTCCCGACCAAGGCAGTTCCTTCAGCGTAAACCAGAGCACGTGGGTCACCGGATCCTGGTAAGTCCAGTCGGAATGCAACACGGTATCATCCAGTCCGGCGATGTTCCGCATCAGGAAATCGCAGTCCGCCATCCCGGTCGGTTTGAGATACTTGCTCCGCTCCGGAATGGCCCGGACCGCTTCCGAGGCAGAGCCGTACCGGGTCGGGACGAGAAAGAATCCGTCGGGGCCGATGATACCCCAGCGGTTGCCGACGCCCACTGCGATATGTTTAAGCCGGCCGGTCTTGGTGCTGTAAATGAATTTTCCCTGCTCGAACATCAGCGGCGGGATGACGCCGCCGTCGAGGATATCGTACATTGCATCCTCGCAGAACACGCCGAGGCGTCCTTCCATGGATCGGATGCAGTGCATCTCGGAGGCGGCGAGGGTCATCCTGTCAACCTGGGACGGCGGGAGGCACCAGGACCTGGCGATATTGTCCCAGATGCCGCCGAGTCCGGTCGAGTCGCGGAGAATGACATATTCACGGGTCTGACCGCCCGGATAAGGGTTCACATAGAGGTCGCTTCC
>CAMUZW010000145.1 GCA_947165305.1 uncultured Bacteroidales bacterium
GGGTGCATGCCGATGCGGCCCTGCAGCGCAAGATCGTATCCGACCTGTGGCCCTCCCTCCGCGAAGGGGGCATCCTGGTCTATTCGACCTGTACGCTCAATACCGAGGAGAACGGCGACAATGTCGCCTGGATCGCTTCGACGCTGGGCGCGGAGATCATTACGCCCGAACTCCCTTTTTCCGAAGCCCTGGCGTTCGGCGGCGGGTATCTCTTCGTGCCCGGCCGTGTGGAAGGGGAGGGACAGTTCGTCGCCGCGCTCCGCAAGTGCTCGCCTGCGGCCGCTTTCCGTCTGCCGAAACCGCCCCGGAGCCTGGCCGTCCCCTGTGCCGGATTGCTCTCGGAACCCTGTGCTGTCTATCCCGGCAGGGAAGGGCTGGTGGCTGTCCCGGAAGGAATCGCTGCCGAGACGGCGGCTCTTCTTCCGGCAAATCCGCTGTCCGTCGGCACCTGTATCGGCCAGATAAAAGGAAAAGATTTCGTTCCGTCGGCCGACCTGGCACTTTCCTTGCTGCTTTCTCCGGGCGCTTTCCCGACTGCGTCGCTTGGGCGGGAGACGGCCCTTGCCTTCCTGCACCGGGATGCAATCAGCCTTCCCGATGCGCCGAAGGGACTCCTCCGCGTGGAATGGAAAGGCCTTCCGCTCGGATTTGTGAAGAACCTCGGTCCCAGGTGCAACAACCTGCACCCCAAAGACCGCAGAATCAGAATGGATATATGATGAAACGTATTGTTATCACACTTGTCGCCCTCTTCGCAGGCATCTCCCTGTCGGCGCAGACGACGGCCGAAGAATACAAAAGCCGTTATGACCTCCTGTCCGCGAAGGTCGGCATGGCGGGCCTCGGTGTCGAGACGCTCATCGGCAAATGGGAGAAGGATTTCCCGGACGATCCCGGCATGCTGGAGGCAAAATTCCTCTTTTATTCGACCAAATCGATGTCCTCCCGGGTCATCCAGCTCCCGCAGGACCGTTACCTGGGCCGCGATCCGCTCATTCCCTACACGGATTCACTCGGCGTCAAGAAGAATTACTTCGAGGACACCGTCTTCGACGAAAGCATGCTTTCGGTGGCCGACAAGTCCATCGGACGTGCCATCGCCATCCGTCCCGAGCGCCTGGACTACCGTTTCGCCCGGATCAATTATCTGATGTCCTACGAGAAAGAGAGTCCGGACATGGCCATGCAGGAATTGCTGGGTCTGGTTCAGCAGACTTATAAGGAGAAGCAGGCCTGGACTTTCCCGGGCGTGGAAGGTCCCGTGAGCGACGCCGCCTTCCAGGCCTTCATGCAGGACTACTGCTATTCGCTCTTCAAACTGGGCGCGCCGCGGTGCTTCGAAGGATTCCGCGAGCTTTCGGAAGCGATGCTCCGTTACCGGAAGGACGATCCGGTCTTCCTCGATAACCTGGGTTCTTACTACCTGGTGTACAAGAAAGACAGCAAGACCGCCCTTAAATATTATAATAAGGTGCTCAAGAAGCATCCGGACGACCTGACGGCCCTCCGCAACTGCATCGTGCTGGCCCGTCACGAGAAAAACGTGAAGCTCGAGAAGAAATACCTTCCCCTGCTGATTCAGTATTCCGACAACCCGACGGAGAAAGCCTCTTCCGAGGCCCGGTTAAAAGCAATGTAATTCAATTCGTTATATTTTATGAAAAAGGTATTGTTATTTATGTCAGCGCTTGTTGTGATGGCGGCGTGCGGTCCCAGAAGGGAGGTCGTCAAAGCCATCGATCTTACCGATCTCGACACGACCGCGAGCCCCAAGGTCGATTTCTACCAGTACGCCGCGGGCGGCTGGAAGGCCAAGAACCCGCTCAAGCCGGAGTTTTCCCGTTATGGTTCTTTCGACGTCCTGTCGGAACGCAACCAGGAACGTCTCAATGACCTCTTCGTCAGCATGTCGAAGATGAAGGCCAAGAAAGGGACGGTCGACCAGAAGATTTCCGATCTCTATAAGATGGCCCTGGATTCCACGACCCGCAACCAGCTGGCTGCGGAACCCATTCAGCCGTATATCGCCGGGATCGAGGCGATTGACAGCAAGGAAGGCCTGATCGCGAAGCTTGCCGAATTCGACAATACCGGTGCCGACGGCGGCCTGTTCGGCGCCTATGTCGAGGCCGACCTGATGGACAGCGACAGCCAGATCCTGTATCTCGGACAGGGCGGACTCGGCATGGGAGACCGCGACTATTATCTGGATGCGGCCAACGCCCACCTCAAGGAGGGATACAAGGCCTTCCTCGAGAAAGTATTCACCCTCGCGGGCATCGACAATGCGGCGGAGCGTGCGGCCAACGCCCTCTCCGTAGAGGACCGTCTGGCGGAAATCTCCTGGACACGGGTGCAGCAGCGTGACCTCCAGGCCGCCTACAATCCGATGAGTTCGGAGGCGCTTGCGGCCGCTTATCCCGGCGTCTGCTTCGACAAGTATTTCGAGGTGCGCGGCATCCCCGCCCAGGAGAAGCTCGTCGTCGCGGAGCCTTCCTACTTCCAGGGCCTCTCCGACCTGCTTGTCTCAACCGACCTTGCCATCCTCAAGGACTACATGCTCGGTCAGTTCGTGCAGGGCGCTGCCGGTGCGCTGAGCGATGATTTCTATGCCGCTTCCTGGGAATTCTTCAGCCACCAGATGGCCGGCGCCCAGGAGCAGAAACCGCGCTGGAAACGGGCGATGTCCGTTCCGAATTCGCTCCTCAGCGAGGCGGTCGGAAAGATGTATGTCGAACGGTATTTCCCCGAAAGCTCCAAGCAGAAGATGCTGACCCTCGTGGAGAACCTCCGCACCGCCCTCGGCCAGCATATCGACGAACTCGAGTGGATGGGCGACACGACCAAGGTCAAGGCCCACGAGAAACTCGATGCCTTCACCGTCAAGATCGGCTATCCCGACAAATGGAAGGATTACAGCACCCTCGACATCGACCCGGCGAAGAGCTACTATGAGAATCTCCGCGCCGCTTCGACGTGGTATGTGGCCGACAATATGTCCAAGCTCGGCAAGCCGACGGACAAGACCGAGTGGGGCATGCCGCCCCAGATGGTCAACGCTTACTATAATCCGACGACCAACGAGATCTGCTTCCCGGCCGCCATCCTGCAGCCTCCGTTCTTCAATCCGGATGCGGATGACGCCGTCAACTACGGCGGAATCGGCGTCGTGATCGGCCACGAGATGTCCCACGGCTTCGACGACCAGGGCCGTCTCTTCGATGCGGACGGCAATATGACCAATTGGTGGACGCCGACCGACGAGGCGAAGTTCAATGAGAAGGCCGAGGTCCTCGCCGCCCAGTTCGACGCGGTCGAGATCCAGCCTGGCCTGCATGCCAACGGCCATCTGACGCTCGGCGAGAATATCGGCGACCACGGCGGTATCTCGATCGCCTGGACGGCGATGCAGAATGCCTGGAACGGCGTCCATCCCGAGCCGATCGACGGCTTCACGGCCGAGCAGCGCTTCTGGCTGTCCTACGGCCATATCTGGGCCCAGAACATCACCCCTGAGGAGGAAGCCCGTCTGACCAAGCTCGACCCGCACTCCCTGGCCGTGAACCGCGTGAATGTCTCCATCCGGAACTTCCAGCAGTTCTTCGACGCCTTCGGCATTCAGGAGGGCGATCCGATGTTCCGTCCCGAATCTGAAAGGGTACATATCTGGTAATGCAGGCATCCCGCTTCATAGCGCGCAGGATCCGCTTCAACGGCTCGGTCGCGATGGTCTCCATCGCGATCAGCTTCCTTGTCATGATCATGGCGGTGTCCATCTCGTCCGGCTTCCGTCACGCCATACGGGACGGCATCGCCGACATGACGGGGGATATCGGAATCCTGCCCGCGGGGCAGGGGCTTTCGGGCGAAGAACGCCCTGCCGTGCTGTCGGCCCCGATGCTGGATGAGATCCGGTCCTTCCCGGGCATCCGGGAGGTGCGGCCGGTTGCCGTCCGTTCCGGCATTGTGAAGCAGGGAGATGTCATCCACGGTGTCCTCGTCAAGGGCGTTCCCGGCTACGGGGACACCGTTTCGCTCGGTGTTTCGATTCCCCGGCGGCTCTCAGAGATCACGGGCCTCCGGGAGGGAGACGAGATGCTGACGTATTTTGTCGGCGAGAAGGTGAAGGTCCGCAAGTTCCGGGTGCGGGAAGTCGTTTCCGACGGAGGACTTGCCCTGAACGAGAACCTGATCGTCAAGGCCCGGATCGAGGATGTCCGCCGACTCTGCGACTGGGAGGGGGATGCGTGCTCCTCCTATGAACTGGTCCTCGATCCCTCCGCCCGGAGCCGGGCCAAAGCCGTGTCGGACGAGATCGGTACGCGGCTTATGTTTTCGCCCGAAGAATGCGACCAGCGGTTGATGACGGTCACTTCACGGAACCGCTATCCGCAGATTTTCGACTGGCTGGACCTGCTGGATTTCAACGTTCTCTTCATCCTGATCCTGATGACGCTCGTCGCGGGATTCAATATGATTTCCGGTCTCCTGATCCTGCTGTTCAGGAATATCTCTACCATCGGTCTGCTGAAGACCCTCGGAATGACGGACCGCTCCATCGCCGCCGTCTTCCTGCGTGCCAGTTCCTCGCTGGTCCTGAAGGCGATGGCCATCGGAAACGGCGTCGCTTTTCTCCTGTGTCTCCTGCAGAGCACAACGCACCTGCTGAAGCTCAATCCCGAAAACTATGTCGTTTCCTTCGTCCCCGTCCATCTGGATATACCGATGATCCTTGCGGCCGACCTGGCCGCATACGGGGCGATCATGCTGCTTCTGCTGATTCCTTCGCTGTTTATTTCGCGCGTGGATCCCGC
>CAMUZW010000146.1 GCA_947165305.1 uncultured Bacteroidales bacterium
GTCCCACTGCGCACCCCAAAGGCCCCGAAGCATTGCTCCGGGGCTTTTTTGTAGCATTGTCGTAACGAGGTAAGTGTTTCAAATCGGCGCGCTTCAAATACTACCGTAATTACTTAATTTCCAATACTTTCAAGGAACGTTTATATTTTTTAGCGGACATTACGTAGCTATTATTCCCACCTCAACTCTTACCGACATCACCGCAGACAGTACCAACCTACACTACCGACAATAACCACACTACCTACACTACCTACACTACCTGCTCCTACCTACCCCAACCTATACCAACTCACTCCACAGGACTTACTATCCACACTACCGCCAACTTATGATAGACAGGTGCTGTCAACCTGACATTCGGAGGCCATAGGGGGCGGCCACTGAGTGTTCTCTGGGCATGGTGAAGCTGGCCTCCGGCCCGAAATTGGCTCGGAGGCCATCGCAACAGGCCCCAGAATAGCCTGTAGCAGGCTTCACCATGGCCTCCGAATTTCCAGTTCTGTCCGGATGTATCATAAACCCATGGGGTCATGTGGCCATGCAGTCATGTAGTCATGCGTCACGTGGTCATGGTGGCAAGTGGTCATGCGGCAATGTGGTAATGTGGGAACGGGGCCATGTAGTAAAGCGGCCATGCAGTCATGTAGTCATGCGTCATGTGGTCATGTGGTCATGGGGGAAAGCGGTCATGGGGGCAAGCGGTCATGGGGGCATGGGGTCATGCGGTCATGCGGTCATGCGGCAATGTGGTAATGTGGGAACGGGGCCATGTAGTCAAGCGATCATGCGGTCACGGGGACATACGGTGATAGTGATATGTGCGGATGGGATAGTCCTGCAGCGCAGTTTGCGTTTATTGCGCCCGTGATCTTCAGGGCCGTTGTCGCCCGTGGCGCTTGTGGCACTCGTGGTGCCCGTGGTGCCCGTGGTGCTTGTAGATTTTATTGCCTTCGTGATCTTGCGACAGCCATCCGGTTGATTTGTGACGGGCCGCCAGGTTCTTTTTGCAGCTGTACTTTTGCAGGGAATCGTTTTTTTCGTTAGTTTTGCGGTATGGAGAATCTATCGATCATAATCATATGCATAGCGGCGGCGGTCATCGTCGCCATGGGGTTCGGATGGGCGCTGGGCGCCCGGCGCAGGGACCGCCGGATCCGTTCCCTGGAAGATGAAGCGGCCGTGCGCGCCGGAGAACTGCAGGCCCGTACGGAGGAGCTGGGGCGTTTCCGGGAAGAATTCATCCGCAAGGAGGGCGAGCTGAATACCGCGGAGTTGCTCCGCCAAAGCGAAAGGGCCGCCCACGAAAAAGCCCTCGTCGACAGCAACGCCGCCCACGAAAAAGCCCTCGCCGACAGCAACGCCGCCCACGAGAAGGCCCTGGAAGAGCTCAAGGCGGCGCAGGAAAAGACCATCGAAGCCGCCAGGACCGCCCTGGCGCTGGAGAACGAAAAGACACTCAAGGCCCGGGAAGAGGCGCTCAAGAAAGAAGCGGAAGAGACGATGAAAGCCATCACCAGCGGCCTCAACAAAGACATCAAGGACATGAAAGAAGCCTTCGATGCCCAGAAAAAGATGCACATCGAAGAGAGCTCGTCCATCAAGACCCAGTTCGCCGAGACCGTCAAGAATCTCCGCGAACAGACCGACGTCATCGGCAGCAAGGCCGAGACCCTCGCCAGCGCCCTCAAGGGCAAGAACAAAATGCAGGGCATCTTCGGCGAGACCATCCTCGAGAACATCCTCCAGGCCGAAGGCCTCCGCGAAGGACACGATTACGACGCCGAATTCTGGCTCCGCGACAAGGCCGGAGAACGCATCGAGAACGATGAATCCGGCAAGAAGATGCGCCCCGACTTCGCCCTCCACTTCCCCGACGACACCGACATCCTCATCGACTCCAAAGTCTCCCTGAGCGCCCTCTCGGACTACTTCGAGGCCGAGACCGACGAAGCCCGCGCCGACGCCTCCCGCCGCAATCTCGAGTCCGTCAAGAACCACATCCGCGAACTCACCGGCAAAGAATATCAGAAATACGTGCAGGGCCGCAAGACCCTCGACTACGTCATCATGTTCATCCCCAACTACGGCGCGTACCAGCTCGCCAAGCAGGAAGACCCGGAGATTTTTGCCAAGGCCTTCGGCCAGAATGTCCTGATCACCACCGAAGAGACCCTGATCCCCTTCCTCCGGCTCATCCGCACCGCCTGGGTCCAGAAAGAGCAGATGGAAAACATCGAAGAAATTGTCAAGAGCGCCGAAATGATGGTCGAGCGGGTGGGCTTATTCTGCAGCGAAAACGCAAAACTCCAGAAAGACCTGGAAGGAGTGCTCGATCATTTCAAGAAGAATTCCGACCGCCTCATAGACGGCAAGCAGAGCATCGTCAAGGCCGCCCGGAAGGCCGTAGAACACGGAATCCGCCAGTCGGACAAGCATCCGCTACCCGCACTCGGCCCCGCTCTCCCGGCCGAAGATTCCGTAGAGAGCTGATCCCGAACCGGACATCGCAGCATAGAGGGCGCCTTCTTCATAGAGGGCGCCTTTGATTTCGGCCAGGGCCGGATGCAGGGCGAAGACAGAAGTCTCGAAATCATTGACCAGCCGCTCCCGCCATTCCGCCACCGGCCGGGAAACCACCTCCAGGACGCTCTCGCCGTCACGATGGGGCCTCACACCCCTGTACGCCTCCGCGGTGGATACCACAATCCCTTCGGGCACGACGACCCGCACCTCGTAGGCGGAGAGGTCCAGATCGACAGGCGTCATAATCTCGCCGCGCCCCGTCCCGAGCATGGGCCGGTTGTAGACAAAGAACGCGCAGTCGCTGCCGAGCCGTGCGGCCAAAGCCGCCAGATCAGCCTCGGGCAGTCCCAGTGCACAGATCTCATTGACCATCCGGAGCGCGAAAGCGCCGTCCGCGGAACCGCCGCCGAGGCCCGCGCCCACGGGGGACGTCTTCTCCAGGAAAATCTTCAGGGCCGGAAGCTTAAACCGCTCCGCCAGCAGGCGGACAGCCTTCACCGTCAGATCCTTCAGCGGGTCCCAGTCCACGCCGCCCCGGCGGGCGATCGTGACCATCACGGAACCGTCCTCCTCGATGCCCTGGACGGTTTCCGACGGGGAATACCGCGCAAAGAGCGAGGCCGAAGTACGGCTGTAGTCATCCCCGGTGATGATCTCGAGCGTATCACTGAAGGCATCGCAGGGATAGAAGACCGTCTCCAGGTCGTGATAGCCGTCCGGACGCTTCCCGAGCACCCGGAGCCCCAGATTCAGCTTGACATTGGGACGGGTAATCATAGCGCGCGGAGTTCGGATTCCACCCGGGCCGTGAGATCCTTGCGGACTTCCTCCGGCAGATGCTGCAGCACCGGAGCGAGGAACGAAATCATCTGCAGCACCCGGGCTTCCCGCTCCGGAATGCCGCGGGAGCGCATATAATACTGCGCCAACTCATCCAGATGCCCCACCGTAGCACCGTGGGAGCACTGCACGTCGTCCGCGTAGATTTCCAGCTGGGGATCGGCCTCGATCCGGGCCGCATCCGAGGCGAGAATGTTGTGCGTCTCCTGGTAAGCCTCCGTCTGCACGGCATCCTTTGCCACCTTCACCAGCCCCCGGAAGGCCGCCTTGGCCATCCCGCCGGCAATTCCCTTGAACAGCTGCCGTGAATGACAGGAAGGCACATTGTGGTTCATATCTACCCGGAGCGACAGATCCTCGCTTCCGGTGCAGAGATAGGCTCCATAGATTTCGGCCGAAGCGCCGCGTCCCTCCAGGTCTACCGTCAGATTCAGCGAACCGCTATAGCCGGGAAGCGCCAGCACACAGGCCTCCAGCGACTCCCCTTCCCCGAGGGGAATCCGCTCCGAGACCGCTTCCGGGCCTTCCGGCGTCAAGAGATAAAACCGCTTCATCGCCTAGAAAATATCATATCCGCGCGCTTCGATCTCGCCGACGAGCTCGCGGCCGCCGGTCTTCACGATCCGTCCCTCCTTGAGCACATGCACATAATCGGGCACGATGCTGTCCAGCAGGCGCTGGTAATGGGTGATGACGATGATGGATTTCTCCGGGGTCTTGAGGGCATTCACGCCGTCGGCGACAATCCGGAGCGCATCCACGTCAAGGCCGGAATCGGTCTCGTCGAGGATCGACAGCACCGGGTCGAGCATCGCCATCTGGAAAATCTCGTTCTTTTTCTTCTCCCCTCCGGAGAATCCCACATTCACCTCCCGCTTGGAGAATTCCGGCTTCATCTGCACGAAGGCCATCTTCTCCTTCATCAGCTTGAGGAAGGCCGCGCCGCTGAGGGGATCTTCGCCCAGGGCCTTCCGGCGGGCATCCAGCGCCGCTTTCATGAAGGTCGAAATCGACACGCCCGGGATCTCGATCGGATACTGGAACGACAGGAAAAGCCCCGCCCAGGAACGCTCCTCAGGCGTCATCGCCAGCAGGTCCTTGCCATCGTACAGGATGCTCCCTTCCGTCACGGTATAGTCGGGACGCCCCGTCAGCACGGCCGAGAGCGTACTCTTCCCGGCCCCGTTCGGGCCCATCACGGCGTGCGTCTCCCCGCGGCGGATCGTCAGATCCACCCCTTTGAGGATCTCCTTCTCCCCTACCGAGGCGTGCAGATTATGGATTTCAAGCAGAATATCGTTCATGTGTCAAAATATCCGGTTTAGCTCACAAAGATAACCAAAGTTACGCGATTCCGCAAGAAGGGGGAAGC
>CAMUZW010000147.1 GCA_947165305.1 uncultured Bacteroidales bacterium
AGGGTAAAATTCCAGTCACCATCTTTCGTCTTTAAGGGAATAAGCGGAATCTGAATCTGCGGCAATCCCGAAAAATAACTTATCGGCACTTTGCCATACAGCCCCAATCCGGCTGCATTGGGGCTGTATACCTGCGGAAGGTCCGGCTCCTGGGCGAAGAGGATGCCCGATGCAAGCAGCGCGAACGGTAGCAGACATAAATGTTTTTTCATGGGGATGATGATGGGTAAGGTCTTGAAGTATCGTTTCTAGAATGGATACCCCACGCCGAAGTGGAAGGCGTTGTTGCCTCTGCGGAACCATTTGTCGGGTCCGAGCCAGCCGTGTCTTTCTTCGGTGACGGGGTCGTGGATCTGCATGCCGAAGTCCACGCGGACGACGATGATGTCCATGTTGAGGCGGAGCCCGACGCCCCAGTCGGCCGCGATGCTGTCCCAGGAGAAGCGCTCCTCCTTGCCGGAGCCTTTGTGCAGGGCCCAGACATTGCCGGCGTCGAGGAAGGTCGCGCCTTCGATCTTCCAGAAGATCTTGAACCGGTATTCGAGGTTGGCCTCCAGCTTCCAGTCGCCGATCTGGCTCGGAATGAGGAAGGTCTGGTCCATCGGCATCTTGCCGGGACCGATGGTACGGGCCTGCCAGCCGCGGAGGCTCGATGCGCCGCCGGCGTAGAAGACCTTCTCGTACGGGAGAGACACGGAATTGCCGTAGCCGTATCCCGCTCCCGCCAGCAGCCGTAATGAGATCGCGTGCGCGTCCTTCCGGCCGAAGACGAAGGTGCGGCCGACTTGCGCTTCCGCCCGGACGTACTGCGAATAGGGGATACCCCAGATGAGATGCGCTCCGCTGGCGTCGGTCTTCATGGTCTTGTTGAAGGCGCTCAGCAGGTTGCCGGAAAGGTCTACGGCAAGGCGGTAGTAATGATAGGAGCCCTGGGGCGTCGGCTTGCTGTCGGTCGTGTAGTACAGCGTGCCGCCGAGTCCGAGGTCGAAGTGGTTGGAGTAGGCGCTGGCCAGGTAGGGGTTGATGAGCACCAGGTCGCGGAAGTCATCCGACATGTTGAAGATGCGGACGATACCGAGCCGGGCAGGATAGACCTGGTAGAAGAACCGCTTGCCGAGGCTTCCGGTATAGCCGAAACTGGTCGAGATCATCGTCCGTTTGTATTCCGGCCGGTCCTGGAAGTTGAACGATGCATTGACATCGGTCTGCGGGATATTGGCACCGGAACGGTTCGGGATACCCATGAAGCCCGGGAAACGGATCTGCGCCGTGACACCGAATTCCATGGCGCGGATATCGCTCTTGGGCTTGAACTGGAAATTCCCCATGAAACTGAGGTTGAGCATCTCGCCGCCGTGGAAGATGTTCTTGTGGAAGTAGCTCAGCTGGGGCGAGATACCGAGCAGTGCCGAAGAGTTGCTGGAGAACTCGAGGTTGGCCTTGAAGCCCTGCAGGCGGGTGTGCTGGAGGCTGATGTCGCAGGAGACCTTGTCTTCGCCGGAAGGGGCGAGGGAGACATTGACGCCGTTCAGGACGGGGATGGCGGAGAAGCGGGAATACGTCGTGTTGACGGCCCTCTCGTCGTACAGGTCGCCGGGGCGGATGGTGTTGAGGCCGGCCAGCATCCTGGGCCGTAATTTGATGCGGTCCGGGTGCGAGATGCGGACGCTGTCGATATGGAACTTGTGGATATGGTCGCCGCTGATGATCATCTTGAGCGCGGCCACGCCGGGCTCTGTGAGGGTGTCGGCGACGAAGGAATAGTTGCTCTTGGTAAGGTCGTAGTAGCCGATCGTCCTGAGGTAGGCCGACGACCGCTCGCTCTCCGCCTCGAGGGAGGATTCCGAGAGATAATCGCCCGGGTGGACGGAGACGTTCCGCCTGTCGGCCTTGAAGTCGCTGACGAACGTCCCGGTCTGGGGAAGGTCATAGTCGATACGGCTGATCTTGAACCGCCTGCCGAGCGTCACATAGTAGTTGACGAAAACTTTCCGCTTCTTGAGGCTGATCCTGCTGTCGATCTCGGATCCGTAGTAGCCGAGGTAGGTAAGGTGGTTCTTCATGTTTTCGATGGAGACGTCCACCAGTGAAGGATTGTATACGACCGGCGGCGTTCCGATCCGGCGCAGGAAGCTGTTGAATTTGTTGTCCTTTTTCCCGGCGAGGTTGTAGAAGCCCTGGGAAATGGTCAGTTTGTTGGCTTTCTGCCGGACGTACTGCGACAGTTTCCCGGCGTTGAACTTCTTGTCGTTCACCAGGATCTTGTTCTTCTTGAGGAGGTACTCGCCGTCCTGCAGCGAACGCGTCGCGCCGCAGGAAGCGAGGATGAGCACCGTCAGCAGTGCCGTTATGACCTTCCCCAAGCCCTTCATTACTCCATCAGTTTCTTGTATTTGAAGCGTTTCGGCTCGGTGTCGCCGAGACGGCGTTTTTTGTTCTCTTCGTATTCGGAGTAGTTGCCGTCGAAGAAATAGACCTGCCCGTCGCCCTCGAAGGCGAGGATATGCGTCGCGATGCGGTCGAGGAACCAGCGGTCGTGGCTGACGACGACGGCGCAGCCCGCAAATCCGTCCAGGCCTTCCTCCAGGGCACGGATGGTGTTGACGTCGACGTCGTTGGTCGGTTCGTCCAGGAGGAGGACGTTGCCTTCGTCCTTGAGGGTGAGCGCGAGGTGGAGGCGGTTGCGCTCGCCGCCGGACAGGATGCCGCACAGCTTCTCCTGGTCGGCGCCGTTGAAGTTGAAGCGCGAGACCCAGCTGCGGGCATTGATGTCGCGGTTCCCAAGGCGGATCCATTCGGAATTGCCGGCGATGGTCTCGTACACCGTGAGGTCGGGATCGATCTGCTTGTGCTGCTGGTCGACGTAGGCGATCTTGACGGTGTCGCCGATCTCGATGCTGCCGCTGTCGGGCTGCTCGATACCCATAATGAGGCGGAAGAGGGTGGTCTTGCCCGCGCCGTTGGGGCCGATGACGCCGACGATGCCGGCGGGCGGCAGGACGAAGGAGAGGTGCTCGAAGAGGAGCTTGTCGCCGTAGGCCTTGCTGACATCGTGGAATTCGATCACTTTGTTGCCGAGGTGCGGTCCGTTGGGAATATAGATTTCGAGGTTGGCTTCTTTCTGCTTTGTGTCTGCTGCGGCCAGTTTCTCATAGGCGCCGAGACGGGCCTTCTGCTTGGCCTGACGGGCCTTGGGTGCCATCCGGACCCATTCGAGCTCCCGCTCGAGGGTCTTGCGCCGCCTGGATTCCTGCTTCTCTTCCATCGCGAGCCGCCGGGTCTTCTGGTCGAGCCAGGAGGAATAATTTCCTTTCCAGGGAATGCCTTCCCCGCGGTCGAGTTCGAGGATCCAGCCGGCGACGTTGTCGAGGAAGTAGCGGTCGTGGGTGACGGCTATCACCGTGCCCTTATACTGCTGGAGGTGGGCCTCAAGCCACTGGATGCTTTCGGTGTCCAGGTGGTTGGTGGGCTCGTCAAGAAGGAGGACGTCCGGCTGGCGCAGGAGCAGGCGGCACAAGGCGACGCGGCGCTTCTCGCCGCCGGAAAGTTCCTTGATCTTCTGCTCCGGAGGAGGGCACTGGAGGGCGTCCATAGCCCTTTCCAGCTTGGAGTCGATCTCCCAACCGCCGTGATGCTCAATGAGTTCGGTGAGCTCGCCCTGGCGCTCGATGAGCTGGTTCATCCTGTCCGGGTCGAGATTGGGATCCATAAAGGCGTCGTTGATGGAGTTATATTCCGCGAGGAGGTCCATCACTTCCTGGACGCCTTCGTGAACTACTTCAATGACGGTCTTTTCTGGGTCCATCTGCGGCTCCTGCTCGAGGTAGCCTACGCTGTACCCAGGGGCCCAGACGACTTCGCCCCTGTAGGATTTCTCCACGCCGGCGATTATCTTCAGGAGGGTCGATTTGCCGCTTCCGTTGAGACCGATGATGCCTATCTTGGCACCGTAGAAGAAGGAAAGATAGATGTCCTTGAGAATGACTTTATTGTTGTGGGGGAGAACTTTCCCCACTCCGTTCATCGAGAAGATTATCTTTTCATCGGCCATAGTCGCGGTGTTTTTGCAAACATACGAAAAAAAGGTTAAATTTGGAAAAATATCGGTATTATGAAGAGAATTCTGGCGTTTTTGCTCCTTATTTCAAGTCTTTCAGCCCGTGCGGCGGATATTGTAACCCCTGCTTCCGACTCCCGTATCACCGTGGTTGGCAGGACTCTGGCCAAAGGTGATGACGTTTCTTTCGACTGGACGGGCGTCTATGTCCGTGTGGCCTTCGAGGGGAAATATATTGCCCTCCGTGCCTCCGACACAAAGAAGAACTATTACAACGTCTGGCTGGACAAAGACACTTCCTGCGAGCCCGACAAGGTGATAACGACCTTCGGCAGTGACAGCCTCATAGTGTTGTTTGACGGCATCAAAGGCAAGGGTGTGCATAACCTCACCCTCCAGAAGCGCACTGAAGCCGAGCAGGGCAAGACGACCCTGCACTGCTTCGTCACCCGCGGCCCCGTGGTGCAGGCAGAGCCCCTGCGTCCCCGCCTCATCGAATTCGTAGGTGACTCATACACTTGCGGTTACGGCACCGAAAGCCTCTCCCGTTCGGACCCTTTCAAGCCCGAGACGGAGAATGCCAATAAGACATATGCCACCATCCTCAGCCGCTATTCCGGCGCGGACTATATGCTCGT
>CAMUZW010000148.1 GCA_947165305.1 uncultured Bacteroidales bacterium
TCCACCCAGGCGGCGTCGACGCGGGCGAAGCCGCGGGTGGCGAGGATGGCGCTGTTGCGCTGCAGGATGCCGAGGCAGTCTTCGTAGACGTTGAAGCCGATGTTGAGGGACATCATCTGTCCGCCGGAAGGGAAGGTAAAGGTGATTTCATTGTCGGCCCCGTCAAGGCGGTAGAAGCGGAGCGGCCCTTCCGGCCGGATCCGTTCTTCCATTTCCTGGGCGGTAACGAATTTACAAAGTTCCACGACGCGGTCGTCCAGGCCGGCGTCGGCGATACCGATCTTCTCGATGAGTTCGCCGGCCGTCGTCACGCGACGGACGGTATAGTCCTCCAGCGCCTCTACCTGGGCGGACATCTGCGCTACGGCCGCCTCGTCATAGCCCGGAGCCCCGTCCGGCAGCAGCCAGACGATGAGCCGGGCATCCGGATCATGGTACAGGAACGGATACAGGACAAGGCTGGACGCCCCGCAGTGCGGGCAATGCCCGACGAAGAGCGATCCGTCCCGTACGGACGCTTTCAACTCCGGATTGCGTGCGGTATTGACGGCGGGGATAGTCTCTATTTCATACTGCTTCCCGCAGGAAGCGCAGGTGGCAAGGGCTTTAGAAGGCATATCAAAACGATATTTTTGTAAATATAACCTTTTGCATCTAAAAAAACAAAAACCCTGGAATGAATAAAACAGCGAATTTTTTCAGAAAACATAAAAATCATACAAGAGGCCGGGAAGAATCGTTGGAAGATAGAAATGTTCGGTGTAAATTCGAACGGAAGGAACAGAAGAATCATCGTCGCAGGAAGAAATTTTAAATATCAATATTTCTCTTTAAAATATATTGTTTTTCAAAATATCTAACTATCTTTGCAGCAACTTCAGATGAGAGTTATTTCGCATAAGAAACTGAGGGAGTTTTACGATACACCCGGACGGGAAGACGCCAAGGTTGCCCTGGAGCGCTGGTATGAAATCACGGAAGATGCCGCATGGAAATCGTTTTCTGATATAAAGGCGGACTTCGGAAGTGTGGATTTTGTGGGCAACCAGCACTACGTATTCAACATAAGGGGCAATAAGTACCGCCTGGTCGTCGTCATAAAACTGGTGATGGGATATGTATTCATCCGTTTTGTCGGGACCCATGAAGAATATGATCAGATAGATGCTGCCAATATATGAAACCGAATTTCGAACAATACAAGTATGAATTCGCCCTTAAACGGGTGGAGGCCCTTCTTCCGCTGGTTGAGGACACAGAAAAAGGCGCTACCAGCCCCGAAGGGATTGAACTGATGATCATGTCAGATATCGTAGAGGCCTATGAGAAAGAACACTTTCCCATCGCTAAACCTACGGTGGCAGAATTAATCCAATTGTCATTATCAGAAAAGGGGATGACCCAGAAACAACTGGCTGCGGAAATTGGCGTAAGCCCGGCCCGGATCAATGACTATGTGACCGGCCGGGCGGAACCGACGCTTCGCATCGCACGCCTGCTCTGTACCGCCCTTGGCATCACCCCGGCGCTATTGCTGGGTGTGTAAGGGATTCAGGCTAAATATCCATTGAGAAAATAAATCCGGCGGAGACGCGGTGGAGGGGGGAATCCTTGCCGCCGCTGGCCGCCTTGAGTTCTTTCCAGCGGGTGCCGCCGTTTACGTCAAGACTGAATCCGACGGAGCAGTCGAAGGGGAACCAGAGGAAGTTGGCGAGCTCGACGGTGAAGTCGGCGCCGGCCGAGAAGAGGAAGCCCTTCGCAAAGGTGAAATCGGTATGCGGGACGACCAGGAGGTTCTTGATATACACGACGGGGGACATCACCGAGATGTCGCCGATGTAGATCGGAACGGCATAGTCGACGGTGAGCCGGGCCTGCGTGGGTGCGTCGGTCAGGAACTGTGAAACGGAAGAATCAAACCCCCGCGGCAGCGTCAGGACGTGGTTTTCCCGGATCCGGAGCGGATCCTTGGCGTGCAGCATCTGCTGGAAGGTGGCCGACAGGCGGAATCCCTGCGTATGCCAGAATCCCGGGACATAGCCGTAGACATAAGCATACACGTCCGGCGTAAACATCCTGGACAACCCGGGGCGGAAAGAGAAGCCGAAATCCCCGCCGATGCCGAGGGACGGGTAGACATTGGAATCCGCCACCGGCCGCATGATGTACCCCCTTGCTGAAAGCGTCAGGTTCTGCAGCGGAATCAGGCGTCCGGACTCGCCGTCGTGGAAGACGGGCACCCGGCCGCCCTTCGGGACCGTCGTCAGATAGGAAAGCTCCCGCAGGGAAGTGCTCATCAGGTCGTTGGTGAAGTTGTATTTCGCCTGCGGGATAAAGCCGCTGAGCCAGCCGCCTTTGGAGAAACTCAGCGGGACATAGACGGCGATGTTGCCGCTGAAGAGCGGCGCCTTCCGGATGTCGCCGGCGACGGACTTCTGCGGATCCGCATCGGTGAGAATCTTGCTGAAGCGGTACAGGATGGCGTTCCGGTCGTTGAAGTCAAAGGACGTCTTGATGACCGGGTACCAGCCCGTGTAGTTGAACTGGCCGTGGAGCGAATTTTTCCAGCGGCTGCGGTCCTGCGGATTCTTGTGGGCGGAATATCCGATGAATCCGTGCGCCGTGCCGAGTTCGTTCTGGAAGAGCCCCGTCACACCCAGGGAGGCCGTCCGGTACGTAAAGTCGAAGCTCATCGAAGAGACCTCGTCGTAGTCGAAGTAGATTGGCGCCCAGGAGTGGAACTTCACCAGGTGGGCCAGTTTGCCGTATTTCTTCGGCTCCGAGGGCTCCACGGGGTCTGATTCGGGATAGAACACGGCCAGGCTGTCCTCCTGCTGCGACAATTTATCGGCCACGCGGTAGGCGTGCACCTCGGTCAGCTGCACTTCCTTCGGCCGCAGATCCTCGGCGGCGGTGCGGAAGACGGCCATCCCGTTCGGCGTCATGCTGGTGCGATAGAGCGAATCCGTCTCCTCGTCGAGTACGTAATCGGGCCCGCCATAGCGGGAGTTGGTCACCCGAACCGTCTTCCCGGTCTCGGCATCGAAGGAATAGAGCTCCTGGACGCCGGTGCGGTCGCTGACGAACTCCACGTCGTCCCCGTCCGCCCCCAGATACATCATTTTGGCGTTGACGGGCTCCGTCAGGGCTTCCCATCGCCCGTCCTCGTCGGCCTCGTGCCTCCATAGCGTATAGCCGTCCTTTGAAATAGCCAGTGCATAGATAACGTCCTCCGTCCAGGCCGTCTCGGTAAGCTGCTCATTGTCGCCGGGCGCGGGAATTGTCCATTCGGTGGAGCCGTCTTCGGCACTGATGATCCGGATGAGGCTGCGTCCCGTATCAGTATATTCCACGCAGGAGAGGTATTCTCCGTCGGGGGAAGGGCAGGGATGGAAAAGCCGTCCTGTATGGGTGAGGTCGCGGGGCTTATGATCTTTGGTGGAAAAATAGCGGATAAGGGATTTACCGGCAAGCTCCCATCGGGGGTCGCGCACGGTCTCGGACCAATACATCCGGTGCCGGTTGGGGTCGAAATAGAGCGAACTCTCCGTGTCGGAGAATGCCCGGATGACTTTTTCCGAGCCGTCTTTCTCCATCGTGATGAGCTGCGACCCGATGTCCATGCCGCTTTTGGTAATGTACAGGTTGCCGTCCGCGAAGGCTTCCAGGGCATAATCCGCCGGGAATACCGGCTCCCTGCTGATCCTCTCCAGACTGTCGAACGGCGCCCGGGCGGCGGCTTCTTCCTTCCAGATGTCGCGCCAGGACTGCATGATCTTCTGCCAGGATTCGCCGAACTTCCTTCCGGAGGCGCTCATGATCGTCTTGCGGAAGGAGAACGGCTTCCAGGGCGTCTCGGTGACCCGCTTGAAGTAGCGGCGGGTGAAGGTCGGGTCGTTAAAGAAATACCGCGTACCGGCGACGATCATATAGCCGGCCGCGTAGTAATCCGGGGAATAACGGCGGTAGGAGCCGTAGCGCCACTGATACCAGTCGCGCCAGTCACCGGTGTCGAAGGCCACATGGTAGTATTCGAGGAAGTCCGCCGTCCGGCCGCGGCCGCTTTGGGTAAGGGCGGTCTCCGCCGCGACGGCGTCGCCTTCCAGCAGGGCGGGATCCGGATACAGGCCGGTCAGGGCGCCGATCCACATTTCGCCGAGGGCGTACCAGGGATATTTCAAGCCGCCCTTATAGCCGAACTGCATCTGGGCGAGGTGGCGCCCTTCGTGCACGGCCAGCTGGGTAACCCAGGGCTGCGGGAGGGATCCGTATGGATCCGGCATCGTATAGAGTTCCATCCGCCGGGGCGCCCAGGCAACGGAGCCGTTATTGTATGGCGTGAAGGGGTGGAGGATGACCGGCGTCTTGCCGAATTGTAGGGAGCCGGGAACGAAGCCGATGCTCCGGGCGAGCGGCATGGTGAACCGCTGCAGTTCGTTGTAGTAGCCGGTCGCCAGGGAGTCCATTCCTTTGGGATAGATCAGCCGGTACGTCCCGCCCCGGATTTCGCTCCAGCGGGTCTTCCCGGGGTCGTTTCCGGGCAGGTCGAACTGTGCGAAAACCGGCGCCGCCCCGAGCAGCAGCCCGAGGATCACGGTCCAAAACTTC
>CAMUZW010000149.1 GCA_947165305.1 uncultured Bacteroidales bacterium
CGCCCAACGTGACGGGCATCCTGCATATGGGACACGTCCTGAACAACACGCTCAACGACGTGCTGATCCGCAAAGCCCGCATGGACGGCAAGAACGCCTGCTGGGTCCCCGGCACCGACCACGCCTCGATCGCGACCGAGAACAAGGTCGTCGCGAAGCTCAAGGCGCAGGGAATCCGCAAGGAAGACCTCACCCGTGAGGAATTCCTCGCCCACGCCTGGCAGTGGAAGGAGGAGCATGGCGGCATCATCCTCAAGCAGCTCCGCAAGCTCGGCGCCTCCTGCGACTGGGACCGCACGCGCTTCACGATGGAGCCGGCGCTCAGCGAAGCCGTCATCAATACCTTTGTCTATTTTTATAAGAAGGGCTGGATCTACAAGGGCGTCCGGATGGTCAACTGGGATCCCGAGGCCCTGACGGCCGTGAGCGACGACGAGGTCATCCACAAGGACACCAAGAGCCACTTCTATCACCTGAAATACTACATTTCCGACGGTGCGGGCCATCCGACCGACAAATACCTTGTCATTGCCACGACCCGTCCCGAGACCATCATGGCCGACGCCGCCATCTGCGTCAATCCCAAGGACGAGCGGCATTTCTGGCTCAAGGGCAAGAAGGTCCTCATCCCGCTGATCAACCGCGAGATCCCCGTCATCGAGGATGACTATGTCGAGATGGACTTCGGTACCGGCTGCCTCAAGGTTACGCCCGCCCACGACGTGCACGACTATGAGATCGGCCTGCGGCACAACCTCCCGGTGCTCGACATCATCGACGAGCACGGCCGCCTCAATGAGAAGGCGCAGATCCTCGTAGGGGAGGACCGCTTCGTCGCCCGCAAGAAGATCGTCAAGATGCTGGAAGAAGCCGGCAATCTCCTGAAGATAGAAGACTATACTTCGCCGGTCGGATATTCCGAGCGTACCAACGCCGTCATCGAGCCGAGGCTCTCCGCCCAGTGGTTCCTCAAGATGGACCAGCTTGCGAAGATGGCGCTCGAGACCGTCGAGAGCGGCCGTACCCGCCTGATTCCGGACAAGTATATGAACACGTATCGTCACTGGATGGAGAATGCCCATGACTGGTGCATCTCCCGCCAGCTCTGGTGGGGGCAGCGGATTCCCGCGTACTACCTGCCTGACGGTCAGTGTGTCGTGGCTCCTACGGCTGAAGAAGCGCTTCAGCAGGCAAGGGCCATCAATCCTTCCCTCAATGCCGAAGATCTCCGTCAGGACGAAGACGTGCTGGATACCTGGTTCTCTTCGTGGCTCTGGCCTATCTCGGTATTTGATCCCGAGATGCCCGGCCATCCAGACCACAAACCCAACAAGGACCTCGCATATTACTATCCGACGAGCGATCTCGTGACCGGCCCGGACATCATCTTCTTCTGGGTTGCCCGCATGATCATGGCCGGAGAGGAATTCATGGGCCGTGAACCCTTCTCCAACGTCTATTTTACCGGCATCGTACGGGACAAGATCGGCCGCAAGATGTCGAAGACCCTCGGCAATTCGCCGGATCCGCTCGACCTGATCGCCCAGTATGGCGCGGATGCCGTCCGCATCGGAATGCTTCTGTGCTCCAGTGCCGGCAACGACATCCTCTTCGATATTTCACAAATCGAACAGGGCCGTAACTTCTGTAACAAGATTTGGAATTCATACAGGCTTATAAAAGGCTGGAAAGTAGATGATTCCGCATCGCAACCGGAAGCATCGGTTAAGGCAGTGGAGTGGTTCGGCGCACGGCTCAGCCAGGCCATAGAGACCGCTCAGGACCATTATGGCAAGTTCCGTATCTCGGATGCGCTGATGACGACGTACAAGCTCTTCTGGGATGACTATTGCTCCTGGTACCTGGAAGCCATAAAGCCTGCTTATGGTGAAGCGATTGATAAAGTGACCTATGATAAGACATTGTCATTCTTTGAGTCTCTTCTCAAGATGATTCATCCGGTAATGCCGTTTATCACCGAAGAACTGTATCAGGATCTTGCACCGCGGGCCGAAGGGGAGACCATCATGTACGCTCCGTATCCCAAGGCGTTTACATATGACAAGTCCGTCCTGGAATCTTTCGCCATTGCGGCGGAGACGATCAACGGCGTCCGCTCCGTCCGGCAGCAGAAGAACATCGCCCCGAAGGAGCCCCTTGCCCTCAAGGTCAAAGGCGCCTTCCCGGTCGGGCTCATCCCGCTGGTGACCAAACTGGCCAACACCTCTTCGGTCGAAATCGTTTCCGACTTCGGCGAAGGTGGAAGCGGCGTGTCGTTCCTCGTCGGGACGCTCGAGATGTTTGTTCCGCTTGGCGGCCTCGTCAATGTCGAGGAAGAAATCGCGAAGTTGGAGAAGGACCTCGAGTATCAGAAGAAATTCCTCGAAGGTGTCCGCCGGAAGCTCGCGAACGAGGCGTTTACGGCCCATGCTCCGGCCGCCGTGGTCGAAAATGAGCGCAAAAAGGAGGCGGATGCCCTCTCTCGGGTCGAAAGTTTGACGTCGCAGCTCAATGTGTTGAAGAACAATAAATAAAACAAAGTTGTTAAAAGTATTAACATTTTTGTTATGGTCCATTTTGAGCTAAATTTCCCGGTTCGGTACTACGAAACGGACCAGATGGGGGTGGTCCATCACTCCAATTACATCCGGTATTTTGAGTGCGCGCGCAATGGGATGATGGCGTCGCTCGGACTGCCCATTGAAGTGGCCGAGAAGGAGTATCATATCATGATTCCCATCATCAGCGTAGAATGCCGCTTCCGTCACCCGGCCCGGATGGGGGATACGCTCACCGTGACGGCCGACATCGAAAGGCTGCCGCTGGCCAAGCTCTACGTAAAGCAGTCCGTCCGTAACCAGGATGGAAAGATCTGCGCGGAAGGGCAGGTGGTCCTCGGCTTCATCAACGCCGATACGTTCGTGCCGGTTCCCTGCCCGCAGGCGATTCTGGACATCCTTCAAAAGGCGGACGCGTGATTTCGATCAACAATCTGACGGTTGCATTCAGCGGGAAGGAAATCCTTTCCGACGTCGGTTTTCATATCTCCGACGGAGAGAAGATCGGTCTCGTCGGCAAGAACGGCGCCGGTAAATCCACGCTGATGCGTGTCATTACCGGTGAGCAGCGTCCTTCCGCCGGCCGCGTCGAGCGTCCCGATGGCCTGACGATCGGTTACCTGCCCCAGATCATGGACCACCGGAAGGGCGTTTCGGTGCTCGAAGAAGCCATGACGGCCTTCGACCACCTCCGGGACGCCCAGCGGGAGATCGACCGGATCAATGCCGGGCTGGCCGAGCGGACGGATTATGAATCAGATGCTTACGCAGATCTGATCGTGCGGCTTGGCGAGTTGAATGACATCCTCGCCATGGAGACCAGCGAGCCGCCGGAAGTCCGCTGCCGGAAAGTCCTTTACGGACTCGGGTTCCGGGACGAGGACCTGGACCGTCATACGGAGACTTTCAGCCAGGGCTGGAACATGCGGCTCGAACTGGCTAAAATCCTGCTTCAGCGCCCCCGGCTGCTGCTCCTCGATGAGCCGACCAATCACCTCGACATCGAGTCCATCGAGTGGTTCGAGGATTATCTGAAGAAATTCCCCGGGGCCGTCCTGCTCGTTTCGCACGACCGGAAGTTCCTGGACAATGTCACGACACGTACCGTTGAGATCCTGCTCGGCAAGATCCACGATTATAAGGTTTCTTACAGCCAGTACGTCAACCTCCGGGCGGAGCGCATCGCCCAGCAGACGGCCGCCTATGAGAACCAGCAGCGGATGATCGAGAAGACGGAGGATTTCATCAACCGCTTCCGCTACAAGCCTACCAAATCCAACCAGGTCCAGTCCCGCATCAAGGCACTTGAGCGCCTCGACCGTATTGAGATCGACGAGACCGACAACAGTTCGCTGGTGGTGAAATTCCCGCCGGCCCCGCGCGCGGGCGATGTCGTCTATAAAGGTACGGGCCTGGTGGTCGGGTATCCCCAGAAAGTCGTATTCCGCGGAGCGGACATCGAAATCAAAAGGGGAGAGAAGGTGGCTTTTGTCGGGCGCAACGGCGAAGGGAAGACGACGATGATGCGTGTGATTACCGGCGAACTGGATCCCTTTGAAGGTGAATCCCGTATTGGTCACAACGTCGTCACCGGCTACTACGCCCAGAACCAGGAAGACGTACTGGACGGCCGTGAGACGGTGTTCGGGACGTTGGACCGCATCGCTGTCGGCGATGTCAGGACCCGCCTGAGGGATATTCTGGCGGCCTTCCTCTTCCGCGGCGAAGATATCGACAAGCGGGTTAGCGTACTGAGCGGCGGAGAACGGGCCCGGCTCGCCATGGCCTGCCTGATGCTACAGCCGTATAACCTCCTGGCGCTGGACGAGCCGACGAACCACATGGACATCCGGTCCAAGGAAATCCTCAAGCAGGCGCTTCAGCGGTATGACGGCACCCTCGTACTGGTATCCCATGACCGCGATTTCCTCGAGGGGCTGGTCGACAAGTTGTATGAGTTCCGGGACGGCCGGGTCTATGAGCATCTCGGCGGCGTGTCCGAGTTTCTCCGG
>CAMUZW010000150.1 GCA_947165305.1 uncultured Bacteroidales bacterium
CTGATCCGAGAGGATGTTCCCTTCCAGCAGGATATCCAGGAGATCCAGTGAAGGTGTTTCGTAAAGAAGTTTCATTTGACTGTATATTAACACACTACTAACTGAGCCGGCCATTCCGGCCGTTAAGTCGCAAATTTAAAATTAAATTTTTTAATTATGAAATTTTTTTCAACTATTTAAAGGGCTGCATCCCTCTGTTTCAGCTGCTTACCAATAACATACACAAACCCCAAGGACAAAGTTTATTATTTAATTAAAGTTTTTTCTTTAAAATATTAACAACATGATAGGGAGTCTCTTTTATTTTATAAGATTCCGGGGACATAAACACGATCAAGACAAGATATCAGGAAAAAACCTTACATTTGTGTGATTCAACCAATGATTATCATGGATACGCCTTTGCACCCATACACCTCCGACGAAATCCGGGAGACCGTCGAGGCCCAGCGGAAATTCTTCCGCACCGGCACCACCCTTCCCGTCAAATGGCGCCTGCAGCAACTCCGGAAGCTGAAGGCGGCCGTGATTGCCAACGAAGCGCTTTTCGAGGATGCGCTGGCCGAAGACCTCGGCCGGAGCCGGGTCGAGGCTTTCCTCTGCGACGTCGGACCCATCATCGTGGAAATCAACGAAATGATCCGCGGCCTGCGGCGGTGGGCGCGGCCCGAGCGGCATTTCAGCGGACTGATGTGTTTCCCCAGTACGGTCACCAAGGTGTACAAGATGCCTTACGGCGTGTCGCTCGTGATCAGTCCGTTCAATTTCCCCATCCTGCTGACCATCGGCGTGGTGGCGGCGGCGATTTCCGGGGGCAATACCGTGGTCGTCAAGTCGAGTTCCAAATCGGCTGCCTGCACGGCTGCGCTCAAGAAATTCTTCGCGGAAGTGTTCCCACCCGAATACGTAACGCTGATCGATGGCGGGCATGATGTGGCCGATATGTGCCTTGCCCAGCGCTTCGACAAGATTTTCTATACCGGATCGCCGTCCGTGGGCAGGCATGTAATGGCCGAGGCCGCGAAAAACCTCACCCCCGTGGCGCTGGAACTCGGTGGCGAGACCGGCAACTGGGCTGTCGTCCGCGCGGATGCCGATCTTCGCGACGCAGCCCGCAAGATCGCCTTCTTCAAACTCTGCAATGCCGGACAGATCTGCATCAACGTCAACCAGATCGCCGTGGCGGAGGAGGTGGCGGAGCCCTTCCTGGCGGAGCTGAAAAAGGCTTTCGTGGCCCAGATCGGGGAGCGGGCCGAGGAGAATCCGGAATACCCGAAACTCATCACCCCCGGAGCGTACGATAAGTGCGCGTCCCTGGCCGACGAGTACCGCGACCGCATCGTTTTCGGCGGCACGGGCGACCGGGAGGCACGGCGTTATTCACCCACGGTCATCTATCCGGTAGGGATCGACGAACATATCGTTCAGCACGAGCTCTTCTGCCCGCTGCTGCCGGTCGTGCCGTTCAAGGATGCGGAAGCCGACGCCCTGATGGAGACCGTCGCTGACCGCGAACATCCCCTGGCCATGTATCTGTTTACCAAGAACATGCGGTGGGCGAGCCACGTGATGCGCACCCAGCAGTACGGCGGCGGGTGCATCAACGAGGTCTGCATCCACATGATGGTGAAGGGGGTGCCGTTCAACGGGACGGGTCATTCCGGGATGGGCGCCTATCACGGAGAATGGGGATTCCGGGAGTTCACCCACCCGCAGACCGTGCTGCGCGGCAGGACTTTCTGGAATCTGTCCCTCCGGGAGCACCCTTACGGCGGCAGGATGGAGAAACTCAAACTCGCGTTTCTCAGGAAGTTCGAGCGGTAGCGGGTTGGATATTTGAAGATAAATTCGTAGGTTTGACAGATATGAGAAAATGGTTACTTCTGGCCGCCACCTCCGTTTGGAGCATCGCGGCCCTGGCGCAGGAGAAGGCGCCGGACTGGAATTGGACAAAACTCGGCAAAGGCGTGCAGTACAGCGCCGTGCAGACCGAACTCTTCGGCCGGACGGCCTATATTTCCGCGGTCCGCTACAAAGCGCATCGCCACAGAACGCAGATCTGCGATGCCGAGCGGGAATGGGCCGACAGCACCAGCGCCCTCGGACAGAAGATGGGAGCGATCGCAGCCCTCAACGGCAGTTATTTCAATGTTCAGGAGCTCACGCCCGTTACTTATCTCAAGATCCGCGGGAAGCGGATAGCCTCCACAACGGCGCGGGAATTCGGTCTCCGCACCGACGGCGTCATCGGCTTCAAGAGCAACGGCGGCGTGCGTATCTTCGCCTGCGACACCCTCGAATACGACCTTGCCTGCAAGGACCTGTGGAGTGCCATCGCGGCCGGCCCGGTCCTCCTCCAGGACAGCAAGCCTGCCCGGGATTCCTGGCCCAAGAACAGCTTCTACACCAAGCATCACCCCCGCACCCTGATGGGCGTGGACAAGAAGAACCGGGTGTATATGATTGTCATTGACGGCCGCTTCCCCGGCGAGGGCGACGGCGCTTCGATTGACGAGACGGTACAGGTCGCGCAGATGTTCGGCCTCGTCGACGCCATCAACCTCGACGGCGGCGGCTCCTGCGCCCTCTGGACCCCGCAGACCGGCGTCCTCTCGCACCCCTACGACAACCACCGCTTCGACCACTACGGCCAGCGCATCGTCCCGAACATCCTGTACATCCGGTAGCCCCGTCCCCTTTTTCCCGGCGCATCCTATGCCCGACGCCGAGGAAGCGCAGGAAACTGCCTGTATTCTGACACATCCTGCTCTCCGGCAAAGAGGAAGCGCAGAAAATGGCCCGTTTCCCGGCACATCCTGACCAATATTTGCTGACGGATACGGAATGGGCAGGAACTATGCAAATCTGCCACACGACTATCTCAGAAGTATTTCCCCAGAGAAAAAGCAGCGGATTTCACACCGCAAAAATCGCATCATTTACCTACCCTCTCCACTGCCTCCAGACACCCTACAACTGCGTTTTTGTATATTACCCGTTAAGTGATTTGCACTAACGGCTATTCTTCCTTTTCTTTGCCCAAAAAGAAAAGAAACCATGTTCAAAAACTGCTACCACCTATGCACCGCTGCACTGAAAGAAAAACTTCTCTGCTATGACGAAGAGGACTATCTCGCCATATGGAATGCACTACTTGTATGCCTGGCCCTTTCCGGGGTCCGCGTCTACTGTCTCTGCCTGATGTCCAATCACATTCACATCCTGCTTTCGGGGACACCGGAGCAAATCGCCGGCTTTTTTTCTCACTTCAAACAAAAAGTGGGTCGGCACATCAAGAGTCGCTACGAGAATCTTACGGCACGCGAACTTAAATATAAACTTTTTGCCGTTAAAGACCGCAAGGCCTTTTGCCAGGAAATCGCCTACATTCTGAGAAATCCTTACAAAGCCAATATCTCCAGCCCGTTCACCTATAGATGGAGTTCTGCGGCGGCATATTTCAACCCGTACTTACAGAAAGGGACAAGCATTTCTGACTTTACGCTGACAGAACAGCGGACAATGCTGAAAACCCGGGCGAAACTCCCGGTTTCTCTCCGGATCCTCGACGGAGCCGTAACGGCGGCCTCCCTGGTGGACGCCGGCTTCGTAGAAAGGATGTTCGAGCATTCCTCCATCCAGTTTTTCAATACCGTCAAAACGTGGAATCTCGAAGACATAGTCAACCTCGGCCACGGACAAAGCGTTCCGGAAGCCTATACTGACGTGGAGGTCCTTCGCGGCATTTCACAGATATGTCAGGATAACTTCCAAATCCCGTCAGCAGAGGACTTGGGAAGAAAGGATCTGGTTCGGTTGGTGCGCAAGCTAAGGGCACGCTTCGGCTGTCCAAAATCCCAGCTTCTCCGCCTGCTGCCGGTTGACGACTTCTTCTTGGACCAAGCGCTCTGACGAGGAAGCGCAGAAAATGGCCCGTTTCTCGGCGCATCCTATGCCCGACGCCGAGGAAGCGCAGGTTTGGAGGCATTTCTTGACAGATCCTACCCGGCGACGACCGAGGAAGCGCAGGTTTGGCGGCAAAAATAAGCCCCGGATGCTGGGGAAATGAGATTTTTTGGTTATTTTTGCAGGACGCTAAAACAGACCAGTTGTGGGGATTTCGGGGAAATACAAGGCCCTTTCGGACAGTGAACTCATCGCCGCCGTCAAGGCTGGCGATGAGCGGGCATTCGACGCGCTCTTCCTGCGCTGGTATCCCCAGGTTCGGAAATTCCTCCTGATACTGGTCAAGAACAAGGCGCTCGCGGAAGACCTGGCGCAGACGGTCTTCATGAAAGTCTGGCTCTACCGCGACCGGCTCGACCCTGCCAAATCCCTCAAGAATTATCTGCTCGTCCTCTCCAAGAACGGCGCCCTGGATGTTTTCAAATCCAAGCGCTTCCTGACCACGGACGTCAAGGACGCCCCCATCGAGAAGGCGGGAGGCGACCGTGCCGAATACCGGACCGAATTCGCCGAATCCTATTCCCGGATC
>CAMUZW010000151.1 GCA_947165305.1 uncultured Bacteroidales bacterium
TCAGGCTGCCGCCCTTGTCGGCCGCCCACTCGGGGTCGAACTTCGGCTCGGCGTATTCGCTGACATCGACAAGGGCCGCATTGTACTCCAGATGGGCCGTGGAACTGTTTCCGGTCTGGGTCTGGCCCGCATAGGAACGGGCGTCGAATGCGTCTTTCGAAGCATACTTGCCGGGATAAATGATCGTATAGCTGTCTCCGGAAGGGGCGTTTCCTTCGAATTCCGCCTCGTGGGCGGTGAAGCCGCTCTTAATGGTGAATTTCTCCCCGTTGACGGAGATGTTATCACTCATTTCCCAGGCAAGGGCCATGGACTGCTTGTCTGCCGCTTCGGTGAAAGCGACTTTCGAGGTGAGTTCATCCGGCATGGAGACGCGGATGGTGACTTTCTCCCCGGATGGGGTCGTTTCATCGGCGATTTCCTTCGTGCAGGATACCGCCAGCGCCGTAAGGGCGAGAAGGATAAGGGTAAATCTTGTCTTCATACTTCTGTCCTCCTAGTTGTTGTCATCATCCAGTTCCTCACTGGGGTAAATAGGGTTGTCGGGCATGTCCCTCAGCCCGCTGTAGAGCAGATTCTGCTCGAGGTCCAGCGCCTTGACGCGCGTGAGGGGTGTTAAGTAAAGTTTCATATCAGTCAGTCGATTCATTCTGCAAAAGTGATGTTTTCCGCGGTGGCGGTTGCGCAGTTGGCGTTGGCGGCACCGACGTATGCGAAGTAGTTTTCGGCCGTCAGCGTCAGGAGGTTGGCTTCAGTCTTGCCGACCTTTCCGCTCACCGAACAGCCGGAGAATTCGGCGTCACTTTGGGCGTTGGATCCGATGCTGCCGTAAAGGGCTCCTGCGTAGGTCACCTTGCCGGCATCCGTGTCTATACCGGTGCAGACAATCGTCGCACCCAAGCTCTTGCAGCCGGTGATCTTGATCTTGGCGGCATTGAGAAGACAGATCACGCCCGCAGCGGAAGCGCTCGAAGGTGCGATCAGGTCGCCCCTGTTGACGCAATTTTCAAGGACGACGCCTTCTCCCGCGATGCAGGTGATGTTGCCCGGGCGGAAGTTTCCGCTGCCGGAATAACGCACGTCACCGTTGTTTTCCGCTCCCTTGACAAGGGTGTATCGGTTGGCGGAAGACACGATACCGGAGACACGGCCGGAGTTGGTGTAGATGTCGGCATCGTTCCTGAGGTTCAGGAGGGTCTGGGTCTTCGTGTTGTTGTTGTTGGACGAGAACCCGATGACACCGCCCAGCATGAAGCCGTTGGCACCGTTGCCGCCGTTGCCGCCCCGGGAGAATTCCGCGGAGGAAGTGCCGATGGCACCATCGTTATAGAGGTTGCTCACGGTGACGTCCTTCGTTACGGCGTGGACCCATCCGATGATACCGCCGACGGCTACGCGGCCGCCGGGGGCATTGTTGGCAAGACCGGAGGTGCCGCCGCCCGTAAGGGGTGCGTGGTTTTTGATATTGTCCACGCTGGCATCCATCGCAAGTCCGGCCAGCATGCCGAAGACGCCGGCCTTGGCGGTCTCGATATGCAGGGAGCAGGAGGCGTCGAAGACGATGTTCTTCACGACGGCGCCGTTTCCGAGGCCGCCGAACAGGCCGTAGGCCCCGTTCGCATCCTTGGGCGAGAACGACAGGTGAAGGTTCTTGATGGAGTGGTTTTGTCCGTCAAAGGAGCCCGTGAAGAGGTTGCCGCTTGTAACGACATTGTTGTGGGCCCAGGTTGAGAGAGTGCAGTTACCGATCGGAACCCACTCGGTAATGGACGAGCAGTCGATATCGGAGGCCAGGGTGACCGTCGCCGTGATAGCCGACTTGTCGCCCTTGTTGACGCGGGTCGCAAAAGCCACGAGCTCTTCGGCATTGGAGATGGAAATGTTGTCAGGCTCCACCGGCTGTTCCGGTTCGTCCCCTCCGCCTTCTCCCTCCATATCCGTCACCTCGTAAGGCTTGGCGATGGCATAGCGGGCTGCCTTGAGGGCGATGGGAGCGCGTGCGTCGGTAATGGCCGTCGTGCCCTCCGAGTCTCCGTTGGTGCGGAAGGAGTTGTTGTCCAGCTTCACATTACCGTTGAAGGGGCCGATGACGGTCTCGAAGACTGTGCAGGAGGCGCCGTAGCGGGCGATGCCGTAGTCCATGTGATATCCGTCGCGGGTCAGGCCCAGCGCGTTGTTGAGGCCGGAGGTGCGAAGATTCTGGAGCATTGCACCCGTGGAGATAACGCCGTCGAAACCGCATTCCTCCACGGCGCTCTTGCCCTGGGCGGCGATGATGGGCCACATTTCTTCGGTGGTAGAGAAAGGTTTGGTCACTTTCTCCGCTTTGCTCAGGTCGTGGTAGGCCTGGGAAAGGATGTAGTACAGATACGGGTTGCCGCCATTGGCCGTCTGGGCAGCCTTCACCTTATCGACAAGGCCCTGTACGGCCGCTTTCTCGGTGGAGGTCCATCCCCAGGCCAGCTGCCTGCCGGTATGTTCCTGGATGGTGACGACATCCCACTTGCCGCTCGCCGCTACCTGCGCAAGGGTTTTGCCCGTGAGGTCTGTCCATCCGGTCTCGCCCGGGTTGCAGACATAGCAGTGATAGCCGTCGGTCACAGAACTCCAGTCGTTATTGTACTCCGGAATGGTCCTTCCGCCATAGTACATATGGACCATCTGGATGTCGCGGAGACCGGCTGCGGCGAGGATCTTCGGAAGATGCTCGACAGCGTCCTTGGTGAAGGAGTTGCCGATGAAGAAGATGCGGAAGGAGGCGGGTTGGTCGATGTCGTCGTCGGGAGTGACCGGGGTTTCACCGGTTGCAATGTCGATGACCACGTTCGTATAGGTCGCCTTGCCGGAGGATCCGTCCTTGCCGAGGTATTTGACCTTGTCGGCCTCGGTGTAGACATCGTACTGATAGGTGCCGCCGTTGTACTTCCCGACCTTGCCGGAGGCCTTGCCGCCCTTCCAGGCGGCGGCCTGTGTGACATAGCCGAAGAATACGCCGCGGTACTGGCTGTCGGAAATGATCTCTCCGTAGTTCTCGTTGTTCTCATAATCTCCGGCGTTCGGGAGCGAAACGATGCCGCCCACGCGGCCGCCGGTCGTCGAGATGAGGCTGCCGTAGTTCTTGCAGCCCTTGATGGAGGAGTTATTGGTGGTGAAGCAGCAGATGTTACCCAGACGCGTTCCGTCGTTCTGGTTCATCGAGTTGGTCTGGTTGCCGCGGTTCTCGCAGTTGAGGATGTCGGTGCAGCCATTGGCTGCCGCAACGATGCCGGCCTGGCGGGCCGCCTGGGAGAGCATGTCGCCGTAGTTGTTGCATTCAGCGATCCGGTTGCGCTTCTCGTTCCCGGCGGGTGCATTGGCGAAGCCGACGATGCCGGCGCAGTGGATGCCTGTCGCGCCCGCGTTGTAGTTGGCCGTATTCTCCACGGTCATTTGGCCGTAGTTGTGTACGCTATCGACGGTACAACCTTCTTCATTGGCGTAGAGGCCGCCGATCATGGCCATGTGCAGATAACCCGTCGCGCCGCCCTTATAGGTCATCGGGGCGCGGGAGGTCACGTCGCGGACGGTTGCGTCATACAGCACGCCCGCCACGACGCCGGCGCTCAGCGAAACGGAGGCGGTGACCTCCAGCGAGCAGGTCTCGTCGATGACGAAATTCTGTACGATGGCACCCGGGGCGAGATAGCCGAAAAGGCCGTAATGCTTCCCGGCCACCGTCTCGGCGCAGGTCATTTTGAGGTTCTTGATATGATGGGCGTTGCCGTCGAATTTCCCGGTGAACGGATTGCCGTCTATCACGACGGGGTTCCAACTGGTCCAGGGCGCGGTGGCGTGCCCGACGGGCTCGAAATTATTTACTCCGGAGAAATCGATGTCGGCGAGGAGGTTGATACAGCCTTCTTCGTTCTCCCACTTGGTTGTGGCTTCGCCGGCGTTCACGGCCGCGGCGAATTCCATGAAATCGGCCGCGGTGCGGATACCGGGGGCATCCGGATCGGGCTGTTCGGGCTGCTCCGGTTGTTCGGGCTGCTCGGGATTTTCCGGTTCAATGACAGGGTCTTTTTTACATCCGGCAATGGTCAGCGCCAAAAAGGCTGACAGGATGAGCAAATATTTTTTCATTATTTCAGTTTGAATGTTATAAATACAGGATAGTGATCGGAAGGGTGACAGAAGTTTTGAACCGCCTTTCCGCGGGGATCCCGTGTCGAGGCGGCGAATCCGTCATAGAGGATATTCCCGGAAGTGATGCGTTTCATAAGCGGTTCCGTCACATAGACCATGTCGATGCGGCGGCCCGAGAGCGTGCTCTTCTGGAATTTCCCGGGGTACAGGCGCTCGATGACGTCGATGTACGGCGTATTGTTCCGCACATAGTCGTGTACGAGGAAGGCCGGATCGTC
>CAMUZW010000152.1 GCA_947165305.1 uncultured Bacteroidales bacterium
TTCTCGAAGTCGCAGTAGTAGCAGCGGCGGATGGTGCGGTTGATGATGCCGGTGTGCTGCTTGCCGAGGTTGGCGTATTCCCCGGCCCGGATGCGGAGCATCGAATTCATCGGGGTGATGTCGAACCAGCACTTCACGTCATACAGACCGCGGAATCCTTTCATCAGGGAGCCGTAGCCATACACCGCCACGATCTTGCCGGGGGCCTTCTTCGCAGGAAGATCCCTGACGAACTCCGCGGCCTTGCCCGGATCGACCAGGCCCTCATAGCCACCGTGATATACCTTGCCGTAGAGCAGCGTCGGGTCAATCTTCGTGTCCCAGATGAGAAGCGGATCGATGATGGCGTCGATCGCTTTGCCGTCCTTGAGCGTCGCGGCATTGCAGTCAACCGTCTCCAGGGACAGGCCCAGCAGGTCGCATTCGCGGGCCATAAGGCTGATCATCAGGTCCCATTTGGCGGTGGTGTATCCGTCGAATGCCACGATGACGCCCTCGCTGCGAGCTTTCTCCGCCAGGGTGGCGACAAACTTCTTGACTACGTTGGGCGTGCCGCCCGCGACGATGGATTCAACCGTCTTCTTCGAAAGTTCCGGCCTGTTCACGGGTTTGGGATCGTGAAAGGGGAACGGGTTGTACATGAAACTCATAAACGATAATCTGTATTTAAATATATTTTACTTTCCAAAAACATCCCTCACCGCCTCCAGATAGCCATAACCGTTCAGTTTGTCAGGGAGCAGGTAACTGCCCTCGACCCACTCATTCCAGGCATTGATCATCACGAACGGAGGCTGGGTATCCCTGCGGGCGTCGGCATATGCCTTCGCCACCTGCAGATAATTCCGGAACACTTCCGGCGTATTATGGAAGCGGGTCACATCCTGCGCACCCTTATGCGGGAAGCGCGGGGAATCGTCCCATCCGATGGATACCGTCGGGAAAAGCGGGATATCGTAGGCGGCATCCGTATTATTCCGCATCCGGACGGCATTTTCGCAGTGCGTAAGGTAGTCGCAGTCAAAGCCGCCCATATTGTAGAAAGCGATGCTGCTGATTCCCAGCAAGTCGATGTTGCCTTTCATCTTTTCCTGCTTTGCGGGGGAAGGGTCACTGCCACCGCCCGGGGTAAGCTGGATATGCAGGCCCGGGAATCCGGCTTTTTTCACCTCCGCACGGAAGTAATCCATCGCCGCTGCCGCCTCTTCATCGGAAGAGAACCCCTGTTTGAAGATGTCGGCGTTGAACATCGCAAAGACGGGGCAACCGTCGATCTTCACATAATTCGGAAGCGGGAAATACTTCGTAATCACCCGGTCGACAATCTTTTTCCAGTCTTCCATCCCGACACGGGGATTGAAGAGGAGGGAATCCGCGTCAGCCCCCCACTTGTGATAATTCCAGTAACTATATTTCACATCGTGGTTGGCGTACATCAGGTAGAAGTTCATCTTCCGGTTGGAAGGGGCGCCCAGGAAACCCTTGTCAAGGGCGTCCTCCAGATAAGGACCGCTGTAGCCGTCCGGGGCGTTGTACCAGTACCAGTCATAGATGAAGGTATTGACGCCATACCGCAGCGCCGTCTGAATCCACTGCTCCACCACGGCAGGGTCGTCATCCAGGCCGTAACCGAGCAGCGGAAGCCGGGGCTGGTAATGCCCCTCGAAGCGGGGATTCCCTTTCCGGATTACCTCCCACTCCCCTTCTCCGTCCGGCCAGAGCCACCTGTGGGCAAGGGAATCATCGTGGCAGGAAGGCCACACATAGGCGCAGACATAGTAGCCGTTCCGGGGAGCCGTACAGGCAAGGACGAGACAGCAGAGAGAAAGAAACAGCAGCGCCTTCTTCATGGATGCAATCTGGTAATCGTGCTATCGGATATCGAAATCGACATACACCGGGAAGTGGTCGGAGGCGAAAAAGCCGCCGTAGCGGGCGTCATTGCAGACGTAACGGAGCGGTGTAACGCCTTTTCCGCGGTAGTAGATGAAGTCGATGCGGTTGTGGTTGGCGGCCGGATCGACGAGATTCCAGCCGTTGAATGTCACTTCCGGCCCGGTACGGAGCTCGGGCTTCTCATCGAAGAAATGATAAGAATCCGTCCAGTGTGAACGATACACTGCCGAGGCTTCATCACGCTCGGTCGTATTCAGATCTCCGACGAAGAAGGAAGGCCAGCCCTTGGGATTGTATTTCTTCTCCATCTCAATGATAATATGGGCCGCCTCATTGTGCTGCTGCTTGTTGAGCGGCGCGTGCGACACCATCACCAGATACTTCCGGCCGGCCTTGCGGTCCTTCAGGACGACGCAGAAGGCACCCCGGATAAATTTGTTCTTGCCTTTAGACCCGAAATCGTTGACCTGCTTTTTCTCCGGCGGATCGGATAGCCAGAAATAGTGCGGTTTTCCGATCAGTTTGAAACGGTCCCTCCGCCAGAGGATGCCGTGCGCCTTGGTACCGTGTCCGTCTTCGGCATAGGGGCCGAAGAAGTAACTGCCATAATCTACGCCCCTCTCCGCAAGCATCCGCGGCACGCTTTCCTGCTCGGGGGAATCCACCTCCTGGAGGCCGCAGATATCGAATTCATTGTCCAAAATGGACTGGATCAGGCGGGGTTCGCGCTTCTGCCAGTTATTGTCGGGATCTTTCTTATCGATCGTCGCCCGACGGAGGTTGTACGATCCTACCCGGACCTGAACGGGCTTCTTGGCGAAGCCATCGGGAGTGGTGCCCATAAGGAGGGCCGCCGCTGCACAGACTGTCATCAAAAAGATTCTTTTCATCTTATAAAGTAACTGTGGTACACTGTGGTGCAAATATACGAATTTTTTTACCGATTTGCAACTCCCGCATAAAACAAAGTGAAATATGCACACCGCGCAAAAGAAAGGGAGGCGGAAGATATCCCTTCCACCTCCTTCGTCGAAAGCTCACACTTTCAAAAACAACGGAATGCTAGCGGTCGGCAAGCGTCCAGTCGTAGTCATTCTCGTAGGTAAAATCTCCGGTAAAGGTAAATTCCGTATTCTGGAACGAGAGATCCTTCACGTGGATAAAATTGTCGGGAGACGGTTTCGGGACCGCCCCGTGCCGCTTCGCGTCAGGGAGTTCCCTGGCGGTAAGCCGGACAAAAGAGCAGTTTTCGAAACGGATTTTCTCGAACGGACAGCCCTTGGTTCCCTGGAAGAACGGCCAGTACAGGCTCTCGGAGTGTATATTTGTAAAGCGGAGATTCCGCACCGCTTCACAAAGAACTTCGTCGCTTTCCGGGATGAGCCCGTAAACGGGATAATACACCTTGTCCATCTGAATATTGGAGAAGGTCATATTCTCGATCAGCGTCGCTTCCCTGCCGTAGTCATTGGAGGCATCCTGCGGATTACGGACCGAATAGACCGGCATATGGATGCTGACACCCTTGGAAGAATCGTAGATGACCAGATTGGAGAAAGTGCAGTCGCGCATGACGCCGTCATTGGTCCACGCCAGACGGATGGCGGCCGACCAGCTTCTGAGCACGCAGTTCGTCACGGTAACACGCTCCAGCGGCTTATTTTCCTTGAGCGAACGGCTGTTGGCCCGGATGACGATGGAGTCATCCCCGGTCTCGATGATGCAGTTGGAGACCGTCACGTCCCGGGAGCAATTCAGATGGATGCCGTCGTTGTTGGGATAACGGACATCCGCCAGTATCTTGCAGCGGTCAAAATGCACCTGGTCGCAGTCGTGGATCCAATAGCTCCACCCCGCCGGCTGGTTCCGCATCGTGACATCGGTCACCGTCACATTCCGGCAGCCCGCAAAGAAGACGACGCGCGGAAGCGACTGTTTCCGGGGGACGGTGCGCACGAAGTGCCAGCCTGTCCAGTTGTCCCCTTCCTTGGGCTTGGTAAAATACGTTCCGTTGCAGTCGATGACGCCGCGGCCGCTGATGGCGATGTTGTCGGCCTCGTCGGCGTAGATGAGCGATGCATTGCGGAACCGCGGCATCGCCGCCGAGTCGTAATGCCGCACATCCGTACGCTCCGGGTAGTCTTTCAAGTCCGGAGAAGCCAGCAGGATCGCATCGGCTTCAATGTGCAGGTCCACCCCGCTCTTGATTTCGAACGGGGTGACCAGGTAGGTACCGCCCGAGACGATGACCCGGCCGCCGCCCGAAGCGGACACCTCATCGATGGCCTTCTGGATGGCCGCCGTCGCTTTGGTTTTGCCGTCGGGCTTGGCGCCATACTTTTTAATATCCACGTCCTTGGCCGCCACAGTCCAGCCTAAACACAACACCGCGGTCAAAGAAAGAAAAATTCTTCTCAACATCCTTTACTTCGTTATTTTAGCATCAACATATACGGGGAAATGGTCGGAGGCATACAGCCCGCCGTACAGGGTATTGTCGCATGTAT
>CAMUZW010000153.1 GCA_947165305.1 uncultured Bacteroidales bacterium
CCGTTCCCGTTCAATTCCTCAATGATGAAGAGCACGAGACGCTTCTCCACAACCGTTTCTGCGTCCCTTATAACTGGTACATTCACCAGGGGGACAGCGCAAATGGCTGGAGCGAGATGGCCGGGGCCTCGCCGAAAGTGACCCTCAGTTTCGCGGAGCCGGTCAGTCTGAGCGACGGAGAAGCGGCTGACGGTCTGTTCTATGCCGTCGTTATCCCCACGATGGATATGCAGAACCGGACCAGCGAAGGGAAAAAACCGAGAATCCGCTTTACGGCCTACGATGCCGCCGGGAATGAGATCCTCGGGAAGGTGCTCCAGATGGGTAACACCTATAATTATAAAAATCAGCGTGAAGTTTATCCCGGAATTTTCAAGGGAACCAAGTATTCCTTCGATCTCAAACTTAATCCTGTCACCAGCCCCGAGGCCGGGAATGCGGGAATGTATGAAGAAATCGTCCTTAACTAACGGAGGGAAGTGCATATGAAACGCAAGATCTATTTCAGCATTGTTCTTTTGGCGGCACTTTCCTGCAGCCGTGAAACCCTGATTGACGACAGTGCCATCCAGGTTCCCGAAGGGGAGCGGCTCTCATTCGCCGCCGACCTGGGCAGTATGGTCAAGTCCCATTTCGCCGAGGACGGCACAAACAACCTGGAATGGGATACGGATGACAGGGTCTATGTCACTTCCGCCTATTCCGAGGACGGGTCGGGAATTCCTCTTGCCGGAGCGGACAAGTGGGGGAACGCGCTCACCGAGGTGATGCCGGTCGTGATTGACGCCCAGGATCCCAAAAAGGCGACCTTCCTTTCCGGGAAGGCACGCTCCGCGTGGGTGAATGCGGGGGAAGGGAAGTATTCCTTCTACGCCTTGTATCCGGCCTCCGCGGCCAACACGGAGGCCAGCCCCGTCATTGAAGATAATGTGCTCTGGGCACCGGTCCGGGTTCCTTATTCGCAGGACGGCAAACACTTCGGAAAATATCAGATCTGTGCCGATTTTACCGGGACACCCTATGCAAAAGGCGCCATCCTCGACAATACCACGAGGATTCAGTTCAACGGCTTCCAGCCGAAGACGGCCCTGATGAACTTCAACGCGACCTCGGCCGCTGGGGATATTCCAATCAAAGAGATCGAGATTATCGCCTCCTGGGTCGATTTCAGCTCTCATTCGAGCTATCCGCAGATTACCGGAGACGCCTTCATTTCGGAGGCCGGAGTCATCAGACCGGGTGGAGGAGGCAGTTCTGTCACCATCCGCCTCGACACGCCGGTTGCCATCGGAGCGACCGCCGGCGAGCGGATCCTTGCCGCCATACTCCCGACGGAGAGCGATGCGGTCGTTCTGGATTTTACGTGCTATGATGCCGAGCATAATCCCCGTCTTACCGGAAAGATTACCTCTCCGGACGGATTCCTGGGCGGCAAGAAATACACCTTCACGGTCGCTATGACCGAGGCCGAGACCTCTGTCCTCGCCGTCGACTGCCTGCGGAATTTCCCGCCGGAGGGCGGTACTTATACGGGACGTGTTGTCAGTTATACTTATATTGAAGGCGTTAAGACGGCTGTGGATTGGGATTTAGCTGCATTTGAGGATGCGAACTGTACAGTTCCTGTCGATGATATCTCGGCCTTTGAAAACTGGGCTCATTTTACATCCGCATTTACTCCTTCCGATACGGAGGTCGGCGTCACGATGTTTGAGTACGCTGTCAATGCCAATACGAATGTCGAACTGATTTCACGGCCTGATGATGTGACGCCAGAGATTCGTGCTGCCCTGCGGGGTGCGACATATCGGGGGGATAAGGCTAATAACAGTCCTTGGAACCTGGCTGCGTCGGACGGCTCCATGACCCCTGCAATGTTCAATTCGGCTAACTGCTATGTCATCAACGCGCCCGGTTATTATCTCCTGCCCTGCGTGGCCGGCAACGGTATAAAGAATGGGTATGTAAATACCACTGCGTATCAGCCGCTTTCTACTTATGAGTCCGACAAGGCTCCGCTCTTTGTCGATTATCTTGGCGCCCAGATAGTCGATCCCCGGATCGGGCATACCAGTGATGGGAGCGGGCATCCTTTTGCGGCTTATCTGCTATGGGAAGACTCCGATGGACTGATCAGCACATCTTCAGATTTTGCACCTATGCTTCCTTCCGATCTTCCGGATCAGATCGCTGGATACCTGACAACGATCAGGAACTATGCATTGCCGATTGTATATGATAATTCCACTGGTATGTGGGGCATCAAGTTTGAGATCACGCAAGAGAATATCGACCAGGGTAATGCTGTCATTGCCGTTGTGGATGAGCAGGCCAGGATTATGTGGAGCTGGCATATCTGGGTGACGGATTATAATCCTTACCAGAGTGTCATCCCGGTGAGATCATACTGGTCCGATGGTGATTACGGCTATATGAAGCGCAACCTGGGCTGGGTTTCTGTCGGTAAGAGCAACGAGATCAAGTACAGGGACAATACCATGTATGTCAAGGTCTGGCAGGTTAGAACGAATCCTGAGACCGGCTTGAAAGAAGCTATTCCCGAGAGTGAGGGTGGACGCAGTATTATTGTCCCGCTCATTCAGGAAGGAACACACCTGTTTGATGCCGATATCCAGTATGGCTACGGCCCTTATTATCAGGCCGGACGAAAGGATCCGCTTACGCCCGGCAAGAGGGGCTCCGACGGTTATATGCAAGATGTGCAGACTTATGGTGCCGTCAAGACATTGACCGGATTGGATTTCGTCTCTGAGTGCAGGGCGGCGACCCTCGCAGATGGAATTCAGTATCCATATACATATTTCCATCAGTATGTCAGCGGCTCATTTTCAACTGGAAGCGGATGGTTTACGGATAATATTTCAGATACCAAGGGCTTCCTTTGGAATAATACAGAAATTCCTGAGCTTTTAGGCGGCGGTATGATCTCCAAGGTTATCACCAGAAAAGATCCTACTGTCAAGACAGTCTATGATCCGAATCCCGCAGGCTTTGCAATGCCTCCGATGGATGCCGGCGGCACCTTCTTCGCTTTCTTCACTGGTGGAAAATATGAGAATTATCTGGTTAACATGGGAGGCGCGGACGGAGCGGCATTACGGGAGAAGTATGTAAGCCTGCTCGTATCTGCCTCTGAATATGGATGCTTATTCTATGCCTCATTGACCGATAAAGAAAACGATGCTACCGGTTCAGGCCCTGTGAATACGGGATTCTTGCCGCAGGTTGGACGGCGTTATAATCAATTGAACGGCCAGTTCCAGACAAGTGCATTCGTGGATGTTGAGAATAATGGCAGTCATACTTCGTATATAAACGAAATGGCGAATACTCCGAATTGCGGTGGATACTACTCCAATTTTGTCAGCAAGGAATATGCTCCCGTTATGCTTTGCGCCTATCCATATATGTATTATGGCTTCCTGACCGTTTCCAGTTCCGGCCTGCCGGTCCGTTCGGTAGTGGAAGAAGTGAGGCAATAAGGGATACAACTGTTAACAATAGGGCAACGCACTTTTGTGCGTTGCCCTTGTTTTTACGGGTACGGAGCTACTTACAGCTTGAACGCCTTGATCTCTTTGTTGAGGGTCTCGAGGATGTGGATCTTGGTGTCGTAGAGATCGTCGGAGATGTCGACCTTGTAGAAGTGCGGGTTGATGAGGCGGCGCTCGGTGGGGTTGAGGTGCAGGAGGTTGTCGCTGAAGAAGGACTTCTTCTGCATCAGGGTGTGGTAGGGGACGCATCGCTTGCCGCCGAGGACGGCCTGGTGCTGGAGCGGACGGGCCAGGTATTCGCCGGCGGCGAAGGTCTTGGTCTTGAAGCTGTCGTATTCGTCCCGGACCGTGATTTCTTCCTTGGCCTGGATGGCCCTGTCCATGCGGTCGCCCCGGAGGCAGGTCACGTCGACCTTGTAGAGGTGACCGTCCGGTGCCGTGCTCTTGTCGTCAAGGACGGAGATGCGCCAGGTGCGCTGGAAGCCGGGGTTGATGAGCTTGATCTTGTCTTCGCTGCGTTTGAGCACCGGCTCGTCGTCGATCTGGACGAGTTTGTAGACGTTGCCGAAGCAGGGGGCCGCCTTGGAGGTGGCGATGGCGTCGCCGACGCCGTAGCTGTCGATGCGCGCACCCTGGCGCTCCAGGTCCGTAATCAGGTATTCATCGAGGCCGTTGGTCGCAAAGATCTTGCATTTGGTGAGGCCGTGCTCGTCGAGGATCCGGCGGACTTCCTGCGAGAGGTAGGCGAGGTCACCGCTGTCGAGCCGGATGCCGTAGCCGTAGGGGTAGCTGTCGTCGATGCCGCATTCTTTGAAGGAACGGATGGCGTTCAGCACGCCGCAGCGGAGGG
>CAMUZW010000154.1 GCA_947165305.1 uncultured Bacteroidales bacterium
GGCGCCGATGTTGTTCGTATATGTCGTAAAACCGGTCGTCGCCATCGTAGGCATCGCATACAGCAGGTTGTAGGTATCCTTGTTGAAGATATCGGCCGTGATGCCGATGGCGCCCTTGAAGAAGCTCAGGTCGAAGCCGAGGTCCGTCTGCGCGGCGGTTTCCCACTTGAGATCCTCATTGCCGAGGGAGGTCAGCATGAATCCGTTCATCCCGTTGTAATTATATCCCGACGTCGCCAGGGCCTGATAGGCGTAGGCATTGATATCGCCCTGGTTGCCGGTCATGCCCCAGCTGGCGCGGAGCTTGGCCGTGATGCCGTCGGCATGCCACCAGGGCTCCTCGTTCAGGTTCCATGCGGCCGACACCGAAGGGAACCAGCCGTAACGCGTCTTGAACGAAGGATAGAATTTCGAAGAGCCGTCGGTACGGACCGTCCCGGTGAAGATATAACGGTCCTTGTAATTGAGCATGGCGCGGGCGAAGAACGACTGCATCGCATACTCCGTTTTGGTGGTCTTCACCTTCGGGAAGGTGGTCGCCACATCGTTCACATCCAGCTGGGAGGAAGGGAACGAATAGCCCAGCTGCGTGGCGATGTCCGTCACGTCGTACTGGTAGGCATGGCCGAGCACGGCGTTGAGTTCCAGGCCGTTCTGCCACTTGTTTTTATAGCTGAGCGTGTTTTCCCAAAGGACGGTGGGACGGCTCTTGCGCAGGTCTTCCAGCGATCCGCCCATCGGGTTCTCGTCGCTCGGTCGGGCCCGGTAGTTCTTGTTGGTGAAGTAGTTATGCTCCAGGAAGAACTTGTAATCCACGCCGAGCGAGGTCTTGAAGTCCAGTCCCTTGAGCGGCTTGATGTCGATATAGGCATTGGAGATGGTCCGGTAGGTGTCCACCCAGGACTTGGTCTCCTCGAGCGACATCACCGGGTTGTTCTGGACCAGGATGTTGAGCGGAGACGCCCATTCCCCGTTCGGAAGCCGCGGCTCCTGCCACGGGTATTCCTCCATCGCCATCTTGATGACGTTGTAACCGGAGTAGCCCGACACCACGCGGTTGTTGTGCGTATAGCTGAGTTGGCTGTTGATGCCGAACGAGAGCCACTTCTTGATGTCGCCGCTGAGGTTCACCTTTATGAAATACTGGTTCACCTGGTTGGTCTTGATGACGCCTTCGCTATGCTTGTAGCCGCCCGAGACGTAGTAGAGCATCTTGTCGGAGCCTCCCGAGACGCTGACGCTGGTCTGGTGCGACACGGCCGTGCGGACCAGGTCCTTCTCCCAGTTGTGCGAGGCGGCGCCCGGAGCCGGATTGGCGTAGCGCGGAACCGTCGTGCCGTTCTGCATGTTGTAATTGTCCACGCCTTCGTTGAGCATCTCGATGAAGGAGTCTGCATCGGCCAGTTCCAGCCGGTCGAGGCGCATCGCCTGTCCCAGGCTCACCGAAGAGTTGACATCCACGCGGGCGTCGCCGCGCTTGCCCTTCTTGGTGGTGACGATAATGACGCCGTTGGTGGCCCGCGATCCGTAGATGGCGGCCGAGGCGGCATCCTTCAGTACCTCGATGGACTCGATGTCGTTGGGGTTTATGTTGATGAGTCCGTTCGACGTAGTCGTAGATCCGAGGGAGCCGCCCGAGTCGCCGGAAGTACCCGTGATGGGAATGCCGTCCACCACCCAGAGCGGTTCGTTGCCGGCCTGGATGGAACCGATACCGCGGATGCTCACACGCGTGGCAGCATCTGGGGTACCGGAAGTCGAGGTGATCTGCACGCCGGCCAAATGGCCCTGCAGGGCCTGGTCAGGACTCAGTACCGGACGGCGGTCGAGTTCTTCGGGTTTGTATTTGCCGACGGCCGAGGAAACGGTCTTCTGCGTGAGGGTACCGTAACCGACGACCACCGCTTCGTCCAGGTAATGCGTCAGCGGGCGCATCTTCACGCGGGCCGAACTCTGACCGGAAAGAAGCGGCATCTCGCCGTCTTCATATCCGATAAACGAAGCCACCAGCGTCGCGGGGCCGCTTCCTTGCGGACGGAAGGTGAACGATCCGTTGATGTCGGTCGTTACACCCTGTCCGGGAACGCCCTTCTGCATCACGACGGCCCCGATCATCGGGTCGTCGTTCTCGTCATAGACCTTGCCGCTGACCACCCAGTCGCGCGGCGGAGTCTGCGCAACCGGCTTTTTCTCTTCCTTCGCGGCCGACAGGACGGTCACGATGGAATTGGCCACATTGAATTCCACATCCTGTCCGGCGAACAGGTCCCTCAGGACCGACTGGATGGATGCGTTCTCCGCGGAGAGGCTCACGGTACGGTTCACGTCCACATCCTTGGTCTTCAAGGAGAAGGAGTACCCGTACTCGCGCTGGAGGTATTCGATGGCCTTCTGCACCGACACCTTCTTGAGGTTGAGGGTGATTCCCTGCGCGCCCGAAGGCAGCGACAGCAGCAGAAGCAGCATCGAAAGCCCGACAAATTTTGCCCATCCGCACAGTTTCCGTGAATTTCGCATAATTTGACAGTGCTAATAATTTGGGTATAAATAATAAGTATTTTCTTTTTGGGTGATCCGCATCTTCCCGTCGGCATTGAGGGCGTCGAGGATGGTGTCGAGGGTCTCGTTGTTGACGAACGAGGCCAGGTAGCGGGTTTCCAGCAGGCGGGCGTCCTTGACCAGGATGGGGGTCCCGAAGGCTTCCTGCAGTTCCATCACGATCTCCTTGAGCGGACGGTCCATGAAGTACAGTTTCCGGCTGTCTTTCCAGAGATTGAACGAGGCCACATCCACCTTGGACTGGGCGTATTCCCCGGTATTGCGGTCGACCGTCAGCTGGTCGCCGGGTTCAAGGGAAAAATGCAGTTCGCGGTCCGGCACCGGCACATCGATCTCGACCTTACCCTTGAGCAGGGTCAGGGCCACCTTGCCGCCGGAAGCATAGGAATTCAGGTTGAATGTCGTTCCGAGCACCTTGACCTTCGCTCCCTGGGTATCGACGATGAAGGGGTGTTCCGGATCGGCCGACACCTCGGCATAGATCTCGCCGTCGGCATAGACAGTGCGCTCCTTCCCTTTGAAGTGGTCCGGGAACACGACGCGACTGTCGTTGTGCAGCCAGATCTTGGTATTGTCGGGGAGGGTGATGTCGCGCGTATGCCCGTAAGAGGCAAATTCCGCATCCCATTTCTGGACCGGTTCATGCGAAAGCCGCCAGGCATAGAGCCCAAGCCCCGCGAGGAGCACCACGGCCGCCGCCAGCGAAAGAATCCCGATAAGGTTCCAGCCCCTGTGGCGCTTGGTTCCCAAAGAATCCAAAAGCTGCAGCATATTCCGCTTGCCTTCCTGGTCGTCAATCCGGGGGGCGCTGCGGAAGATACTCTCAAAAAGGCCGTCGGCCTCCGGCGCATTCAGATTGGCCGAAAGCCACTGCTCCACTTCCGGATCCGGTGCGGAGAGCGGGTCTTTTGTGTAGTTCAATATCTTATCTTGCATAGTCAGAAGAAATAATCCAGGTTTCTGCCACCGCCCGTTCCTTGCCGTCGGCAGGCCGGTTGCGGATTTCGTATTTGCCCGTCTCGGGGTTGAGCACCAGCAGCTGGGCGGAACCGCCGCCGTCCAGGTTGACCGCGCTGGTGCAGCCGACGGCCTTCATGATGGAGCCCAGTTCGGCATAGGTGAGGCCGTTGGACCAGTCGGTCTGCCGGCCGTCCACCACCAGGAAGTACACGGTCTTGCCGTTATAGCCGATCACCGTCCTGGGGTCGATGCCCGTATAGGCGCTCAGGTCGGGGACCTCGCCGTCATAGAGCATGATGACCCCGCCGCCGGTACATTCCGTCAGCAGGACCTGCTCGGACAGGTACCTGTCCTTGGGCTGGATGGAGAGGGAGCCGTCGATGCGCACTCCGGCATAGCTGAGCGCCTGCTGGTAAAGCCGTTCCTCATAGAGGAAGGTGCTCTTGAGAATTTGGCCGCCCGTATGGATCGGACCGCGGAGCTGGTCTTTGTACGTGCCGCTTACCGCCCAGAAATCGGCATTGACGATGACGGTGGGACGGGAGGTTTCGGTGACATAGAGCGGGGCCTGCGCCGAGAGGGTCTGGCGTTTTTTGCCGAAAGCCGTGTTGTCGGCATAGGGCGCTCCCACAACCAACTGGTTATCGCCCTGCGAGAGGTCCGCCTCGATGAGCCAGGCATGCATCTGCAGGGCGCCGTCCTTGGTAAAGTGGA
>CAMUZW010000155.1 GCA_947165305.1 uncultured Bacteroidales bacterium
CTTCCGTCATTCCCGGGCTTGTCCCGGGAATCTCCCTCACGTCCTACACTCCCAACGAGCTGACGTACACCTACTCGACCCCTTCGGAGGCCATGGCGGTGTTCAGCGAGATCTACTATCCGGGCTGGAATGCCTGGCTGGACGGCGACCGGAACAAACCGGTGGAGGTGCTGCGGGCTGACTGGACCCTCCGCGCCGCCGTTCTTCCCGCAGGAGAACATACCCTCACGATGCGCTTCGAGCCGACTTCCTACAAGACCGGCGCCCGCGTTTCCCGGGCCTCTTCGATCCTCCTGATCCTCCTGCTCCTCGGCTCGGTGGCCCTGCTCTTCGTCCGCCCGGCCGTCCATGAAAATGACCGAAAACAAGGATGAAACGATAGAATTATGGATATATTTATAGCAATTGTGGCGATTGTGCTGGGCCTGGTCGGCCTGGTGGGGAGCGTGATTCCGGGAATTCCAGGGCCGCCGGTCAGCTGGGTCGGGATGCTGCTGCTGTTCTTCTTTGGCGGCGGGACGAAAGCCGGGGAGCCGATGTCGGTGACATTGCTGCTGGTCATGCTGGGCGTGACAATCATAGTGACCATCCTGGATTATTTCATACCGGGCATCCTCACCCGGAAGACCGGCGGCAGCAAGTATGGCGCCTGGGGCTCCATCATCGGGCTGTTTGCCGGCATGTTCTTTTTCGCCCCCTGGGGCATGATCATCGGCATGATGCTGGGCGCGTTCATCGCCGAACTTGCCTTCGCGGGCAAAGGGACCGGCGCTTCGCTCAAGGCCGCGCTCGGATCCTTCCTCGGCTTCCTTTCCAGTACGGGCATCAAGCTGGCCGCGACCGGCGTCATGTTCTATTATATCATTGCCTATGGATTCTAAAGTTCGCGCCAAGAAGTCCCTGGGTCAGCACTTCCTGACCGACCAGAGCATTGCGAAGGCTATCGTAGACGCACTGGGAGCGCCTGCCAAGAATGATGAAAAAGAGGCCGTATTGGAAGTCGGACCCGGAATGGGTGTGCTGACGCAGTACCTGCTGCAGCGGGAGGACATCGACCTTAAGCTGGTGGAGATCGACGGCGAATCGGTCGATTACCTGCTGGTGCATTTCCCTGCTCTTCAGGGCCGGCTCCTGCAGGCGGATTTCCTCCGGCTTCCGCTCGAGAAATTCTTCCCGGACACGTTCCGGATCATCGGGAATTTCCCTTACAACATCTCTTCGCAGATCTTCTTCAAGGTGCTGGATTACCGCGACCGGATTCCGGAAGTGGTATGCATGATCCAGAAAGAGGTGGCCGAGCGTCTGGCCGAGAAGCCGGGCAGCAAGACCTATGGGATTCTCTCGGTCCTGCTGCAGGCCTGGTACGATATCGAATATCTGTTTACGGTCGGATCCGGCGCCTTCGCTCCGCCGCCGAAGGTCCAGAGCGCTGTCATCCGCCTGCGCCGCAACGCCCGCACCGACCTCGGCTGCGACGAATCTCTCTTCAAGGCCATCGTCAAGACATCTTTCGGCCAGCGCCGCAAGACCCTCCGGAATTCCCTGAAGCCGCTCCTGAAGGCAAAGGCCGAGCGGGAGGGATGGGATGACGCACAGTCCGCCGCTTTTGCGGCCGACCCGGTCTTCGACCTCCGTCCCGAGCGCCTCGGCGTGGAGGATTTCGCGGAGTTGACGCGGCTTCTAAAATAGCGTCGGCTCGAGCTCCTTAACGTGGAATGAGCGGCGGTGGTACGGGGTGAGACCGTACTTCCGGATGGCTTCGATGTGCTCTGGCGTGGGGTAGCCCATGTTGCGGTCCCAGCCGTATTGCGGAAATTCCAGGGCGAGCTGCCGCATCCGTTCATCACGCCAGGTCTTCGCCAGGACGGAGGCCGCCGCAATCGACGCATAAGTCGCATCGCCGTGGACCACGGTCTGGAAATCCTTGAAGCCATAACCCTCGAAGGGGTAGAATTTGTTGCCGTCCACCAGGAGGAATTCCGGCCGGGAATCGAGGCGGAGGACGGCCCGCTGCATGCCGGTGATTGAGGCCCGGAGGATATTCAGCTTGTCGATTTCTTCCGGAGAAACCGCCTCCACGGCCCAGGTGACAGCCTCCCGCTCAATCACTTCCCGGAGTATATCGCGGTGCTTTTCGGTCATCTGCTTCGAGTCGTTCAGGAGCGGATGGTGGAAATCCTTCGGGAGAATGACGGCCGCGGCATAGACCGGGCCGGCCAAAGGGCCCCGTCCGGCCTCGTCCAGGCCGGCTTCAATCAGATCGGGATGTAAGAAAGGTGCAAGATGGATTTCCTTGGACATGCGGCGAAGTTACGCATTTTCTTTGGGAATCCGGCTTTTCAGCATCTGAATTATTTCTTCCTGCGTTTCAATGGTCTTTTGCTGGGACGCCGCCAGGGAACGCAGGGCGGCCAGTTCCGCCGATTTGCCCTCGATCCTGTCGTCGAACTCCTTTTGAAGTGCTTTGAATTTGACGTCGTACCCCTCTTTCGTGGTCTGAAGAAGTCCTGCCGCATCCGGGTCCGGCGAATAGCCCAGGAGCAACTCCTCCAGGTCTACGCCGAAAAATTTCGCCAACAACCGTACTTTTTCATGGATAATCCGGACATTGCCGCCTTCCAGATTGGAATAAGACACACGCGAGATGTGTAAGGCTTCCGCAACTTCTTCCTGAGACAGCCCCCTCCGTAACCGGAACATCCTGATATTGTCTTTGATCGACTTTTCGTCCATGATTCTAACTCAACTTGCACACATATACTACTTGTTCGCCCACAAAAGTACGACGATTCTTTTGGGACTCCGGTAAAGTCGCGGTTTACTGTGTAAAGCCTATCTTTACACTTTTGAAGAAAACAGCGAATTTGTGAAAAAAACATAAAAATCTGCATGCCAGGTGTCGGAAATTCAATTTTTGATGGTGATATTTGTCTAAAAAATTTGAGGACCATGAAGAATGCTTTCAAAGACTACGACCGCTTTATCGCGCTCATGACGGATGGGAAACTCTACATCAATCCGTCCATTTCCTTCCATATCGCCTGCCTCCTTCTCGGGGCCGACGAAAAGTCTCTCGGAGATCTCGTTTTTTCCGAAACCGGCTTCACCGGCGATGAACTTATCGACAATTATCGACAAAGTTATCGCAAGTTCCTTTTCGAAAATTTCGGGATTCAATTATAATTTATTATTTTTGTGAGATTGTTTGCATCAAAATATTAATCGCACAATAAAATGAAGAATTACCAAACCCAAAACATCCGCAACGTGGTCCTTCTGGGCAGCGCCCATTCCGGCAAGACCACGCTCAGCGAAGCCATGCTCTTCGAAGGCAAAGTCATTGACCGCCGGGGCACCGTTGAGGACAAGAACACCGTCTCCGACAACACCGAGTTCGAGCAGACCAACCAGAAGTCCATCAACGCGACGCCCCTGTACGCAGAGATCAACGACACCAAGATCAACTTCATCGATGCTCCGGGATCTGATGATTTCTCCGGCGGTGCCCTTTCCGCCTTCAAGGTCGTCGACGCCGCCATCATGGTGATGAACGGCTCGGCCGGCATCGAGGTCGGTACGACCCTCTTCGCCCGCTACGCCGACCAGTATAACGTCCCGATGATCATCGCGGTCAACCAGCTCGACCATGACAAGTCCAACTGGGACGGCGTCCGCGCCGCCATCAACGAGGAGTTCGGCAAGAAGGCCGTCCTCTGCCAGTTCCCCGTCAACCCGGGCCTCAACCTCGAGGGCTTCGTGGATGTCATCACGATGAAGTATTATAACAAGAATAACGAGGAACTCGAAATTCCCGCCGCCTACGCCGACGAGGCAGAGGAGCTCCGCGCCGAACTGATGGAGAAGGCCGCCGAAGGTTCCGATGAACTGATGGAGAAATTCTTCGAGACGATGGAGCTCACCACCGACGAGATCCGCGAAGGTCTCCGCGCCGGCCTGGTGAAGGGCGAGACGATTCCCGTCTTCTGCGTGGCCGCCAAGGAGGACATCGGCGTCCGTCGCCTGATGGAGTTCATCGTCAACGTGGTCCCGTCCCCGCTCGGTACCAAGGAAGAGACCATCGACGGCGGAGAGGTTGTCTGCAACCCGGCCGCCCCGACTTCCATTTTCATCTTCAAGACTGCCGTCGAGCAGCACCTCGGTGAGGTCTCTTACTTCAAGGTGATGTCCGGTACCCT
>CAMUZW010000156.1 GCA_947165305.1 uncultured Bacteroidales bacterium
GAATGCCTGGCTGCTGGTGGAGGATGGCCGGATCGCCGCTTTCGGACAGATGGGATGCGCCATGCCGGAAGCCGCCGACGTGCTTGACTGCAGCGGCTGCCTGGTCCTGCCGGCCTTCTGCGACAGCCATACGCACATCGTCTACGCCGGGAGCCGGGAGGGCGAATTCCTCGATAAGATCAACGGCCTCTCCTACGAAGAGATTGCGGCCCGGGGCGGCGGCATACTCAACTCCGCCGACCTCCTCCATGAAACCCCGGAGGATGAACTTTACGGGCAGTCGATGGTCCGCGTACGCGAAATGATGGCCCACGGCACAGGCGCAATGGAGATCAAGAGCGGCTACGGCCTCAACCCGGAGGATGAAATCAAAATGCTGCGGGTCATCGGGCGTATCAAGGAGTCTGTTCCTGCCATCGTTCGGTCAACCTACCTCGGCGCCCACGCCGTCGGGCGGGGCTACACCCACGAAGACTACGTACAGACCGTCATTGACACCACCCCGGAAGCGGCCCGATATGCCGACTTCATCGATGTGTTCTGCGACGAAGGTTTCTTCACGCCTGAAGATACCGCCCGGATCCTCGAAGCGGGCGCGGCGGCCGGCCTGCGCCCCAAAATCCACGCCAACGAACTCGCCGTCAGCGGCGGCGTCGAAGTCGGCGTCCGATACAATGCGCTGTCCGTGGATCATCTCGAGCGTACCACCCCGGCACAGATCGAGGCCCTGAAGGGTTCAGCGACCATGCCCACGATGCTGCCCGGCTCATCCTTCTTCCTCGGCATTCCCTTCGGCAACGCCCGCGGCTTCATCGACGCCGGCCTCCCGCTCGCCCTTGCCTCGGACTACAATCCCGGCTCCTCCCCTTCCGGCGATATGCGTTTCGTAATGGCCCTCGCCTGCATCCGGATGCGCCTCACCCCTGTCGAGGCCTTCAACGCCGTCACGCTCAACGGCGCCTGTGCCATGGGGATCAGCGACATCGCCGGCTCCGTCACCCGCGGCAAACAGGCCCGACTCCTTCTCACGGAGCCCGGCTGGAGCCTCACCCGCCTCGCCTACCAGTACCGCACCCCCTGGCTCCGGCAGGTCATCCTGTAACGCCCCGTCGCCGGGGACCTGGCACGTTTTAGCCGTTTTCGTGACGCAGCCCCCTTCTGAAACCAGGGACCTGGCACGTTTTGCGGCATTTCGTGACGCAGCCCCGGGCCAAATACTTGGACAGAACGGGGAAATGCATTAAATTTGCCGAAAAGACTCATAGAAGATGAAACGGATCCTTATATTGCTCGGCATGGTGCTGATGTGCGGCGCACTGAAGGCACAGGATGTATTGACAGTGGTTTATGCGACGTCGGACGACGGCTTCCTGAACGTACGTTCCGAGCCCTCCAACAAAGGAAAGATCCTCACCACCCTCGCATTTCGTTTCCACGACCTCGGAGACGGCATCCTTATCGAGAAGGGCGAACAATGGAGCAAAGTGCAGGCCCACGGCAAGACCGGCTGGGTCTATAACAAATACCTCGGAACGCAGACCTGGTACACAGGCAAAGGCAGGCACAGACTCATCGCCGGCCGCGACAACATGCCGCTCTACGGCGAGGACTATTCCGGCGAGAACCAGCGCCCCGTCTTCGGCACCGTCCCCAAGGGAACGATCCTGGCCGACGACTACACGGAAGAAGACGGCTACTACATCCTCTGGACCATCCACGACAACCTCTTCATCCGGAAGAAAGACGCAATTGTCAAATAGATCCGCTCAGAACAGCATGACCCGGATATAGTCCTGCAGGCGGGCGTAGGAGTTTCCTTTGCCTTTCTCGGAGTCGTTCACCAGAAGGACGGTCGGGTGGCCGTCGACGGTCGGTCCGAGGCACATTCCCTCGTAATTCGCCAGTTGCGGGTCCGCGCCCATCATCAGGCTCAGCGGGCCCGGGAAACGCGTATAGAATGAGCCCACCAGCACTTTGGAGAGCAGGGCTTCGCCCGATGACCCGGGATCGACCAGATACAGCTTGACGCGGGCCGCGGCCGACGAAAGCATCGACAGCATGCTGGCCGTTTCGGACGTATAGGCCGGCACATATACCTCTCTCTCCAGTACGAGCACGGTCCCGTCGTCCATTGCCAGCAGGTCGGCGACACCGTGGACATACGTATCCCCGGACGATGGCGTATAAGCCGGAGTATCCATCGCATAGAACCGCTCCCGGACCGGCGCGAGTGTCTCCCCGTCAAAAGCGAGCAGCCGGAGAATCCGCCGTCCCTCCCCCGCCGGGAACCATCCGGCATCCCGCTTCAGCGGCTCCTCCGTCACGGTCCACAGCAGGCCCGTCCCGGGCGAATACGATAGCGATTCGAAGCCGTTCCCCGTCGACAGGTCCCCGGGCGCGAATCCGGCCGGAACGGCCAGGGAGCGGCCCGTAGGATATCCCTGAAGGTCATATTCAAGGATTTTCTGATCCCTTTCTCCGGACACCCAGAGGGTATTTGAGGAAGGCATGTAGGCAATTCCCTCCGGGTCTCGGACATCCGTCGCTGCCGCCGTGCCGGGCGCCGCTTCCAGACGGGCCGAAGTCACCCGGCCTTCCGAAAAGGCCACATCCGCCAGATAGATCCCACCGCCCTTCGCGCTGTTGTGCGCCAGCGCATAGCGGCCGTCCGGCAGCGGGGCGATGCCCGAATATTCCCCCGGGACGTACCCGGTCCCCGTAGAGAGATTCTTCGTATGCAGCGTGGTAGCCTGGATGGTGCTCGGAAGCGCATACCAGGGAGCCTGGGAGAGTGTCGCCGCCCGGCAGGACCCGGCCTCCCCTGCCGCCAGGACACCGGAGCGGACGCCGGTACTGTCCCGTACGAACAAGGCCAGCTCTTCGGAACCCGGCGGCAGCATCACCAGCAGGCCGCCGTCCGGAACGCTGAGCGTCTCCCGCTCGAAATGCGGGGTCAGCAGCGGCTCTATCCCGACTTCGCCGGAAGGAAGCAGGACATAGGCGGACTGGTGCCGGAGCGTAATGTCCAGCACGCCCTGCTGCACGGTCCCCTCTCCGAGGAGAATATCCGCCGGCTCCGCCCAGCCGTAGGAGAATTCACGGCCGGAAAGGGCCGTAAAACGCTCTCCTTCCGCGAGCGCTGGGCTCAGGGTAACCTGCGTATCCGGCGTGTCGAATCCGCCCTGAAGAACCAGCGGACAGACAGACGTCTCTCCGTGCAGTTCAAGCGGTGTATCGGCCTTCCAGACATCCTGCAGGACCACCGTGCCGGCGAGCGTGACCGGAGCGATGTGCAGACGGACGACCGTACTGTCCGGTGTGACCGGCGGCTTGCGCGTCCCGGCAAAAACCGCGCTCCCGACAGAGACTGCCAGGAGCGCCGTCATAAACAATCGTTTCATCTAAAATTACTTGGAGAGATTCTTGAGGGCTTTCTCCATCTCCTTCTGGACCTCGGGATCGTCGAGCGCTTTCTCGAGATCGTCCATCGTGTCGTCCATGCTCTTCTGGAGACCCTTGCCAACCGTGAAGCGGACGCCGTAAGGAAGCTTGTCGGAAGAGCCTTCAAACTTCTTCTCGAAGGTATTCACGTCTACATCGTAATAGATACCGTCCTTGACGAAAGACCAGGCATACAGACCGTTGAAAACCTTGACACCGAAAATATCCATCCAGCCTTCTTTCAGGAGCTCATCGATCGGTTTCTCGTCTGCGTGCTTGTCCGAATTACGCCAGCCATAGACGTTCTTCCCGTCGTCGGCGACCTTCTTCGTAACGTCATAGACCTTCTTGACATAAGCCTCCACATCATCTGTGGAAATCGCGGCGTCAGACTTGTAGGACACATAAGATGAGAGCTGCTCCTCGCCGAGGAAATCGTATTTGCCCGGCTCGGCCGTCGAGAGCGCGAAGTCCGGCTTCAGATCCTTGATGTCGAGTTTATAGTTCTTCTTGAGCCAGAATGCAGCCGCCTCCTGGGTGTTCTTGTCACCGTCGAAGGTCTGCTTCTCGAGGTTTTCAACCACCTTTCCGGTGTCGATGTCACCGTCATTGCCGGCGGCTTTCTTGCCGCCCTTGCCGGCGCAGGAGACAAACGCGATCACACTGGCCGCGCAGAGGAGGGTAATGAAGATCTTTTTCATGATAACGGGAATTAAGGATTATTTCTTGACAAATT
>CAMUZW010000157.1 GCA_947165305.1 uncultured Bacteroidales bacterium
CCGCCTTGACGGGGATCAGGAAATGCGCCGGCAGCAGTGTCGGAAGTCCATTCTCCGCGATGCAGTTGACAACGGAGAAGTCCAGGCTGGATGCTACCGGAATGCCGTCCGGCGAAGCCAGCCTGACGGAAGTGACGGATGCGCTTCCGGCCAGTTCCAGATCGACCAGCGAGCATTCATCCAGAAAGAGAAGATTGTCGCCGCTCCTTTTTTCAAAGCGGAGCGGAGCGTGTTTCATCCGGGCCTGCACTTTGCCCTGAAACAGGGAAAAGGGGATGGTCCGGTCATTGTTCCATACGATGGAGCCTTCGGTAACCGCTTCCTCCGGCGTCGGGATATACCAGCGCCCGTCATTATCCCGGGCGGCTTCCGTTACGGTGCCATTGATCTTGAGAACAAAGCCTTCGTCCAGATCACCTCCCAGCACAGTCCTTGCGCAACCGTCCGCGATCGTCAGATAACTGACGCTGCCGGACGGCCCGTCAGGGGGATTGACGGTCCCTTCGCCGGGATCGTCGTTCTCCTTGTTGCAGCCGGCCAGGATTGCCAGGGCCGCCAGAAATACCAGGCTTCTTCTCATAAAAAGATGTTTTAACGGGGTATCCGGGCCTTTACCTCCTCCCACCTGTACCACGGCCCCGAGACCGGCTGCAGCGGCAGCGTCGCTTCGTCGCCGTTCCAGACGAGCTTGACGAGGACGTCTCCCTGCTTGTTCCGGCAGAAGGCGAGGTAGAAGGTCGCGGCCATCGGGGCGCGCCAGTTGAACCACGTATCGCTGATGCCGTCCGCGCTGTCGGGGACGATGCCGAATCCGTCCGCACCCAGGGCGGAGACCAGGAACAGGAGGCAGGTGTCGTGGCCGAAGCGGAGGCGTACAGCGGGCTTCCCGGCCGCAAGAGCGGCATCCGCGTCAGCAACCAGATGATGCAGGGCCGGAAGGTCGCGCATTGTGGCGGGCGGGGCCGCTTCCATATAATGGATGTAATTGTTTACCTCCCAGAGTTTGTAGCATTCCTCCGGCGTGAAGAACCATAGCAGGCTCCGCTGCGTCCCAGTGCACTGCATGTTGAACACCAGGTCGTAGAAGTCGGTGACGAAGGCCCGTGTGCCCCGGTAGGGCCTGGGGAAGTCCGGGTCCTTGAAAATCCGGCTCGCAATGGCCTTGTAGTCGACGCGCGCATCGATGAATCCGCCCAGTTTCGTCCCCCAGGGATCCGTCCGCTTGTAGCGGCCTTCCTCCATCTGCACATTCTCCCTGCGGGGATTCTCCTTGGCGTGGGGGTTAAGTTCATCGAGGTCGAACCGGGAGGCGTTTTCGTAGATGCTGAGTTTGGGATCCATTGCCGCGAGGCCCTGGCAGAAGGCGGCCATCGACACGATGCAGCGGGGGACCTGCGTCGCTCCGGCCGTCACCGCAGGATGCTGCTTGAAGAAGGCCTTATTGTCCCTGTAAATATCCTGTGCAATGCGATAGTGCTGCTCAAACCCGAGCGGCGTAAGGTCGCCCGCGCGGAACTTGCACGTCTCCTCGAAATAGGCCGACGCAGTCTCCCAGATCTTCTCGCCCGTATCGGTCAGGGCTCCTTTTTCGTGTGCGTCGCGGAGCACACCGAGACTGCGCTCATACTGCGTCTCGTTGAGGAGATACCGCGCCCCGTGCCGGCCGTAATGGCTGAGGTAAACGGTCTTGTATCCCTTCGGCGGCGGGGTGACCTTGTGCGCCTTGAAAGGGTACATATAGTAAACGCCCCCGGCGCGGAGCACATCTTCGGCGATGGCGTCCCGGGCCGGAGTCTGGGCAAAAACGGGGATGACGGAAAGCGCCATCCCCGCTAAAATCGGAAGAAGTCTCGGGAGTCTCATTTCCTGCGGCCTTGTTTCTTGAGCCATTTGATGAGGAATTCCGGCCGGTCGGTCTGGATCATCGACGTGCCGAGGCTCAGGATCTTGCCGTAGACTTCGTCAGGATCACCGTTGAAGGCGGCGTCATCGTCGTATCCGCCGCAGAGCGACGCCCAGAGGGTATTGACCCAGAGTTTGGATCCCTGTGCGACCACCTTCTTGCAGCAGTCGACGGCTTCATCGTTGAGTTTGTCGAAGCACACTTCGTAGGCCAGCGGCTTCTCGCCGGTCTCGGCATACCATCCTTCGTATTCCTTGAAGAGTTTCTTTCCGCCGGGCTGCAGGCAGTTGATGATGGGCATATACATCATCTTGCTGCCGGCCATATCCTTGGCGACGGTCTTGCGCGGCTTGTTGCCCTTGATGAGGATCTGGTCACTCATGCCGAGCTCGTCCGTCAGCGCGACCACGAGGTCGTAGTACTTGTAGCCCTGGTCGACATTGATGACGATCCGGTCCTTGCACACCTCGAGCGCCTCGCGGAGCGTCACGATGCGCGTTCCGGGAATCCGGACGTTATGCGCCGTCCTGAGGTTGAAGGTCGCGAGTGAATCGTAAGTCATCGTCGAGATATCGCCCTTGCCGGTGGTCATCCGGTTGCAGGTCTTGTCGTGGCTCAGCACCAGCACGCTGTCCTTGGTGAGCTTGAGGTCGATCTCCACGATGTCGGCGCCCATCCGGATGACGGACTCGATGGCTCCGATGGAATTCTCCGGATAATTACGCCAGTCGCCCCTGTGGCATGCCACGACGACGTATTTGGAGTTGGGATTGTGGATCTCCGCCATCACCTTTTGGGCATGATTGGCATACCGGGGTTTCTTGGCCTCCGCGCCAGTGACGGCAACAAGCATCGCTGCAGCCGTCAGCAACATATACAAAATCTTTCTCATCATATCAGCATTTATGCAAAGATAATTATTTTTTAATGAAGATGCCGAAGCTGGCGCAGACTTCCTTCGCATCGGCCTCGGTGAGCGTCGCGCGCGGATTTTTCAGCAGATTGAACGCGCGGTAATTCCAACTTCCCCACCAGGCAGCGTTGACTTCCGTCAGATTGGCCGTCACAGTCTGGGGCCGGGTTGAGGACGAATTCTTGGTCGTGAGGGTGATCCACCCCTCCGGACGGTATTGGAAGCCGCTCTTGACGACGATCAAGGTGCCGTCGGGAAGATCCTCCTTCGTGTAGATGGGCGTCGCGCAGAAGTCATGCAGGTTGGTCTGGCCGTTCGGATTATCCAGCGTGTACATCGTCGAAAGCATCGTCGCGTTGGACGAATTGTAATAGGCGAAAACCGTGAACGGAATGTCCATCTTCGTGTAATCGGCCGGGTCCTTTCCCGCAGCCCGGATATAATCCTCCAGCGTTTCTCGCTCCACGACCGGCTCGGGAGGATAGGAAGACTCGGTGACCGTGTACGGCGACAGGATCGCATTCGCGGCGGCCTCCCGGATGGCGTCCAGTTGCGTGTCGGTATAGGCATATTGTGCGGGATGCCAGTCAATGCTCTTCGGGTCTGCTCCGCTTAGGATGCCTGCCCAGGTCAGCGCGGCGGTAAAGCGCCCCACGTCGTAGGACAGATGGTATCCGTCCCGGGTGACCGTGTCTCCGTAAAGACTGGTCCTGAGATTCTGGATGGCCGTCCCGGAAGGAATCACCTTCACAAATTCCTCCTTCGTCAGCACCTTCTGCCGGACCGCGTTGACGATTGCGCTGTACATCGTCATCTGGTCGGATCCGTAATTCGGGAAGGCGCTGTGGGTCGAATTTCCCTGATAGGCCCAGGTCATATGCCAGTAAAGTTTGGATTCGGGGCATTTCTCTTTGACAATGCTCACCAGGTCGGTCAGGTAAGGATCGTAAGTCTCTCCTTTCCCCGAGACGCCGCTGGCCTGCTGCAGGGTGATGATGTCCCAGTCCCTTTCTTCCAGCGCGTCAAGCGCCTTATGCGCGGTCGCCTTGTTCCACGTTCCCGTGGAATTGGTGTAATAGGTGTAAGCCGCATCATCGGCCTTGAAGTGCCCGTCGTGGGTCTCCAGGGTACAGCCGCTGATGTAAAGGTTGCCGAGGAAGACTTTCTCTTCCCCGGCAGCCTTGAGGATGTCGTAAAGATACTCCATTCCGTCCACGGAAAAACTGTTCCCGATGGCGAGGACGCTGAGGACGCCGTCGTCGTCCGGAAGCTCCGGCGTGGGCCCTTCGGGCACCTCGGGCCCCGCTGGCGCCTTCCCGCAGG
>CAMUZW010000158.1 GCA_947165305.1 uncultured Bacteroidales bacterium
ATGGGTATGTGTATCGACATACATTATGCCACAAAAATACGAATTATTTCGCGATATAGCAACGCTGCAGCAGGTCCGATCCGATAAAACCGTCACTCTCGAGCCGCATCGTCTCCGTCACCGCCGTGCCGTAGGGAATGTTGAGGTCGCGACAGATTTCTTCCGGCGTCGCACCGCGGTTGCGCTTGATGTGCGCGAGGATCCGGAGGGAAAGGGAATTCGCTCCGTACCGCTGCTGGGCCAGGGCCAGGAGGTCCGCCGGCTTTTCCGGCATCAGCAGCCCCAGCCCCAGGCTTTCGATTAGCGAATCCGTGTCGGAGATCAACTCCGCCTTGCCGCGCCGGATCAGGACGTTGCATCCTTCGGAACAGGGGTCTTCCACCCGGCCCGGGAGGGCATAGGTCACCCGCCCGTAGTCGAGGGCGAAGTCCATTGTGATCAGCCCGCCGCCCTTCCGCTTGGATTCGATCAGGATGACGGCATCCGAGAGCCCTGCGATGATGCGGTTACGCCGGATGAAGTTGTTGGCCATGGCAGACGTGCCCGGCGGATAATCCGAAACGAGCGCGCAGCCCGGCGTACGGATGAGCTGTGCCGCGAACTCCCGGTGCCGGGCCGGATAGACGCTGTCGGGCCCGCAGGGCATGACACCGATGGTCCGCAGGCCGCATTGCAGCGCTTCGGTATGGGCGATGATGTCCGTCCCCATGGCGAATCCGCTCACGATTACCGGACGCTCCGCCGCATCGGCCAGGGCCCGGACGATCCGCTTGCACCACATCGTTCCGTAGGAGGAGATGTCCCGCGTCCCGACGATGGCGACCGCCCGCCGGTAACCGAAGATTTCGCTGCACGTTGACGTCCCGGTCACATAGAGTCCGACCGGGCGGTCCGGCGTTTCGCGCAGAAGAGCCGGGTAATCGTCATCGAGGCAGCTCAGCAGGCGGACGCCTTTTTGCCGCAGTCCGGCAAGTTCGGTGATCTCCCGTTCGACGGGAATGCCCGGGACGGCGGCAGCGTCGCGGTATTTTTCCAGCAGGGCGAGTCCCTGGCGCGGGGTGTATCCGTAGAGGCGGTTGAGCGCCGAAATGTAGGGGAGAGGCAGGCGGTTTTCCATAGTCGTGCAAGTTTATCTTCCTGCAAAGCTAGGGTAAATAATAAAAAAAAATACCCTCTCCGGGGCCGGAGAGGGCAGATTTTTATGTTTTTTACACAAATTCGCGGTTTCTTACAGAATCAGCATTGCGTCGCCGTAGGGGCCGAAGTGATAACCTTCGTCGATGGCGACTTCGTACGCCTTCATGACGTGGTTGAATCCGCCGAAGGCGGCCACGGCCATCAGCATCGTGGACTCCGGCAGATGGAAGTTGGAGACCAGGGCGTCCGGGATGGAGAAGTGGTAAGGCGGGAAGATGAATTTGTTGGTCCAGCCATCGTACGGATTGACCTCAGCCTTGGTGGTGACATACGTCTCGAGACCCTTGAGGGTGGTCGTGCCGATGGCGACGACCCTTCCGCCGCCGCGCTTGGTGGCGTTGATCTTGGCGGCCGCCTCTTCCGGGATGATCAGCCGTTCGGAGTCCATCCGGTGCTTGGAAAGGTCCTCGACGTCGACCTTGCGGAAGTTGCCGATCCCCATATGCAGGGTGATGAACGTGCGGTCGATGTCGTGCAGGATCATCCGGTTGAAGAGTTCCCGGCTGAAGTGCAGGCCCGCTGCCGGTGCCGAAACGGCGCCCTCTTTGGCGGCGAAGATGGTCTGGAAAGCGGTCTTGTCCTCTTCGGTGGGCTTGGCCTTGACCCAGAGGGGAACGGGCGTCTCGCCGAGGGCGAAGAGCGACTGCTTGAAGTCGTCATACGGCCCGTCGAAGAGGAAACGGAGCGTCCTGCCGCGGGAAGTCGTATTGTCGATGACTTCGGCCACGAGGCTCTGGTCTTCGCCGAAATAGAGTTTGTTGCCGATGCGGATCTTGCGGGCGGGGTCTACGATGACGTCCCAGAGGCGCTGCTCGCGGTTGAGCTCTCTCAGGAGGAAGACCATGATGTCGGCGCCGGTCTTCTCCTTCTTGCCGTACAGGCGTGCGGGGAATACCTTGGTATCATTGAGGACAAAGATGTCGCCCTTGCCGAAATATTCTACGATATCCTTGAAAATCCGGTGTTCGATCTCGCCGGTGTCTTTGTGCAGGACCAGCAGCTTGCATTCGTCCCGCCAGTAGGTAGGCTCCTTGGCAATCAGCTCCTGGGGAAGGGCAAACTGGAATTGAGAGAGTTTCATGTCTGGGTACTTCTTTAAGGTGTTACTATTTTAGTACGAAGGATTTTTGGATAAAGTTTCAAACATGTGCTTCGCGGAAGACCTCGATGATGGAAGGATAGGTCTTCTTGAGGAAGGGCGGCAGGCTCGATTTGGCCACCCAGGCCGCCTTGGAGATATCCTCGTCGCGCTGCGGCGTGAGGTCGGTCGGGTCGTTGTAGAGCATGTCGAACCACCAGGTATGTTTGAGATGCCATACGCCGTCGCGAACGTAGCAGTGGTCCGTGATGCAGATGAGCCGCCGGATGACGAGGTCGTCGACGCCGGTCTCTTCCTGCACTTCCCGGAGGGCGGTCACCTCGATGTCCTCGCCGGCCTCCTGGTGCCCTTTGGGAAGGTCCCAGAGTCCGTAGCGGCTGATCAGCAGGAAGTCTCCCCGGCGGTTGGAAACGAGTCCGCCCGCGGCATTGACCTCCCGGAATTCCGCGCACATCCGGCGGTAGGTCCCTTCGGTGTCGGCGGTCGGCACGTAGATGCGCGCCAGGGTTTCAGAGGCTTCAAACATCCCTACGAGCGTTCCGATGTCCACCTTCGCGCCCGGATGGAATTCGACGGCGTTGGGATCGCCCAGGGCCTCGTCCCCTTCCGGACAGATGATGATGCAGCGTTTCTCGAAGTAGATTTTGTGCATGGTATCCTAAAAATTCACTATATTTGTATTCTTGCCCGTAAGGCAGAGCGCAAATATACGATTTTTTAACGATGTTGACAAAAATAGAAAGCAAACACGGCACGGTGCCCCGCCAGCCCGCGGAACTCTTCATGGCTTTTTCCGACATGCGGAATTTCATCCAGTTCCTTCCGGAAGACAAGAAGGCGGGCGTGACCGCCGAATACGATACGCTCCAGGCTACGGTACAGGGCTTCTCGATCGGTGTCAAGGTACACGAACGGGTCCCGTATTCCCGGATTGAATTCGTGGATTACGGCGCCCCGCTGGCCTTCCACGTCGTCCTGTATTTCGACCCTTCCGCGGCCGACCCCTTCAAGACGGATTTCCATATCCTCGTCGAAGCGGAGCTCAATCTCATGATGAAGATGATGCTGTCCGGCAAGATCAAGGACGCCCTTGACAAAGTCGTGGACGGACTGGAAGATCCTTCCAAATTTCAGATGCCGGATGTCGGAAGTCCCTCATAAGGCTTTCTGGGACCGGCTTCCCGCCGCGATCGGGGAGGAGAATGCGCGCCTTTTCAGGGATGCGCTGGCGCTTCCGCCCTCCGTCTCGGTCCGCCTCAATCCGTTTAAGCGTCCTTCCGGAGAACCGCTTTTTGCCGGCGCCCGGCCCGTGGCCTGGTCTGCCGAGGGGAGGATGCTGGCGGAACGTCCGGTCTTTACCCTGGATCCGGCTTTCCACGCTGGAGCCTATTACGTGCAGGACAGTTCGTCGATGGCGGTCGGGGAAGTGCTCCGGCGCTGCCTGCCGCCGCTCCCGGAAGGAGCGCGTCCCCTGCGGGTGCTCGACGCCTGTGCGGCACCCGGCGGCAAGACGACGGACGCCGCCGCTTCGCTCCGGAAGTCTTTCGGAAACGGTTTCCTCCTCGTCGCCAACGAACCGGTCCGTCCGCGTGCCGCTGTCCTGAAGGACAACGTCGCGGTCTGGGGCGATCCCTGCGTCAGCGTGACCGGCTGCCTCCCGGCAGTCTTCGGAGAGAAGTTCCCGGGCTTTTTCGATATAATCCTGACCGATGTGCCCTGCTCGGGCGAAGGCATGTTCCGCAAGGAAGAGGAAGCGGTGCGGGGCTGGTCCC
>CAMUZW010000159.1 GCA_947165305.1 uncultured Bacteroidales bacterium
GGCGTCATCTTCAACCTCTACTATGCCGGCGTCGCCGCGACGGAGATGTCCGGGGAAGCCAAGGAGGACATCCTGCCCGTCGACGAGACCACGCCGGAGTTCCGCGACTGCCACTTCAGCGACATCCTCTGCAACGGAGCCGCTCAGGCCATCTTCATCAACGGCCTGCCCGAACTCCCTATCCGGAACCTGACCTTCAAAAACAGCCATTTTACGGCCGGCAAGGGGGCAGAATCCCACTACGCCGAAGACGTCACTTTCGAGGGCGTGACCGTTAACGGAGAAACGATATGAAAAGAATCCTATTGACCCTGGCCCTCTGTACGGCCACCCTGATACCCGGACATGCCGTGACGACCATCCACCTGACGGGCGATTCGACCTGCGCGGACAAAGACATCAAGGGCGGCACCAATCCCGAACGCGGCTGGGGAATGATGTTCCGCAATTTCGTCGACAGCGATTACAAAGTGATCAATTACGCCCAGAACGGACGGAGCACCAAAACCTTCATCGAGGAAGGCCGCTGGGACAAGGTCATGGCCAATGTCAAGGAAGGCGACTGGGTCTTCATCCAGTTCGGCCACAATGACGCCAAGCAGTCCGACTCGGTCCGCTATGCGGCGCCCTGGGGCGCCTACCAGGACAACCTCCGGCGTTTTGTCCGGGAGACGAAGGAGAAAGGCGCCCGGCCCGTCCTTCTGACCCCGGTCGCCCGCAGATGGTTCAAAAACGGCAAACTGGACCGGAACTGCCATACCGACTACCCTGCCGCCATGAAGCAGGTAGCCCTGCAAGAGGACGTTCCCCTGCTGGATATCACCACAAGCACGCTCGACTGGCTGGAAGGCCTCGGCGACGAGGGCAGCAAGCCCTACTTTATGATCTCCACCGGGAAGAACGACAACACCCACACCGTGGCCTGCGGCGCCCGGAAGGTAGCGCTGCTCATCTGCGACGCCATCCGGGAGCAGCTTCCAGAGATCGGCCAGCATCTTGTCTATCAGGATATTATCGTCGACAAAGGCGGATTCGGAGACTTTATGACGGTCCAGGAGGCCATCAATGCGGCCCCGGATTATAGCCACAAGGAGATTACCTCGATCCACATCAACGCCGGGACCTATAAGGAATGCATACGCATCCCGCACAGCAAATTCCGCCTCAGGATTACGGGCGACGGCGCGGAGAACACCATCCTCACTTACGACAAATACGCAAAGCAGCTTTGGCCCGGCCGGGACTTCCCCATCGGAACTTCCGGCAGTGCCAGCATTTACATTCACGCCAGTTACATAACCTTCGAGGACCTGACCTTTGAGAACAGTGCCGGCGAAGGCAAGGAAATCGCCCAGGCCGTGGCCGTCTTCACCGACGGGGACTTCCTGTTCTTCCACCGCTGCCGTTTCCTGGGCAACCAGGATACGCTCTACACCTACGGGCGCTACGGCAAAGACGGTGGCATCAAACGCAACTACTTCAAAGACTGCTATATAGAGGGCACGACCGACTTTATCTTCGGCCCGAGCATCGCCTATTTCGAGAACTGCACGGTCCACAGCAAGAAAAACAGTTACGTCACGGCGGCCTCCACGCTGCAGGGGCAGAAATACGGCTACGTATTCAAAAACTGCACGCTGACGGCGGCTCCGGGCATCGACAAATGTTACCTGGGAAGGCCCTGGGGCGCCTATGCCAAGACGGTCTTCATTGACTGCGAACTGGGCGGACACATCCTCAAGGAGGGCTGGCACGACTGGGAGAAGCCCGGGAAGCCCGACACGAAGGAGAATTCTTACTACGCCGAATATAAGAACAGCGGTCCGGGGGCCGCATCCGCCAAGAAGCGCGTGCCCTGGTCACACCGCCTGACGGCAAAAGAAGCGGCGGAGTACACCTTTGAGAAAGTGATGTACCAGAGCCAGGACGGTATCAAATGGAATCCGTATGACAACCGATAGCAGACACTTCTCCAATGCCGTGAGGATTCGTTCAAAAGCACGGCTAAATGAACGAATCCCCTGTAAAAATGACAAGGATTCGGTCAAAAACCCTACGAAACGAACGAATCCTTTCAAATCTTTTTGGGGAGCGGTGCTGACCATGCTGCTGGCGGCCTGCACACCGAAGCAGGAGCCGCTTTCGATGCAGATGGTGCGTTCCGAGATTGCCCGTTGCCCCGAAGCGTCATACCTCGACGGCCGGGAAGGCTCCCTGAAGTGGAACTACACCACCGGACTGGAACTCCGGGCGATGCTTGATGCAGGAGAGGTCGACTATGTAGATGCGTGGTACGACGCCGTCATCGATTCGGCCGGGAAGGTCGGAGGAGGCTACAAGAAAGAAAAATTCAACCTTGATCACGTCTGTCCGGCGCGGACGCTGCTCTCCCTGCGGAAACTTCGCCCCAAAGCCAAGTACGACATCGCCGTCGACAGCATCTTCGCCCAGATCCAGGACCAGCCCCGCACTGAAGCCGGCGCGTTCTGGCACAAGCAGGTTTATCCTTACCAGGTCTGGCTCGACGGCCTCTACATGGCCGAGCCTTTCTATGCCGAATATGCGGCGGAAACCGGCCGCGATGAATGTTTCGACGACATCGCCCGCCAGTTCAAGGTCGCCTGGGAGAAGACATACGACCCGGCGACCGGCCTCCCCCGCCATGCCTGGGACGAATCCCGCGAGATGTTCTGGTGCGACAAAGAGACCGGACAGTCGGCCCACAGCTGGGGCCGCGCAACCGGCTGGTATGCGATGGCCCTTGTAGAAGTGCTGGACGTCTTTCCGGAAGATCATCCCGAGAGACAGTCCCTGCTGGACATCCTGCAACAGCTTCTGAAGACCCTCCCCCGCTACGCCGATCCCAAGACACAGATGTGGTATCAGGTGCTCGACGCCCCCGGCCGGGAGGGCAATTACGTCGAATCGACCTGCTCGGCGATGTTTACCTACGCTTACCTAAAATCCGCCCGGAAGGGCTGGCTGCCGGAGGGCACCGGCATCGAGCCCGGCAACCTGTACGAACGCCTGGTCGAAACCTTCATCCGCACAAATGAGGACGGCACCGTCAGTCTTGTCGACTGCTGTGCCGTCGCCGGCCTCGGCGGCAAGGAAAATCGCAGCGGCACCTACGACTACTACATACACGAAAAGATAACCGAGAACGATCCCAAGGGCATCGGCCCTTTCATCTGGGCATCCCTCGAATACGAAAAGAAATGAAATACTGGCATTTACTCCTCGCGGCCGCCCTCACCGTCGCGTCCTGCGGAAGCAAAGAGAACCCCACCGGCCCCGGTGAAGACGACGGCGGAGATACCCCGAAGGTAGAAGTCCCCGCAGTCCCCACCGGCGTCACCGCATCATCCGTAAAAGACAACAGCGCCTCGTTCGCGTGGCAGCCGGCAGACAAGGCGTTCACGTACACCTGGGCCATCAGCAAGGACGCGGCCGAGGTCAACAGCGGCTCCACCAACCGCCTTTATGTGACCGTGAATTCCCTCTCACCCGGGACGACCTATACCTTCCGGGTCAAGGCCGTCAACACCGCGGGCGAATCAGGCTGGTCCGAGGGCGTCGAATGCACGACGACCGGGAGCGACACGCCCGGACCCGGCCCCGATCCGGATCCCGAATCCTATTACGCGCAGTTCAAGATTCCCGCCAGTGAGGAAGAAGACGGCGCCGCACGCGCCTTCCCGGGCGCCGAGGGCGGCGGCATGTACACCACCGGCGGCCGCGGCGGCTCGGTCTATCACGTCACCAACCTCAACGACAGCGGCTCCGGCTCCCTCCGTTACGGGATTGAGAGCGGTTCCCGCCCGCTGACCATCGTCTTTGACGTAGCCGGTATCATCGAACTCGCCAGCGACCTGAGAATCAGCCGGGGCAACCTCACCATCGCCGGCCAGACGGCTCCGGGAGACGGCATCTGCCTCAAGAATTACGCGGTCAATCTCTCGGCCGGCAATACCATCATCCGCTATATGCGCTTCCGCCTCGGCGACGAGGCCCCGTGGAGCGCAGC
>CAMUZW010000160.1 GCA_947165305.1 uncultured Bacteroidales bacterium
GCCGGAGAACACGGTCCCGACGATGCCGCAGACCGAACTGACGGCAATCAGGGATGAGGCCTGCACCACCTGGTAACCCTTCTCCGCTTCAAAATAGAAGATGCCCCAGCTGTTGACCGCATAACGGGCTACATACATAAATGCGGACGCCAGGGCCAATACCCAGATCATCGGCATCTTGAGAACCTTCAACTGGTGCCGGCTGATGTCTTTCTGCCGTTCCATGCCTTTTAACTGCGGTTCCGCCCCCGGCGGGAATGGTTTGAGCAATAACAGGATAAGAAGTACGCCAAGCAGGCCGAGCGCTGACGCCGAAAGGAATCCTGCCCGCCAGCCGTAAGCACCGACCATCACGGCGGTAAAGATAAAGGTCACCGCTTCGCCCAGGTTGTGGCTTGCGCTCCAGAAGCCGTACACCGTACCCATCCCTCCGCCGCCATACCAGCGTTTCAGCGCGATGACACTGCTCGGCGCGCCGGCCGACTGGAACCAGCCGTTCAGCGCCCAAAGCCCGACAAACAGCCAGAAGGGCGCTTTCAGGCCCAGCAGGAAATTCACCAGGGCGCATACCAGCAGCGCCCCGCCCATGAAATAACGGATGTTGACCCGGTCGGCCAGAAATCCGTTGACAAACTTTCCGACGGCGTACGAAAAAAAGAGCGCCGATCCGATAATGCCCAGTTGGGATTCGGTCAGAAAGCCATCGTCTACGATGGACTTTTTCAACACATTGATACTCAGCCGGCATACATAGAAAAGACCGTATCCCAGCGTCACCGCCCAGAAGATGCCAGCGCGGGCCGGATTAAAAGAGAATCTCCTTGCTGTTTTAACACCTTCAGCCATCTGCCACAAATTACATTTAAATTAGAGCGTGTGAAATGCCTCTAAGACAGCACGGACGCTGCCGTATTCCAGCAGTTTCTTTTTGGCAGTCTCATAATCACTGATTCCGGTTTCCGTCATGATCATCCGGACACCCCGGTCGACCAGTTTTTGGTTGGACAGTTGCATATCCACCATCTCGTTGCCTTTGACATGGCCGAGGCGGATCATCACCGAGGTGGATATCATATTGAGTATCAGTTTGGTGGCAGTTCCTGCCTTCATGCGAGTACTGCCGGTGACAAACTCCGGCCCCACAACCGCGACGATGGGATATTCGGATTCCCCGGCAACCGGAGAATCTTCGTTGCAGGAAATGCTGGCTGTCAGCATCCCGAACTCCCGCGCCTTGCGGATGGCGCCGACGACATAAGGTGCTCCTCCGGATGCGGAAATCCCTACAAGGCTGTCTTCCGGCTTGGGAGAATAGGCAAGAATGTCCTTCCAGCCCTGCTCCGGATTGTCTTCGGCACCTTCGGCTGCCTTCCGGACCGCCGGGTCTCCGCCGGCGATAATGCCGATGAAAGCACCGTCCAGGCCATATGTGGGGAATATTTCCGCAGCGTCGGCAATGCCCAGGCGTCCGCTGGTACCTGCTCCGAGATAAAATACACGGCCACCCCGCTTCATCCTTTCAACAATCCCGTCCACCAGCCGCGAAATCTGCGGGATGCAGGTCGCAACCACATCCGGCACCTTGCGGTCCTCGGCATTGATGCCGGACAACAACTCCGACGTGGACATCTTGTCCAGGTCGGAATACAAAGACCGCTGCTCCGTTTGTTTATTTTTGATATCTACCGACATAGGCTTATATTTTATAAATTATACAAAATTATAAATAAATCCGCAATCTGCGACGTCCTGGACGACATTTTTTGTCGTACCTCGTGCCTGTATCGAATCAAATTGTTAACTTTGCGATAATTATAGAACCCATGACAGACGTTTCAGGAATACCGGACAAGCCGCGTCCCTCATTGAATGCAATGGCACATGAGGGCGGGCTGGCCCATTGGAACCCGGAAGCCGACTTCTCGCGCACAACTTTCTTCATCCGGAGAATGGACACCTCCGGCCGTATCCGGCCGTCAGAGGCTCCTGCCGCAAGGCTTCCCCTCATCGGCTTCATCTATGTTACCTCAGGCGAGGTCCTCGTCGATGCCGACGGAGCGCTGTTCCTCTGCCAGGCGGGGCAGGTCCTGCTGATTCCCCGGCAGAGCCCCTTCTCCATCCGGTACTACCGGAATGCGGTGGGCTACACGGGTGGTTTCGCCCCGTCCCTCCTGTCTGAGACCCATTCGCTCCGTTTCCTTTTAACCCCGCTTCACCAAGGTTTCTGGTTCGACGAGGGAACCTTTATGGGCGAACTCTTCAATATGCTGGAAAACTCCTTCGGGAAAGGAGACCGTGTATTTGTGGAGAAGGGGCTGGATTTGCTTCTGTCCCGCATCAAGCCTGCGCAGGAAACCGTATTCCCGGCAGCCGTCAGCAAATTCCTGGAGTCTGTATTCAACCTGAAGCAGATTCCCGGGACTATCGCATATTATGCTTCGGAAATAGGAATCAGTGAGAATTACCTGAGCCGTCTGGTAAAGAAATCGACAGGGCACAGCGTCGGGGCCTGGATCGATATCGTACGCATTCAGCGGGCGAAACGCCTGCTCTCGGAGACACGTCAGTCTATCATTGATATAGCTGCTGCCATAGGCATTGATGATCAGTCCTATTTCTCGCGTCTCTTTAAGAAAGAGACCGGTCTGACGCCATCTGCCTTCCGTAAGAAGATGCAAGGATAATCCTAATTCCGTCCCGTCCCGGACTAAAATATTCCATTTAATCTACCGAACTTTGCACCGGTAAAAATGGATTGTATGAGTTTCAACGGAATCATTATAGGTGCTGTCGTGTTCTTGAGCATCGGAATCTGCCATCCGCTTGTCATTAAGATGGAATATCACTGGGGCAAACAGAGCTGGTGGATCTGGCTGGTAGCCGGGCTGGCATTCTGCGCGCTCTCGTTGTTTGTGAAGAACGACCTCCTCTCGATTATTATCGGAGGATTTGCATTCTGCTGCCTATGGGGCATCCACGAGATGTTCCTGCAGGAGAAACGGGTACTTCGCGGCTGGTTCCCGGAGAATCCCGGGCGGCACGGATATTATCAGAAGCGCCGTAAAGAAATGGAAGGCCGGTTATGAAAAGATGGATTCCTGCGGTGCTTTTCCTCCTGCTGGCCGTCATGGCCGCAGCGCAGGAAAAGAAAATCCTGCGCGGCTTTGACGGCGGCATGATGGTCCACACGGGCTACCTGAAAGGGAACTTGGACGCGATAGACTACACGGCCAAAGGCGTTCCTATGGGAATAGGAGGCGTCATCCGGCTGCACCTCGGGGACCACTTCAGGATCGGCAGCGAAGGCTATATGTCGACGCTGAAACAGCGCGGTAACGGCAGTTATCTCAAATACGGCTGGGGCGGTCTTCTGGCCGATTTCTATACGGTCCTCGGGCGATTCCAGCCTTATGCCGGCCTCACATTGGGCGGCGGCGCGATGACGACGCTCCTGATGATGGAGGAGCCCGCATCGCCCTGGGCCCCCGTCGAAGAGACCCGCTATCACAAGCAGGGTTTCATGGCAGTCGATCCGTTCATCGGCTGCGACTTCATCGTTTCAGGGCCGATGCACCTGACGCTCAAAGTCGACTATCTCTGTGCATTGAGCCGGTCAAAACTGCTTCCTCACGGGCCCAGAGTCTACTTCGGTTTCCTGTTTTATCACTGATTCTCTTTCTGCAGGTTCAG
>CAMUZW010000161.1 GCA_947165305.1 uncultured Bacteroidales bacterium
GCCGTCCGGCAGATAGTCGAACTTCCCGAGCAGATACTCCCACTCGGACGCGGAAAGCAGACGCCATCCGGCGTCGAGCCCCGGCCAGCTGTCACTCCAGCTCAGCAAATCAGCCTCGGTGAATTCATACTGCGCGGAAGCGAATCCCCAGCCGTTATCATTCTGCAGGTTGCCCGGCGAGAAAGTCACCGTCCTGCCGTCCGCCACCGAGAAAGGATGCGACTCAACCACATGCGACGTCGCAAAGTCGAAGGTCGCCTGACGGGCGCGGGCGCGCGGAAATACCCAGTCCTTATAGTCGCTGACGCTGGCGAGGAGCGCGCCGCCCTCTCCCCTGGCCTCGACCATAACCCGCGGGTAAGTACCCGTCGGAAGCGGGACATTGACAACGATGCCATCGGTATCTTCTTCAAGCCCGGACGCAAACACAAAGCTCAATGCATCGATCGCATCGGCCGGAGCGATGGTCGGCGTAGCCGAATCCGGATCCGCCACGTCAAACGTTCCGGTGATCCCCTTCCCCATCGTTACGGAAATCGTCACGGTCCCTGCAGGGACGCTGTTGAGCGTAAGCCGGAGGGCGCCGCCCAGGTGATAGAACCACAGGTCGTCCGACACAGGATCGTTCACCGCAATCATCGGGGTAGGATACCAGTCGCCCATTCCTTCGGCATCAATGTCGTAGGAGGCAGGGAGCGTCACCTGGGGCGCAGCCGGCGTGCCGGCAGCGGCGTCTACCGGATAGAAAGCATAACCGTCGCGGGTCTCCCCTCCTTCCGGAAGGAAGGTAAACACGCCCGAAGCGCTGACGCTCACGGTCTTGAAAGCGCCCGCGGAGGTATACAGCGCAATATTGTCGGGATCACTCCACGCAAATTTGCCGCTGGAGGAATTGAACTCCACCTTGCTCTGCGGCCCGCCGATATGGGCGGTAAGCGTCTCGCCGGCAAAAGGGTCCTGCTTGTTGCAGGCCGCCAGGGCAAGCGCCATTGTCAAAACTGCAAAATATCTTTTCATATGCATATCCTCCTTTATTCGATCACCCTGTCAATATACCAGCCCGAAGGCACGCCGGCATCCATGTACGGATCATACTGCGCGGCATCGTTCATCACATAGGTCCCAGTCTCCGAAACGCCGGAGAGCCAGCTACTGACAGCATCACTGACAGAATACAGCATCGAAGATTTAAACATTGCTTTCAGGTAACGGATCGAAGAACATCCGTAGAACATATTCTGATAGCAATAATCTGCCAATACCTCCGCCGGGAGAACAGGTGCCGTCCTTAATGAAGCACATCCGGAGAACATCGAGCTGTAGCAATATTGGGAAAGCGTCGTAGCCGGCAGCGCAGGTGCTGAAGTCAAATTCTTACATCCCTCGAACATTGAAGAATAGCAATAATCTGCCGCCGTGGTTGCGGGCAACAGATCCTCCGGTGCCATTTCAAGGCCGGAATCTCTAAACATCGACCAATAGCAGTACGGCGCCAGCCCGGTTGCCGGAAGTTCGGGCGGTATTGTCAAAGCAGTGCACTCGCAGAACATCCTCTGATAGCAATACGGGGCCAGTTCCGTCGCCGAAAGTTCGGGAGCCTGCAGGAGTGAAGAACATCCCCTGAACATGTATGCATAACACCCTTCTTTCATCTCAGTAGCCGGAAGTGCCGGAGCCTCCACCAATGCGGTGCCGTTTTGAAGCATGCCATCGTAGCAATGATCCGCCAACTCCGTCACAGGAAGTTCGGGGGCCTTCGTAAGAGACTTGCAAGTTGATAACATATCCTCATAGCAATGAGGGGCAAGGACAACTGCCGGAAGAGCCGGAGCCTCCGTCATTTTGATACAGCCTGCAAACATGGATTCGTAGCAAGACTCCTTCATCTCGGTAGCCGGAAGAACCATTCTCGACATATTCGTCGCCATAAACATCCCGTGATAGCAATGCGGCGTCAGCGTCGTCGCCGGCAGGATCAGGTCCAGGGAAGGGTGGCTGCCGATCGCATCAAACGCGGAGAAAAGCGCGGTAATCAGGAGTTGGGCAATATCGGAATTGGCGAAGAGCCCGGTAAACACATTCGGTTCGGTAAACTCTTTTAACTGGGAGAATACCGCCGGATCCGGATTGATCAGACTCATGATGTTGCCAAAGACATAGCTCTTGACACTCGTCGATATCGACACCCTGTGAGCGTCGAGGTCGATGCCGTCATCCTGTGAATAGGCCGCATTTTCCCCGCGGAAATATACCCGGTCTCCTTTGGCAAGATTAAAATCCTTTGAGGAATTAAAGGATTCCCACGTCTCATTGTCGTAGCTGTACTCCATCACCAATCCGATCGGATTACTGACCTTGAGGACACCCGCGCGTGCCATCTGGATACAGAGCGGAATGGTCGTCACATCCACCGTCAGGTCGGATCCGAGCTCATAACCATCGGTACGCTCCACGGAGAAATAGACATCTTCGGATTGATCCAACACGAAATTGCCATAGCGGTCGAATATCTGCAGGGAGATGTTTTCGTACAGTCCCAGCGGTACAGGGATGTTCAGGACAAAATGATCGGCATAGGTCGTCACAGGAGATTCCAGCGTAAACACGATATCTTCCGCAGCGCCTTCCGTCAAAGAAATGGAAGGAGAGTCCGAACCGGGATTCTCGACGGCGAATTCACCCGTCACCTTCTTCCCAAGATTCACGACAATTTTCTGGGTCTCGAAAGGCACCCTGTCGAGCACCAGACGGATAATGCCTCCCAGGTGGCGGAAAGAAATATCTTCCGAAGCCGGGTCATTCACCGCAATCATCGGCAGCGGGGAGTAATCCCCCATGCCCGTCTTGGGAATCGTATATGCAGCCGGCAGGGTTACGCTCAGACCGGCCGCATCTGATACGACAGATGCAGGATAGACGGCGTAGCCGTCCCGCTCCTCGCCGTCGGCAAGATGCACGTTGAAATTGCCGTCGGCGGTCAGGCGGGCCGTCTCGTAGCCGCTGGCCGAACGGTGAACGGCGATCTCATCCCCTTCCGTCCAGGAGAACTTCCCGGCATCGCTGACATTCGCCTTCGTCTGGACAATCCGGGCCCTGAGATGCTCCGTGCGGAGCCCGTCATTCTCCACTCCCGGTACAAAGTCTTTGGAACAGGCGGAAAGAATCAAAACAAAACCTATATAGAAAAACTTTTTCATCGTCATATCCTCCTGATTATTCGTCCGCATACTGAACTGTCCAGCCGTTCGGCACGCCACTGGTACCCGTGGTGGTCCAGGTAGCGGCACGGTTCTTTACAAATATACCGGTAGAAGCAACGCCTTCCAGCCAGCTGCCTGTATACCCGTAAATCCCACTTATGAACATTGCCTTGACATAACGCAGGCTGGAACAGCCACTGAACATACGCTGATAACAATAACTCGCAAGTTCCAGGGCAGGAAGTTCGGGCGCCACCTCAAGGGAAGTACAATTCATGAACATCTCATAATAGCAATACTCTGCCAACGTGCGGACCGGCAGCAACGGCGCCGACGTCAGAGATGAACAGCCGTAGAACATGCGGTAGCAGCACCGGTTTGCAAGCGTTTCCGCGGAGATAGCCGGCGCATTCTCAAGCGATGTACATCCGGAGAACATGTATGAATAGCAT
>CAMUZW010000162.1 GCA_947165305.1 uncultured Bacteroidales bacterium
GTGACGGTGGCGGTGGCGCCGGCGGGGATGGTGAAGGTCCAGACCCAGGTGTCGCCCTCGTAATGCCAGGCGCTCTTGATCAGGCCCGCTGCAGAGCGGAAGGAGGCGTCCATCGAGCCGAGGCGCTTGTCGGGAACAGGCTTCATGATGATGTGCTTGAAGCCCGGGGAAGCCGGATCGGAGGCAATGCCGGCGGCCGTTTCCCAGATCCACTCACAGACGCAGCCGTAGGCGTAGTGATTGAAACTGTTCATTCCCTTCGGGCCCATACCTTTCTCGATGGTATAACTGTTCCAGCGCTCCCAGATGGTGGTGGCGCCATTGTCGACGGAATAGAGCCAGCTCGGATTTTTCCGCTGGAAGAGAAGATTCCAGGCGATGTCCGCCATGCCGTTCTCGGTGAGGGTCTGCATCAGGATAGAAGTGCCGAGGAAGCCGGTCTGGAGGCATCCGCCGTGATCGGCGAAATTCTGCCGCAGGCGTGCGATCATCGCATCCCGGGCCGCACCGTCCACCAGGCCGCAGCGCAGGGCAAACAGGGCCGGAGTCTGCATCGTATTGAGGATATCGGTGGTGAAGAGCCCGTTCTTGTCGAAGAAGGAACCGCGGATATAAGCCCTCACTTCATCGGCCATACAGGCATACTTCCAGCCGTCGCGGCCCGTCGCCCCGGCCATATCGCGCATCATCTCCGCATCCATCAGCCAGTAGCAGGCACCCAGATAATTCCAATACTGAATCGTCTCGGGAAGCGGCTGCCATTTCCCCTTCGCATCCCTGTACTGAGCACTGTGGCCCGCGCTCTCCAGCGGTTCGTAACTGAGCCAGTCGGCATACTGGCCATTGCCGCACTCATCCTTGATGGCGGCATAGGCAAACTTGGTCTCGCTGACGTGCGCGAGGTAACGCTCCATCGCATCCCAGTTCTCCTCGATGATCTGCTTGTCGGCAAACTGCTTCCACACCGTCCAGGGAACGATGACGGCGGCGTCCGACCATCCGAGCCGCATCTGGCTGCTGCCGTACTGCGCATCGGGGCATACGCCGGGGAAAGAGCCCGTCTTGGACTGGCTGTCCCGCACGTCCCGCATCCACTTGTGGAAGAAGGAACGGGTGTCGGCAAAGAAACTTCCCGTCTCTGTAAACACCTGGGTATCAGCCATCCAGCCGAGGCGCTCGTTGCGCTGCGGGCAGTCGGTCGGGACGGAGAGATAATTCGAGAGTTGTCCCCATACCGTATTGGATATCAGTTTGTTGATCAGGTCATTCCCCGTCTTGAGGGTGCCCGTCTCCAGCGACTCCGCGATGGAGGTGACGGGAATGGATGTAACGGAGAGAATCGTCACAGGTGCCGTCGCAGTGACGGAAATATACCGGTAACCGAAGAATGTGCAGCGGGGATGATACGTTACGGGACTGCCGCTGCCGAAGGTGTACTGCATCACGAAAGAATTCTCGGGGGCACGGAGATTGGTCCGGTGGCAACTCCCCTCCGGGCCGTCCATTCCGCGGCTCCTGGCGCCGTTGCCGTCATTGAGGATTTCCGCAGGGAGACAGGTCAGGACCGTCCCCGCCTTGGATTTGAAGGTAAAGGAAGGCACACCGGCGCAATTCTGGCCGAAATCCACGACCAGCGTCTCCCCTTCTTTCAGGGTAATGGGCGCACCTGCCTTGTATTCCCTGAGGATATGCACCTTGCCATAAGCTTCCTCCCCCGCTCCGTCGACGCCTTTCCAGACATACGCCCGGACGGCCTTCAGCGTCAGGTCCTTGCGGAGATAAATCTCGGCCCCCTCCGAAGGCAGGATTTCCCCGTTGAACTCGGTATTCACTTCCGGTGTAGCCAACTTCTCGGGGGTGGCATAGCCGGGTTTGATCCGGGCGTCGTAGTATTCACCGTCGAAAATGGCCGCATGCGTTACCGGACCGGCGATTCCGGCCTTCCAGTGCTCCGTATCGGTGCCGTAGCGCTTCACGGATCCGTCGGCATACGTCAGCTCCAGCACGCCGCGGAAGGCGCATTTCTTCCCGATCATCCCGACCCGGTTGGGCGTAACGATCTTGTCGGCCCACCAGCCGGGCGTCACCTGGGCGGAAAGGACGTTCATCGCCCCGGCTTTTTTGACGAAAGCGTCCGTCACGTCATAGGTAAACGACCGCTTGGTCTTGGCGTAGTGGGTGAAGCCGGGCTTGAGGATTTCCTCGCCGACGAGCTTACCGTTCACGTACAGGTCGTACACGCCCAGACCGGCCGTCATCCATTTGGCGGAGACCACCGCTTTCTCATTGGTCACCGTGGAGACAAACCAGCTGGCGCCGTCGGCCGCGAGGCACTCCTTGGCCGTCACTTTCGTCGTAATGACAGGCGCATCGGCGGCGGAAAGCCAGACCGAGCCATCCCAGGATGCAATCGCTTCGGTACGTTTGCCGACAGGGGCGTCACTATTTTTCGCCGCAGCTGCAGTCAGGGTCAGGGCCATCAGAAGGGCCAGGAAGCAAAACTTCTTCATATTCATGCAGTTAAATGTTCAATTAATATTTTGACGCCGATGGCGATCAGGATCAGGCCGCCGAGAATCTCCGGCTTGAATCGCCGGGTGACGCGCGCCCCGTAGCGGAACGCCAGGGCGAATCCCAGCAGGCTGCCCAGGAAAGAGACAGCACCGATGGCGACTAGAGGCCAGGTCAGTGATCCCATGGTGGCGTACCCCGTACAGGCGAATGTAATGCCGATGGCGAGGGCGTCTATGCTGGTCGCGACGGCGAAGACGACCTGCGTCCTGAGACTCCGCGGGTCGAAGGATTTCTTCTCTTCCGTCCGGAAAGCGTCCAGCAGCATCTTGCCGCCGATAAAAAGCAGCACCCCGAAAGCGATCCAGTGGTCGTACGCCTCGACGTACGCGCTGAACCGGCTTGTCAGGAACCACCCGATGAGGGGCATCAGCGCCTGGAAGAAGCCGAACAGGAATGCCGTCACAAGCACCGGCCGCGTCTCCCACTTCCCCAGCAGCAGCCCGCACACGATGGACACCGTAAAGCAGTCCATCGCCAGCGCCACCGCTATGAGGAGAATTTCCAACATAACGCAAATTTACGGCTTCCGCAGAAGAAAAACAAATCAAAACCGGGTCCGGATGACAAGGGTGGCGTCCTGAAGTCCCGGGGAGGTGGCGTGGAGTTGGGTCCTGGATTTTTTATATATTTGCATTGAAAAAAGAGATTATGAGAGTATTATTTGTCTGTCACGGCAACATCTGCCGCAGCCCGATGGCCGAGTTTATCCTGAAAGCCCTGGTACGGTCGAGGGGGCTGGAGGATCTGTATTATATCGAGTCCGCAGCCGTTTCTTCCGAAGAGACGGGAAATCCGATCTACCCGCCGGCAAAGAGATGCCTCTCGCAGCACGGCGTCCCTTTTGACACAGGGAAACGTGCCCGGCAGGTCACGCCGGCAGACTACGGCCGTTTCGACCGGATCATCTGTATGGACGCTTCCAACCTGCGGATCATCCGACGCATCATCCCTAGCGATCCCGAAGGGAAGATCCACCTCCTGATGTCCTACACCGGCACCGGCCGCGATGTCGCCGACCCCTGGTACACGGGCGATTTCGAAACCACCTTCCAGGACCTCCTGGCAGGCTGCGA
>CAMUZW010000163.1 GCA_947165305.1 uncultured Bacteroidales bacterium
CTGCTTCTCGCGGAGCGGAGCGGTCTGCGGCGTAGCGATGTAGCCGGGACCGAGGCCGTTGCACTGGATGTTATATTCGCCGTACTCGGAGCAGATGTTGCGGGTCAGCATCTTGAGACCGCCCTTGGCGGCAGCGTAGGCGGAGACCGTCTCGCGGCCGAGTTCGGACATCATCGAGCAGATGTTGATGATCTTGCCTTCGCGGCGCTCCATCATTTCGGGAAGCACGGCGCTGGAGACGATGAACGGAGCCACCAGGTCCACGTCGATCACTTGCTGGAACTCCCTGCGCTCCATCTCATGCATCGGGATGCGCTTGATGATACCGGCGTTGTTGACGAGAATGTCAATCTGACCGACTTCCTCGTGAATCTTCTCCACCAGTGCCTTGACGGCCACTTCGTCGGTGACGTCGCATACATAGCCGTGGACGTTCTTGATGCCCGCCTCGGCATAGTTGGCAAGCCCCCGCTGGAGCGCAGCCTCGTTGATGTCGTTGAAGATGATGTTCTTGACGCCGGCTGCGACAAACGCCTTGGCGATGTTGAAGCCGATTCCATAGGAAGCGCCGGTGATCCAGGCGTTCTTCCCTTCGAGTGAAAACAGATTTGCCATATTTTAATTGAGGTTAAATAATTGATTCTAGATACGGGTACGGGGTATGCGGTTGTCTCGATAGTCCTCCGAAAAGGTGGAAATAGCCTTGAAATGGTCCCGGACACACTGCTCGGCGGCATCCGGGTCCGATCGCACGATGCAGGCAAGCATAGACTCATGCTCCGCGGCCACGACCTTGGCATCGACCGTACAGGCCCCGAGGCTGCGGTAGTACTTCAGGACGTCGGGCGTAATGGTCAGCAGCAGGGAAGCAATAACAGGATTATGCGACGCACGGGCGATTCTCAGGTGAAAAGCAAGGTCTTTCTCGTCCCGGAGCGGAGAATCCATATGGGAGATGAAATCATCGAGCATCGCTCGGATGTCTGCGATGTCCGCCTCATCCCTGTTGAGCGCGCAGAGGCGGATGGCCTCTGCTTCCAGCAGGATACGGACCTGGACGAGCGAATAGAAATCGAATCCGTCAATATCCAGGATATTGTGAATCTGGTTCATGAGGACGGAGACCGTGTGGTCGGCAAGGACCGTCCCGCTCTGGGGGAAGGTCTTGACGATGCCGTAGATCTCAAGGCGCTGGATGGCGCCGCGGACGTGTGCGCGGCTTACGCCGACGGCTTCCGCGAGTTTTCTTTCGGCGGGCAGACGGTCGCAGGGCTTGAGGGCCCCGGTTTCCAGCAGATGGAGGATATGGAGGGCGACTTTACGCTCCTCGGAAGTTTGGCCTGACGCTTTAGACATAGGTTATCATCTATCGCTCAAAGATACGAAAAATAACCAATTCAACCAATCTATTTTGACAGTTTTTCGATATAAAAATCCGAAAAATTCAGCACTTCGTCGCGAAGCTGCGAAGCGAGCGAGCGGTTCTCGCCGAAGGAGCGGTAAATACCCCATTTCGGACGGAGTCCGGTGGTGCCGGTGCGCCATAGATCGAGGTTGGACACATCCGCCTCGACAAGTTTCTTGCCATCGGACATCCGGTAGATAACCACCTGATAGCGGCCGTTTTTGGCGAATTTCACGGTCTCGGTAACGGTCACCCATTCTCCGAGGAAGTCCGCGAGATCCACTTTTTTGAGATAATTATTACCGGTATTGTCCTCCGTCCGGCCGACATGGATGACCTGGAACTGCTGCTTCCCGTTGGATACGGACCGGCAGGTGAAAGTAATCAGCGGATTGCCGACATCGGCCGTGCCTTCGGAATTATCAATGCCCTTGAGCTGGTGGATGTGGCAGAATTTCGTCGTTGTCCGGAAGCCTTCCGGAAGGCGGAACTTCCAGCTGATGCGGAGCGTCTCACCTTCCTGTGCCACAAGGGCGGCGGGAGACTTGGCGTCGGTCTTGATCTCGTTGCGCTGGCGGTCGGTGATGTTGGTCTTGCCGCGGTCGTCGTCGTTCTGGATGTGGATGTAGAAATCGAAGACCGGCCGCTTCAGGAATTCGTCCGTATGCTGGCGGATATGGCGCCAGGGAGCCTGTGCATGAGCTCCCGAATTGTCCGGCGGCTCCATGTTGTATCCACGGCTGAGGATCAGGTCATATGTCCCCTCGTCATTGCCGTCGGCATAGAGCATGCCTTCCTTCATCTCCTGAGGCGGCTCATCTATGATCGGTTGCCCGTCCTCCTCGCCACTGGAGGGATTCTCCGGTTGAGTCGGCTTGCCGCCGGGCACCGGATCGGGGATTACGAAGCCCGAAGAACAGGCGGCAAAAAGCGCCAGAGAGAACAAGAATGTATGAAACCGTTTCATTTTTCAGAAAAAGTGTTATTTTTGCATATTGGTTAACCAATTATTGCAAAGATAATCATTTAATCCATAAAACCATATGAAAGCACTGAAATTATTTGTCCTCGGACTTTTCTGCTGCAGCGCGGCTTTTGCGCAGTCTGTCCCCACCAACCGTTACGCAATGAAACTGGAGCAGAAGGCCGACGGCACCTACGCCCTCCTGAAGGAGAAAAATTATGCCAAAATCATCGACCTGTCGGGGGTTCCGGACCTGCTCGTGCCTTACGTTTACGAAAAAGACCGCCTTACCGGGAAACTCTACAACAAGACCCAGACGGAGGTATTCATCTACAAGACCTATGACGGTTACGAGCTCAAGCTGGCCGTCGACAAGGCCGAGACTGAGAAACCGGCGCCGGTCATGTTCTTTATCCACGGCGGCGGATGGGCCCGGGGCAATTTCGACTCCTCCCGTTCGCTCTCCAAGTATCTGGCCCAGCAGCACGGCATCACGGGTGTCCGCATAGAGTACAGCCTTGCACCGCAGGAAGGCGCCAATGTCGAAGTGTCGATCCAGGATGTGATGGACGCCGTCCAGTTTGTCATCGGCAAAGAGAAAGAACTCAATATCGATCCTTCGCGCATCGGCTTCCTCGGGACTTCGGCCGGCGGTCATCTGGCAGCCGTAGCCGCCTTGAAGCATCCCGGCACCAAGGTCCTCGTCGGCTACTCCGGCATCTATGACCTTACGACCGCCAAGATCGTACAGAAGACCAAGGACGAGCAGCGCATCGCCTACTTCGAAGACCGCGACGAGAAGATTCTCCGCGCGGCTTCTCCCCTCTACCTGATCCCCAAGAAGACTTCCCTCGCTGCCCAGCTCTACTGCGGCACGGCCGACATCACCGTAGAATATACCCAGAGCGAGGTATTCTCCGCCGCACTGCAACGCCACAAAGCCAAGGTAGACCTCCAAGTATACCCGTACTACGACCACAATCTCTCTTCCAAGACTTCCGACAAGATGGAGGAGATCTTCTTCAAGACCGTCGACTTCGTCGTCGCCAACCTGTAGCGCGATGAGGCTTCGTCGGCGCCTCCCTATAGCGCGATGAGGAAGTAGCTGAAATTTAGATACTTACAAAAAAGCCTCTGGGTAATTTCACCCAGAGGCTTTTAAGTAACAGATTGATTTTCAGTTTATTGCATTTCGCACTACAGCTGCGGTCCGTAGGACGTGTAGCCGGTGGCCATC
>CAMUZW010000164.1 GCA_947165305.1 uncultured Bacteroidales bacterium
TCCAGGTCCAGTCCTGGGCGGATATGCCGTGGGAGCCGTGACGGCGGACGTAGCCGAGGGTGCGGCCGACGGCATCCGTCGCATTCTCTTCGGGCCAGGCCACGTCCGGAAGCCCCGGAGCGCCCAGAAATTCCCAGACGGGAGAAGCCGCCTTCAGCGACAGGAATTCCCCGTAGGTGTCGAACCACGGGTTGTTGAACCCTTCTATCAGCAGCGGCCGGGGCGCGATGCACGAAAGCAAAAGGTGCTGGTCAAAAGGCATTTTCTTCTCCTCGCCCGCATATTTGTCGTAGGCCCGGCAGAACCAGTGCGGGAACTTGATCACCTCCGATGCGACCGTCTCCCCGAAATTCCGTTTCGACAGCGGGACGCCGCCTCCCCCGCTCTGGTTGATGACGGTAACGGCGAAGCGCGCATCGAAAGCACTCGCAAGAAGGGCCGCTTTTCCCAGGCGGGAACTGCCGGTAAGGACAATCCTGGAAGCATCCAGCTCCGGCATCTCCCCGATCATATCTACGCCCCGCTGCAGAGCCCATGCCCAGGCGGCCAGCGAAGTCGTATTGTCTTTCCGGGCAGGGTCCCGCGATCCCCAGAGATCGAAGATGCGGTGATAGGCATCCGACTCCTGCTGAATAGGGTCCGGATCCGGAGACACATCCTCGTAACAGGCCGTCACGAAGGCATAGCCGCGGGCAAGCAGCATATCCACGGGATAGATGGTCCGGCCGCCGGTGCGGCTCAGCACGCCCCGCTCCTTGAGCGGCTCGTCCTGCGGATAGTCCGGCAGGAGGATTTCCCCGTCCGGCAGGACGGTATGGTTGCCGTAATAATTCAGTGTCAGGATGACCGGTACGGGCCCTTTTGCATAGCGGGGCATCACGATAAGCCAGTCGATCTTGGGCCCCTTCCCGTCCGGAGAAAACCGCATCCGGACCTGACGCCGGACAGCCGATTTCTCAATAGAATATCCCTCCTCCAGCGTCTCCAAATAGATTTTTGACGGAGCGGGCATCTGCCCGTACATCTCCCGCTGGAAGAGCGACAGAATCTCCTGCCGCCGCTCCGGCCACTGGGAGGCCGCCGACACCTTCCTTCCGTCCGCGAAAGTCAGCGGATCTTCCAGCGTATAAGCCTTGACCTTATTCTCTTCCTTGTTGAAGAGGAATTTCAGTTTGTTCCCGCCCGTCGAGATGTCCGACAGTTCATACTGGTCGGGCGCCTCTTCGATCCGCCGGAGCTGATAGCAACGGAGGTTGCAGCCGCGGACGGTGATATGGGAAGCATACGACTTCGGGATTTCCTTCTCTCCTTTGAGGTCGAAGAACTGGGTCCAGGGCTTGGCGTAGATCACGCTGCCCACATCCCCGCCGACCCGCTCCACGAGGATATACTCGTAGCGCTGCGGCGTATCGGGACGCATCTTGAGCCAGACGAGCCGGTCGTTTCCGGTCACCTGGCAGTCGCGCAGGATCACGTTCCGCGCCCCCACGCATTCGCTGCCGAAAACCAGCACGCCAGGGCCGTAGCCGAAATCGCAGTTCTCCACCAGGATGCGGGCGTTGGTGCCATTGGCGGATTCCCTGTCGGCGTGCGGGCCCTTGCCGCCCTTGATGGCGATCAGGTCATCTCCCGCTTGAATTTCCGTCCCGGAAATATGCACGTCCGTGCAGGCATCGAGGTCGATGCCGTCCGAACTGGGGGCCTTTACGGGATACTTCGGCGCTGAGATCCGGGTGTCACGCACCCGCACGTGCGAGCATTTGTAGAGATGGATGTTCCAGAATCCGGGGTTGAGGAATTCATTCCCCTCGATGAGGACATCCCGTGAGTTACAGATATACACCAGCCGGGGCCGCCGGACCTCGAGGTTGGTGCAGGCGGGATTCTCCTTGCGGAGGGCCCAGAACGCATCCCAGAAGGGGGCGCCTTCCCCGTCGATGATACCTTCTCCGGTAATGCTGAATCCATCCACGCCATAGGCGTTAATCAATGCGGCGGGATAAGGCTGCAGGACGCCCTCGATATGCACTTCGGCATCGGGATAATCCCGGATGTCCTGACTCCCCTTCAGCACGGCGTCCGGACAAAGGTAGAGATGCGTATGCGGCTTGAAGAAAAGCGCGCCTGTGCGGTACCAGCCGGTCGGAACGACCACCGTGCCGCCGCCTGCGGCCGCAGCCGCGTCAATCGTCCTCTGGATGGCCTCTGTCTGCAGCGCCTCCTCTCCCGGCGTCGCGCCGAAATCCAGCACGGAAAACCGGCGCGCTTCCTTGCCGGAAGGGCCTTTCGGCTCCCGGGAGAACCATTTGTCCATGGGAGTCCCGTCCGGCCAGGTCTGCTTCGCCGTTCCCTTTGCTTCACAGACAAGGGACAGGGCCGTCAGGGCTGCCAGAAGGAGGGCGATGCGTCTCATTGGACGAAGGAGGCGAAATAATCCACAAACAATACGTTCGTGATCAGGTATCCGATAATCGTAGCCACAATGACGCTGATCAGGCCGGGCATCATGAAGCTGTGGTTGAGCAGGTATTTGCCGATGACCGTCGTGCCCGAGCGGTCGAAGTTGACCGTGGCGATATCCGAAGGATAGTTCGGGATGAAGAAATAGCCGTACACGCTCGGCAGCACGCCCAGCAGGACCGGCCCGGCGATGCCGAGCTTATAGGCCAGCGGCAGCATCGCCACGACGACGGCGCCCTGCGAATTGATCAGCACCGAGACGAGGAAGAAGACGAATGCGATGGTCCAGGGATAGCTCGAGACAAGGCCCGTGAGCATCTCCTGCATCTCATTCATATAATTGCTGAAGTATGTATCAGCCAGCCAGGCGATGCCGTAGATGGCAACCACGGCGACCATGCCGCTCTGCCACACGGCGCCTGCGACGGCCTTCTTCGGAGAAGCCTTGCAGAACATGATATTGGCCGCGGCCGCCATCAGCATGATGATCTGGATGCAGAGGTTCATCTTCGGAAGCCCGATGGCGTCCGCGACGCTCCGGCCGTCCGCCACATGGAACATCTGGCAGAACGCAAATCCCACGATAATCAGAAGGGAGCCGAGGAATACGAATACGGAAGCTTTTGCAGGCTTGGTGATGACGATATCGAGCGTCGTGGCGGAATTGCCGTACATATATTTGTACATCTCGGGATCGGCCTTGCGCTTGAGGAACTCCGGATCCTTGTCGAGGTCCTTGCCCCGCTTATAGGAGGCCAGGGAGGCACACATCAGGCCGATTACGCAGGCCGGGATGGTCACCATCAGCACCTGCGGGATCGAGACCATATAGCCATTGGCATTGGAAATGGTCACGAAGGCCACGACGGCCGCGGCGATCGGCGAGCAGGTAATACCCACCTGCGAGGCGACGGAAGCCACGCCGCAGGGCCGCTCGGGCCGGATATTCTTCTTGAGGGCGATATCGCAGATGATGGGCATGATCGTGTAGACGACATGTCCCGTCCCGACGAGCACCGTCAGGAAGAAAGTCACGAGCGGGCCCAGGAAGGTAATGTGGGCGGGATGCTTGCGGAGCATCTTCTCGGCAATCTGGATCATCCAGTCCATACCGCCGGA
>CAMUZW010000165.1 GCA_947165305.1 uncultured Bacteroidales bacterium
ATCCCTGATTGCCGTCAGTTCGGTCTGCGGCATCGTCGGGACCGTGTTCTCCGGCCTGATTTCCGACAAGTTGTTCAAAGGCGACCGCAACCGGCCGGCCGTCATTGCTTCGGCCGTCAACCTCCTTTCGCTGCTGATGTTCCTCTTCGTGCCAAAAGGCTATTATTGGCTGGATATCGCCGCGATGGTATTGTTCGGCCTGTCCATCGGCATCCTGATCTGCTTCCTGGGCGGATTGATGGCGGTAGACATGGCCCCGGCGGAGGCTGTGGGAGCCGCAGCCGGTGTCATCGGGATTGCCAGTTATGCAGCTGCCGGCATCCAGGATATCCTTAGCGGATATTTCATCGAAGGGCGGAAGCAGATGATTGACGAAATCGCCGTCTATGACTTCTCTGCCATCCGGGTTTTCTGGATCGTGGCAGCATGCTGCTCCCTGGCACTGTTGCTGGTAATTATGCTCCGGCCCAAGAAATCTTCTTCACAATGAAACGAGTTATAAGAATTCTGTTTTTTCTGGCGGCGTTTGTATCGCTGCCCGTTATCCTGAATGCAAAAACGCCCCGCAAGGCGCTTCGCCTCGCCTCCTATAATATCCGGGGCAACAAGGAGCAGGACGGGATCAATCAGTGGATTTATCGCCGGGATTCGCTCTGCAAAATCATTCAGACATACGGATTCAAAGTAGTCGGACTGCAGGAAGCGGTGCCCGACCAGCTGGACGACATTGTCCGCTTGACCGGCTACCGTGCGGTGGGAGAGAAAGGGCTCTTTGATCCCATCATCTATGATGAAACCCGGATCGAACTGCTCGACTGGGGGATGTTCTGGCTGAATGAGAACGACGTTCCGCATGAAAAGAGCTGGGACGGAAAATACGAACGGTACTGCACCTGGGCGGTGTTCCGTGACAAGATGACGCGCAAGCGTTTCAAAGTATTCAACACCCACCTCGATCACCGCGGCATCGTGGCCCGTGAGAAAGGGGCCGCCCGTATCTGCGAACGTTCCGTACAGTTGGGCGGGGATCTTCCCGTCATCGTGATGGGCGATATGAATTCCTGGGACAATACGACGGCGTACAAGACGCTTTCGGCCCATTATTCCGATGCCCGGACGATATCTCCGCTGGTGCTGGGCCCCCGGGGTACCGCGCACAATTTCGGCGGGGTTCATCCGGTTCGGATCGACTATTTCTTTGTGGATCCGCAAGTCCGGGTCTACGAGTATAATGCCCTGGACATTGTCTATGGCAACGATGATTTCTTCCCTTCGGACCATTATCCCATTTATATCGATGTTACCTTCCGATAGTGTTTTCGAGCGCCTGCGCAGTGCTCTTGTGGTATCTTGCCAGGCAGAGCCACCGTCTCCGTTCGATTCGCCTGAACGGGTGGCGGATTTCGCACGCTGTGCCGTGATGGGCGGCGCGGCCGGCATCCGCACCTGCGGGATTGAAAAGACCCGTGCCGTCCTCTCTGCCGTAGATCTTCCCGTCATCGGCCTGACAAAAGGTGTTTTCCCCGACGGAACCGTCTGCATCACAGGCTCTTTCGACGATTTTAAGGATCTGGCCTCCTTGGGCGTGCACATCATTGCAGTAGACGGGACGCCGCGCCGCAGGGCCGGCGGCCTGACAGGTCCGGAGTATATCGCCCGGCTGCGGGAACTGTATCCCGGACAATTGCTGATGGCGGACATCGCGACGCTGGAGGATGCGATCGCCTGCCGGGAGGCCGGTGCGCATTGCGTATCGACGACGCTGGCAGGATATACGCCTGAAACGCTTTCCCAGGCATCCGAAGGCCCTTCGCTGCAACTCCTTCGCGCCTGCAAAGCCGCACTGGACTGTCCGGTTTTCGCCGAAGGACGTTACAATACGCCCGCCGATGCGGCGGAAGCCATCCGCTCGGGTGCGTTCTCCGTGGTTGTCGGATCTGCGATTACCCGTCCCCATGTCATAACAGGTTGGTTTGCAAAGGCGATTTCTGATGTCTAGGATATTCTTTGGAACCGACGGATGGCGGGCCCGGCTTCACGATGAGATCCATCCGGCGTCCGTCGCAGCCGTCGCCCAGGCTTTTGCGGCCTATGCCCTGAGGGAATCCGCCGGGAAGCCGAAGGTGGCCGTCGGTTACGATACGCGCCGCTGTTCCCGGGATTTCGCAGAATTGTTCGCACGGGTCTTGAGCGGGAACGGGATTGATGTCATATTGTCGGACAAAGTGGTCCCGACCCCTGTCCTGTCATATACAGTCGTAGACAGGAAGTGTTTCGCCGGCGTCATGATCACGGCTTCGCACAATCCTCCCTGCTACAACGGCATTAAGTTCAAAGCGGCCTATGGCGGTCCGTTCTCCCTGGAGCAGACACGGGCGGTGGAGGCATTGCTCCATCTATCGGAACCCGTTGTTTCTGAATCCGCCCCCGCTGCGGAGGATTTACTTCCGGCCTATGTCGCCCATGTCGAATCACGCATTGATTTCGGAAGGATCCGTCAGGCGGGCCTTCGGGTGCTGGCCGATTCGATGGGGGGAGCCGGCAGTACCCTGATTGCCGATATCCTTGCGAAAAACGGTTGCGCGGGAGATACGGTTTACGGAGAACCGGCAGAAGATTTCTACGGCCGTCTGCCGGAGCCGGTAGCATCCAATCTGAAGCCCCTCGGGGAGGCGCTCCGTGCCGGTTCGTATGCACTCGGTGTAGCGACGGACGGAGATGCCGACCGGCTGGGGGTCTGCCTAGAGACAGGGGACTTCCTTTCTGCACAGACGACCATTCTTCTGCTGGTGGATTACCTCAAACGTGTGCGCCGTGAACCGGGCGCCATCGTACATACCTCCTCCGTGACCGGCCTGCTACGGAAACATTTCCTGTCGCCGGATACGCCGGTGTACGATGTGCAGGTGGGATTCAAATACATCACCGACATCATGGTGCGGGAGCGGGTTTGTTTCGGCGGTGAAGAAAGCGGCGGATTCGGCTATGCGATGCATCTGCCGGAGCGGGACGGCATCTTCTCGGCCTTGCTGTTCCTCGAAATGCTTTCCGTCTCGGGCTGCAGGACGCTTTCGGAATATGTAGCCGAACGGGAATCCCGGCTCGGGAAAGTGCATTATGCACGGATCGACGCCCATTGCGACCGGCCTGACCGGGGGGAATTACTCCCGCGCCTTCACGAGAAGAAAATTCCGGCCGTAGCCGGATTCCGGGTCATTTCCGAACAGACCTTCCTTTCTTCCCGCGGGGTCGTGAATGGCATCAAGTATGTGCTGGAGGGAGACTGCCGGTGGCTTTTGATCCGTGCTTCCGAAACAGAGCCCATTCTCCGCTATTATGCCGAAGGGCAGGACGAAGAAGAAGTGCGGGCACTCCTTTCCGCAGCACCCGCACTTTTTTAGCCCGCCAGGCGGGTGACTCACTTACACTGTTTCGAAGAACCGGAACGAGTCGAGTACCTCAAAAATCATATCCACATAACGGCTGTTGGTCTGGTCCCAGCGGAAGCCGAGGCGGTGCAGGATCTGCATCG
>CAMUZW010000166.1 GCA_947165305.1 uncultured Bacteroidales bacterium
ACAGGAAAAGGCGGAGAAACCTTGGAACATCGCCCTGAAGGGGGGTGCCGACTACTCGCATTTCGAGAATGCATTCGTCTACCGTGAGAACGGTCAGCTCGCGAAGCAATTCAGCTATCAGGCCGGCCTGGCTTTCGGGTACGACTTCACGAAGCGCTTCGGTATCCGTCTCGACGCCATTTATGGCAAGAACGCCGGAGCCGGCAACATGCTGGAAACCGCTGACCGCGGATTCTATCCTTACAACTTCTCCAGCATCAGCGCCTTCCTGGACGCCATCATGAACCTCAACCCCAACGGGACCGTCTTCTACCCGAAATTCTATGTCGGTCTCGGCGGAGCGTACAGCTTCGGATTCTCCGATCTGGATCACCCCTCACAGGTGCTTCCCAAACAGACGGGGGCTTTCGGCGTTCGCCTCGGCTTTATCGCCGAATTCAAGATCTCCCCGACCGTGGGTATCTATGCCGACCTCTCCAGCGAAGGTTTCACCGACAACTTCAACGGCATGAAGCCGACCAAGGAAGAAAAGGCCGAATACCCGGGCTATCCCGGCTACCCGGGCTTCCCGCTTGATGTCCGCGGGCTCGCTTCCCTCGGTTTAATTTTCCACTTCTAAAATTTCGACGCCATGAAAATCAAGCATATCATTTTGATCGCAGCGGCCGCAGTGATGACGCTCCCGGCCTTTGCCCAGGACAAAGAGAAAGTTCAGCGTGACACCCGCTGGTTCATCGGCGCCGGTGGCGGTATGAACTTCGGCATCGACGGCAAGTTCGAAGACTACAAGAACTCCAACTACGGTGCAGGTACTTCCGTAGAGGCCTACGTCGGTAAATTCTTCAACAACTGGCTCGGTTTCCGTGCCGGTTATCAGGGATTCAGCATCTCCGAAGACCGTGGCACTTACGGCAAGGATCCGTTCCACTACGGCCACGCCGACCTCCTCTTCCGTATCACGGACTGGTGTATCCCTTACATCCACGGCGGCTATGCCCATCTCCAGAAGGGCTCCCCTGCCGGCGGTATCGGTCTCATGATGCCGATTCCCATCTCCGACCGCGTCAGCATCGTCCCTGACCTGAAGGCCACCGCCCTCAACGGCAACGCCTTCTCCGAGGGTGAGAAGAAATTCGCCGCCAGCCTCGGCGGTTCCCTCGGTCTCCGCGTGATGCTCGGCAAGAAGAAAGTCAAAGAAGACAACAGCGGCGACGACGCCGCGGCCCTCGCCGCAGCCGAGGCCGCCCGCAGGGCTGCCGAAGAAGCCGCCCGTGCAGAGCAGGAGCGCAAGGACAGCCTTGCCCGCGCAGAGAAAGAGCGTCAGGATAGCATCGCCCGCGCAGAGAAAGAGCGTCAGGACAGCATCGCCCGCGCAGAAGAAGAAGCCCGCAAGGCCCACGAGGCCGCCCTGGCAGAGCTTGCGAAGGCCCTGGATATCCAGACCCTCTTCGACTTCGACAGCGCTGATCTGACCGACGAAGCCAAAGAGAATCTCGACAAGGTCGCCGCTTATCTCTCCAGCACCGACTTCAAGGTCGAGGTCGGCGGACATACTGACAACATGGGTTCCGAGGAATACAACAAGGCCCTGTCGCAGCGCCGCGCCGAATCCGTCATCAACTACCTAGTCGGAAAGGGTATCGACAAGGCCCGCCTCACCGCCGTCGGCTATGGCAAGGACAAGCCCGTTGCCACCAACGACACCGAGGAAGGCCGTCACCAGAACCGCCGTATCGAGTTCAAGGTCAAATAGGTTTGACCCTTTATAACATTATCCCAATGCACAACAGGGAGCGGTACATCGAAGGGTGTAGCCGCTCCCTCGTTGCTGGGAGGAATAGCAATGCCTAAAAACACCCCGAGTATCTCTATTGCTTTATGCACCTATAATGGTGCAACGTATATCTCAGAGCAACTGGATTCCATTTTTCGACAAACTCTCCCCCCGGACGAGATTATTATTGTCGACGATGGCAGCACGGACGACACGCCGACTATTGTCAAAAAATATATCGAGAAATACGGCATCATACAATTCTTCGAAAATGAGGAACGTTTGGGGTTTGTACGCAACTTCTCACGGGCGATTTCCTTAACAAAGGGCGATTATGTGGCCCTATCCGATCAGGATGACATCTGGACGGAGAATCATCTCGAAGTTCTGGTACACAATATCGGAGACAAAGCCGTCTGCGTTGGCGATGCAGTCATGATCGGACCGGATGGACGGGAGACCGGCCAGAAGTTCAGTGAAATCAAGGATAATCACTTTATTCCCGGAAAGGATGTTCTGAAAGCCTATCGCATTATATATAATTATAATCCCTACCAAGGGGCGTCTATGCTAATCGACAGGAAGTGGGTAAACTCTTTACTCCCTATTCCTGCAGAGGCCGGCTACCACGACACTTTTCTGGCGGGATGCGCAAGCCTCTCCAAAGGTCTCGCAGTAATCCCGGACATCATTACCCAATATCGGATGCACGAAGGCCAGGTCACCCAACTATGGAAGGCGGACGTACTTAAAGAAATTATACATAAGAGACACTTTATCTGCTACTCGAGCAAGGAAGTCTTAATCAACCGCCTGGTGACCGCAGAGTATGATCTCTCACCGGAAGCTCATGTTTTCATCCGGGAATTTAATTATATTCTGGAACTGGGGCGGCAAAAAAAATGGGCCAAAGTTCTGAAGATAAAAAATCGCCATTATAGGGATATTTATTCTTGTAAATTCCCCAAATACATACTTTTAAGGTCGCTCTTTACTCTTTTGCCGTTCTAACTGTGCTCGTTTCTTTACCCCCACACATATGACCATTGCTATCATCATTGCCGGAGGGTCCGGCAGCCGGATGGGTCAGGATATTCCGAAACAGTTTCTTAATATCCACGACAAACCTGTCATCATTTATACACTGGAAGGATTCCAGAAACATCCGATGATTGACGCCATCGAAGTCGTCTGCCTGGACGGGTGGCACGAGGTTCTCCGGGCCTATGCCCGGCAGTTTGACATTAGCAAGCTGAAATGGATTGTCAGCGGCGGGAAGACCGGGCAGGAGTCCATCCGGAATGGCGTATACAATCTGGAAGGTGTCTGCCGGAACGACGACATCGTTGTCATCCACGACGGAATCCGGCCCCTGATTGTTCCGGAGGTCCTTTCCGACGTAATCGAGAAATGCCGGGAATATGGAAATGCAGTAACTTCCATGCCTTATAACGAGCAGATTTTCCTCGCAGACGACGAGCGCTCCACGACGAAATACATCCCCCGCGAAACCATCCGCCGGGTTTCCACGCCGCAGGCCTATAAGTTCGGAAAGCTGGATGCCGCCTACCACACGGCCTTTGAAAAAGGAATCGGCATCTACGGGTCCTCCTACACCAACACGATGATGGTGGAACTGGGTGAGACGCTGTACCTGGCCGCGGGCTCCGATCGAAACATCAAGCTGACCAGCCAGGACGACCTGGAACT
>CAMUZW010000167.1 GCA_947165305.1 uncultured Bacteroidales bacterium
GCGTTGTAGAACACGGGCACGATCCCCGTGCCGCGGATGATACCGATGGTATCGATTTTCTTGAATTTGGACATATCTGATAGAATTATTATCTGGAAACCCTTCCGGAGCCGCCGCCGGCGATGAGGCCTTCGACCTCGGAGACGGTGACGCGGTTGTAGTCGCCGAAGATGGTGTGCTTCAGCGCGGAGGCCGCCGCGGCGAATTCGATGGCCTTCTGGTCGTCGCCGTACGCGATGAGACCGTACAGGAGGCCGCCCATGAAGGAATCGCCGCCGCCCACGCGGTCTACGATGTGGGTGAGGTCATAGCGACGGGACTGATGCAGGGTCTCTCCGTCGAAGAGGACGCCGCCCCAGGTATTGTGGTTGGCATTGACCGAGCCGCGGAGGGTGATCGCCACCTTCTTGCAGCGGGGGAAGCGGGCCATCAGCTGGCGGCAGACGCTCTCGAAGCGGGTCTGGTCGATCTCACCGCCCGTCTTCTCGGCGTCGAAGCCCTCCGGCTTGATGCCGAATTCCTTCTCCGCATCTTCCTCGTTGCCGAGGATGAGGTCGCAGCCCTCGACCAGCAGCGGCATCACTTCCGATGCGCTCTTGCCGTATTTCCAGAGCTTCTTGCGGTAATTGAGGTCGCAGGAGACCTTCACGCCCATCTCATTGGCCACTTTGATGGCTTCGAGGCAGGCATCCGCGGCACCCTGGCTGAGGGCGGGGGTAATGCCGGTCCAGTGGAACCAGTCGGCTCCCTCGAGGACCTTGTGCCAGTCGACCATCCCGGGCTGGATCTCGGCGATGGCGGAATTGGCCCTGTCGTAGATGACCTTGCTGCCGCGCGCGATGGCGCCCGTTTCGAGGAAATAGATGCCCACGCGGTCGCCGCCGTAGACGATGCCGTCGACACCGACGCCGAAGCCGCGGAGTTCGTTCACGCAGAGGTCGGCGATGTCGTTCTTGGGAAGCCGCGTCACGAAATGTGCGTCGACGCCGTAATTCGCGAGGGAAACGGCTACATTGGCCTCGCCGCCGCCGAAGGTGGCTTCAAACTGACGGGCCTGGGAGAACCGGAGGTAACCGGGGGTGGAGAGGCGGAGCATCACTTCTCCGAAGGTAACTACTTTTGCCATAGGTATTTACTGTTAATTATGTGTCCGGCAGAGCCGGGATTTATTTGCTGTATTTGGCAAATATACAAAGCTTTCGCCGAATCTCCAAATATTTTTCGTGCACGGGCACGGAAACAAATGGAAATCGTCGGAAGCCATCTATAAAATACCGGCCGGCAGGACGGTGCAACCGTCTGTGCCGGCCGGTATTCCGTGCAGAAAGAATCCGCTTACTCTGCCTGCAGGGCCGCGTAGTGGCAGAGCGCTTCCATGAAATAATAGTCGGCGTAGGTGAGGGGGACGTCGACCTCGCTGCCGCCCGGGTAGTTACCGGTACTGTGCTTGAGCAGGAATCCGGCGCATTCACCGGGTTTACAGAGGTATTTGTCCTTGCAGAGCTCCTCCAGGATGAATTCGGCCCGGAGCCTGTAGGTGAGGGATGCAGGGGAGGGGGCGAGCGCTGCTAGATCGAACAGGGCCGAAGCCATGACTGCCGCGGCCGAAGCATCGTCCTGGCCGATGGACTCGGCGGGCGCATTGTAATCCCAGGCGGGGACGGCCCGCTCCCTCGAGAGCGGAAGCAGGAATTCGGCAATCGACTGTGCCTGATGCAGGAAGTCTTCCTCACCGGTCTCGCGGTACATCATCGTGTAGCCGTAGAGCCCCCAGGCCTGTCCGCGGGACCATGCCGAATCGTCGGCATATCCCTGTACGGTCTGCCTGCGGATGACGCTGCCGTCCTCCGGGTTGTAGTCTACGAGGTGGAAGGTCGAATAATCCTCGCGGAAATGGTTCTTCATGGTCGTACGGGCATGCTTGATGGCAATTTCCTTCCATTCCGGGACGTCGAAGAGCCCGGAGGCGTAGGTCAGGAGCTCGAGGTTCATCATGTTGTCGATGATGACCGGGTAGGTGTATTTGGGGTTGTCCCAGCTCCGGATGGCGCCGACGGTGGGATTGAAGCGGGCGGCCAGCCTTCCGGCCGCATCCTTGAGGACGTTCAGGTAAAGACTGTCACCGGTTTCCTCGTACGCCTTGGCGACGGAACCCATCATGACGAATCCGATGTCGTGGTCGCGGCTGACCTTGTCGAGATCCAGCAGTTTGCCGGTCTGCCGGAGGGCAAGCGCGCGGATCGCCGGATCACCGCCCAGCTGGTAGGTGTACCAGCATACGCCCGGATAGAATCCGCTGCACCACCAGCCAAGCCCGGCGGTGACCAGCGAGTCGCCCTGGAAATACCTGGGCATCGTCCCGTCGGTGAGCGATTGCTCCATGATCAGGCATTGCTCCGCGGCCAGTGCGGAGAGTTTCTGTGTGTCGATGGCCTTGCCGCAGGAAAAGACAGCCGCAAGCAGCAGAAGGGGAAGAATTCGTCTCATTGATTTATAAAAATTTTTAAGAATTAGCGTCCGATTGGCTTGTAAAGATAGAATAATTTCGGGGTTTGTACAAAAATAAAACGTTTGAGCGAAAATAATTTGAATAGTTATAAAATTTGCCTATATTTGTGCGTCGGGAAATTGGTTAACCAATTTTATCAAAATCCCCAATCTGAAACACTTAATACTACCACAATGTCTTTGACGAACAAGTTGAAACACCTCCTTCCCGCCGCAATGCTTCTGTTTGCGTGCTGGATGGCCGGTGCACAGACCAGGACAGTGACGGGTACGGTCACCGACGTACAGGGGCCGATGCCCGGTGTATCTGTCATGGTGAAGGGAAGTTCGACCGGGACCAGTACGGATCTGGACGGCGCCTTCTCCCTTCCTGTCGCCGACAAGGATGCTGTCCTTGTCTTTTCATTTATCGGGTATCGTACCCTCGAATTCCCGCTCTCCGGGCAGACTTCCGTCGCCATCTTCATGGAATCGGACGCCACCCTGCTCGACGACGCGGTCGTGGTGGGTTACGGCACCCAGGCCAAGTCTCACCTGACCGGGTCCATCTCCAAGATCGGCGGTGAAAGCCTGATCGACACGCCCGTGTCGGATGTGACCACGGCGCTGCAGGGCCAGATCGCCGGCCTCTCGATCAACAACAACACCTCCGAGGTCGGTGTCGCGCCTGCGATCCGCGTCAGGGGTACCGGATCGATTTCGGCCGACAGCGCTCCGCTGGTGATTGTCGACGGTTTCCCGGATCCGCAGGGCCTGAGCAATGTCAACGCCAGCGACATCAAGTCCATCGAGGTCCTCAAGGACGCCGCCTCGGCCGCTATTTACGGATCACGGGCCGCCAACGGCGTCATCATGATCACGACCAA
>CAMUZW010000168.1 GCA_947165305.1 uncultured Bacteroidales bacterium
AGAGCGCTACACTGATAATGTAGAGGTCGGCAGTTCAACTCTGCCAGGGCCTACAGAAGCCGGCCACCAGACCGGCTTTTTTTATTGCCCTTCAAGGGCATCCGGGGGTATAGCTCAGCTGGTAGAGCACATGCTTTGCAAGCATGGGGTCGCCGGTTCGAATCCGACTACCTCCACTACTGAATATCAAGCACTTGCGTAAATGCAGGTGCTTGATTTGTTTTTAGTAGTCGCAGTTTCAGCTCCTTTTAACTGCTATATAGAATTTCCAAAAGACCAACCGGGTCATTTACTACGGATTCTCCATGTAATCGTTCCGACAATCGCTGCGCCGGATGGTGTGCCTCATAGGTACATATGAGGCGGGCGTAAGGGGACAGAGGGGCGATTTGGCTCCGCAATCCCGGGCATTATGCCAAGGAATTTGTTCTGGGGCCGGTGGAGCGGCGTTGCGAATTTCGTTTGCAAAGAAAGAGAACCATCTAGGCTTTCTTTATCGGCATATATTTGCTATTTTTGTCGTACAAACCCCGGGGCAGCAATTGACGCTGCAATGGAAAGGTTTGTGAATCTATAATTCTATCGCTATGGCACGTAAAAATTTCGGGGCGAAGCCCCTCTGCTATCCGCAGCCTGTATTTATCATCGCCGCTTACGGCGAGAATGATGTTCCCTCCGCGATGAACGCCGCCTGGGGCGGCATATCCGATTTCAAGGAGATCACCCTCGACCTGAGCAAGGGACACCGTACCGTGAAGGATCTTCGGGCGAGGGGAGCGTTCACCGTCAGCATGGGGACGCGGGCCCAGCTGGTCGCCTGTGACTATGTGGGTGTAGTCTCCGGGAACAAAGTTCCGGACAAGGTCTCCCGTGCCGGCTGGACGGTAGAGAAGTCAGCCTTCGTGGACGCTCCGCTCATCCGCGAGCTTCCGCTCTCGCTGGAATGCCGGCTCATCTCTTACGAAGAAGAGACCGGTATCCTTAAAGGGGAGATTGTAAACGTATCTGCGGATGAGAGCATCCTCGATGCCGACGGCAAAATCGACGTCGCGCTCCTCGCTCCCATCACCTTCGACCCCTTCAACAATCGTTACATCGTTCTCGGAGAAGCCGTCGGCAACGCCTTCAAGGACGGGCTGGCTTTGGCGTAAGGGAAGTCTATTCGGGGATAATACTCCCGTTACGGTAAATGAAGCGCCATTCGGTCTCGTCGGAAATAATTTCGCCGTCTTCGTAGCCGATGGCACAGATGCAATATTCTTCCCCCTCCCATAGTTGATTGGGAGGGAGTTGATACCGTATATCCCCCTTGGAGAGAACGTGCTCGGCAAAGCCGTAGTCCTCATACATGTCAAGCAGATAGTACAGGAAGGAATAGGTATTATCGTAGTTGTCCTCGATGCGCGCGACTCTGTCAAAACTCCAGAAATACGTCAGCTCCGGGTCGGACGGTGAGATGAAGAGGGTCTTTTCTTTGCCGGTAATGGTAAAGGACAGCGGTTTCATGGGGACGTCTTTGGTGCGGACTTGCTCCGAGATGACGTTCCCGATAATGGCATGGGTTTTCGGGTTGACCTGGAAAATCAGGATCCTGAACAAGGTATTTCTGGAAAGGCGGTCAATCTTGAGCCGCCGGCTGCCCCGGTAGCAGAAGTTGTCGGAAAAGCTTAGCGCCACTTCTCCTCCCGTCATTTTTTCGGATACCCGATTCAGATAATCGAGGTGGTGCAGGGCTGCATCCCTGTCGCTCAACTCGTAATCCGGATGTTCTTCCGGTATACAGCAGAAAATATAGCTGGCATCCTGATTGTCCGGATTGACGGTGAAGATAATCTTGGTTCCGGTAACCTGCTCTATCTCGAACCCAAGGTCTACCGCTTTGGTCACCAGCACTTCCCGGGAAGAGCATCCCAGGAACAGAAGTACGGCACAGGCCGCAGTCAGGATAGGACGCACTCTTTTCATGGCAGATCTTTTTGGACGGTAAGGATAAAGCGGACGCATCCCAGCGAGTGCGGGCCATAGTCTCCGAAATCGAGCCGGATGTTATAGTTTTTGAAGTACTCTTCGGCCTTGAGGGCATTGATAAAGGGGACGGTCTTGTCATCACGGCTGTGGAAGAGGAAGATGGGAGCCGTCGGGTGGAAGTTCAGCACGGAATTGGCGAGCAGCGCCTGGTACAGGCGGGCGGTCTCGCCGTTGTGCTTGTTGCGCCCTTCGTCGGTCATGATGTCATGCAGATTCTTGGACTGGATTTTCTCGTTGATCTGATGGACCGTATAGGTCTTGGAATTGATCCAGTCATCATAGTTCTCCAACAGGCGGGGCTTGAAGAAATCGCTCATGTCGAGATGCAGCTGCTCGCCGATGTCGACGCCCTGGACGATCATCGGGATGGCACAGGGGATGCCCGTCACGCCTTCTTCCATCGATACGTCGAAGGTGGCTGCAAGGTCGTAAGGACCACCGCCGGCGTAAACTTTCCGGATGGGGAAGACATGTGCATATTCATCCTGGATCAGGTCCATTACAGCCAGGGTGGTGGAACCGCCCTGCGAATAACCGACAAGATATACTTCATCGCTCTCCGGTGCGCGGCCGATATGCTCCAGATAGGGTTTGACGGCCAGGGCCATGTCTACGACACTCCGGGCCGTGCTCTCGGTATGCATGTAGGGATGGATGCGGTCTGACGTGACGCCGTAGCCGATATAATCCGCGAGGACGACGGCGTACCCTTTTGAGGCGAAAATCGCCTCCAGCGGGAAAGTCTCGGACGGGCATTCGTAGTTGGCACCGATGGTATAGTGGCTGACGAGGATGAGATTCTTGATGCGTCCGGAGGCCGGGATGATCAGCTTGCCGGACAGGCTGATCGGCGAATTGTCTATATCGTGCCCTTTGTATATGCCGGCGATGTGGAGGAGTTGCCTGCTCTTCATGACGCCCAGCATGTCGCGCACCATCCCGGATACATCCGTCCGGGCCACTTTGGTCTCGGGCTCGTCCGGGAGGTTGGGCTCTTCCATGATCATCACGTCCGGATTGAGAAGGCCGTTGTCGTCAAAAACGCTGGCGGACTTGACGGATAGGACCTCGAAGGAGGAGAAATTCACCAGCTCCACTTCCGGATGATGACAGGCGCAGAGGGCGATCCCCAGCATCAGCGTATAAAGGATTCTTCTCATAGGCTACCAGC
>CAMUZW010000169.1 GCA_947165305.1 uncultured Bacteroidales bacterium
TCATCATAAACAACCATTTCAGAAGCGTAGATTTCATAATCGGGATGAGGGTTATTGAGGCGGAGGGTCAGGACGTGGTCCCCGCTCCCGAAGCAATAGGACGAGAAGATCTCGTATTTGCGTGTGATATAGTCGATGGGCATCTTGAAGGTCTCGACTTCCGTGCCGTCCAGAAGGGCCGTGATGCTGGCCACGTAGCTGTCGTCGGCGTGGCCGGTCTTGCGGACGCTGCCCTCCACGACGATGCTGTTGCCCTTGAAGGAAAGGTCAACGGAGGAGGTGAACGCCTTCTTGAGGACCCGCTTCTCGACGGGAATGATCCCTTCGAAGGACTGCTCGAAACGTACTGGCTCAGGTGTTTCCACGGTATATAAGATGCAATTCCCGTCCGTTTCGTTGCTCTGGAGCAGCAAATTGTAGTTGGCCCGGCAGACCTGCTCAAGGCTGAGCGAGGTATAGGGGAACGCGATGTCCTTGATCCGTTCGGCACCCTTCTTCCAGACATCGGGGATGGCATCGTAGCCGTACATCACGCCGAGGATGCCGGCCGCGCTGGCCGGATTGCAGTCGGAATCATTGCCGCACCGGGTCGAGATGTCCATCGTCCGGAGGAAGTCGCCGCCGCCGTACAGCAGGCCGATCACCACGAAGGCCGAATTGATGGTCGCATCGATGTTGAAGCCGTTCCAGACGCCCTCGGGGCAGCCGACGTCGTTGGCGTGGCGGTTGGTGACTTCGAACCAGCACTGCTTCCAGTCATCGGGGTACTGTTTCCAGTACTTGATGACATCCGAGATGGTGCTGTGGAATTTTGTCCCTTCCGGAATGGTCCTGAGCGCTTCGGTCACGATTGTCGGGATGTCGTCGCACATATACGCGAGGCAATACATCGCCCCGATGTAGACGCCGCCGTACCAGCCGTCGCCGTAGTTCATGATGTGGCCGATGCGGTCGCTCAGCGCAGAAGCCCTGTTGACCTGGCCGGGACAGAGCATTCCGATGAAGTCGGCCTCAATCTGGAAGTCGATGTCATCGGCGTGCGGGTTGTATTTCCAATGGCCGCTCTCCGGCGCCCCCCGGCCGTTCAGGATGTTGTACCGGGCGGCCTGGTTGGCATGCCAGAGCTTGTAGTCGGCGTTGGCAAACGCTTCGGCATAAGCCTCCGCAGGGGCATCCATGCCATCCCGGAGCATCGTCTCCAGGAAGGTCAGGTCCATATAGACGTCATCGTACAGCCCCGGGTCCTCGATATAGGTATCGTAGATATAGTCGTCGTACCAGGGGATCGGGATCTCCTCCATGATCAGCCCGCCCTTGTACTTGAACTCCGTGGGGCCGCCGTAGGTGCAGCCGATGGTCTGGCCGTACCAGCCGCCGCGGACCTTGTCCATCAGCGTGAGCGTGTCGAGGCGCACCGTCTCGCCGTAAGGAATCTTCGGGGCGGTGGTACAGGCTGCCGTGAGCAGGACCGTGAGCGCAATGAGGATGCTCTTTCTCATAAATCAGTTATGGTAATACGTATCTGTATTTTGCTTCTGGCTGTAATACTGAATGGCATTGATGCGGAGGAGGTACGTATCCGGTTTCGGGTTGCGCCAATGCAGTTTGACGCTGTGCCGTCCTTCGGGAAGGCCGTATTTCCAGGCCGGCTCCAGCTTGCGGGAAGTGCCCTTCATCGGCAGCACCGACACCTGGTCCAGCGCTCCGTCGATCCACACCTCGACCTCGGCCACGTAGTCATCGTCCTCTTCGGCGAGGGCGAAGACCTCGCTGCCGACATGCTTCTTCGAGACGCGGGCCGCATAGTCGGCCGAAATGCCTCTCAGGCACACGAGGTTGCCCCAGATGACAAAGCCGTTGCCGGAGAAGTCGAATTCGTAGTCTTCCGACATCCAGGCGTCTTTCTGGTCCCGCATGAGCGGATAGGTATCCACAAAATTCCGCTCCAGCGGGAGCACCTCCGGCTTCGAGACGGGGATCACGACTTCGCTTTCCCGGACCTCGCCGCCATTCTTTTCAATGAGCTGCAGGGCCTGTCCGAAGCTGTACTGCGCTCCCTTGGCCAGGGAGACGTCCGTCCCTTCGAAGTCCAGGTCCCAGATCTCCATCACGGGGTCTTTCCAGAAGGCGGGGAGCTTCTCCAGACCGCATACGACGCCCAGCACGCCGCCGATGGTAGCCGGGTTGCAGTCGGAGTCCTGTCCGCAGCGCGTGGCGATCTCCATCGAGCGGCCGAAATCACCGCCGCCGTAGAGCAGGCCGATGGCCACATAGGCGGAGTTGAGTTTGGCGTCGATGTCGAAACTGAGGCTCACTCCCTTCGGGCAGCCGGTATCCAGGCCCCATTTCTTGAGGACCTCGAACCAGGTCGCTTTCCAGTCGGCCGGGTACTTCTTGTGCCATAGCCGCACGTCGTTGATGCACTGCCAGAAGGTACTCTCCTGAGGAATTCCTTCCAGCGCCAGGTCGACGATGCGGGCCGGGTCGTTCTCGAAGAAAGCCGCGCTGTAAAGGCCCGCGACGAAGGCGCCGCCGTAGAAGCCGTCGCCACTGTTCATGATGTGACCTACCCGCGAGGCGATATCCAGCGCCTGCGGAATCATTCCGGGCGCCATCAGCCCCACGAAATCGGCCTCGATCTGGAAGTCCAGGTCGTCGGCGTGGGGGTTGTTGAGCCAGTTGCCGGATTCCGGCGGAAGGATGCCCTGGCGCACATTGTAGCGGCCCGCCTGGTTGGCATGGGCCAGATGATAAGGCGCGTATGCGAACCGCATTGCCAACTGCTCAGATGTGGCATCCAGGCCGAGTTCTTCGAAGGCTTCGGCGAAGGTCAGGTCGTTGTATACGTCGTCGAACAGGCCCGGCTTGCGGTCCCCCCAGTGTTTCACATACCCCTCGCCCCAGCCGATGGGGATCTCTTCCGGGATCAGCGTCCCGCAGAACTTGAATTCCGTCGGGGCGCCGTACACCA
>CAMUZW010000170.1 GCA_947165305.1 uncultured Bacteroidales bacterium
AAGAGAGGATCATGAAGTACTATATCCTGATAAACCGGAAATACGGTATAGATATTACCAAGGATGTCACGGTAAGTCAGAGTTCTTCTGAAAGTTCATCCCATGCCACTTACACTTGGAACTTTACCCAGGATAATGCTTCTATTTCGTCCACAAAAACCGGATATGTTTATAAATATAGCAACGGAGGTATTACACAGGTTTCGGAACCGACCGAAACAAACGTTTTATACGCTCAGACTGATACAAGTAAAGAGTTTAAAGCAGGAAGTAAAACTGTTAATGGTGTCAAGAATATTTATGTGACCTATGGCGGTGCTGCTGTATATCTATTCTTCCGAACTGCAAGTAGTGGAACATTGCGCGTAAAAGCAACCCTTAACAAGAGTCTTACAGAATCCGGAAGCGCATCTCTTGGCATCTTCGTCGACGGCGTCGCCTCCGGTACTAATGTTGACCTTGATAAATATAATGCAGATGCTTCTGATCTTGGCATGAAACAATATAGCTGGTCAATTCCCAACACCAGTGGAAGCATCCAGGAGATCAGCATAAAGAAAACAGGCGGGAGCAATTCTCCGTGGATTTTCGAAGTTGAATTTGAAGAACAATAAATCATCCATAAAAACGGCCCAAAATAAGGACAGAGCGAAAATCCATCCATGAAAAACGGCGAAAACAAGGACAGATGATGGATAATTGGCAAGTTGTCCATGAAAAAGGCCAAAAACATGGACGAGACGCCAAAGAGACGGAAAAGAAATAGATGAAATAACCACGACAATGAAACATACCCTGATATTCTACTGCCTTGCGGCCGCGGCGATGATCGCCGGCGGCTGCAAGGGCGATAATACCCCCGAGGAGCCCGCAGCGGGCAAGATCACCCTCACGAGCGAGGCGCCCGTCGTCCTGAGCGACGAAGGCGGCAGCGCGCAGATTGCATTCAACGCCACCCGGGAGTGGACGGCGACATCTGCAGAGGCGTGGCTGACCGTGGAGCCCAAGAGCGGGAAGGCCGGCGACACCGGCGTCACCGTCACGGCATCCGCCAACGATACCTATGATGAGAAGACCGCCACTGTCACCCTCGCGTGCGGCGAAGACAGCAAGACCGTCACCGTGACCCAGAAGCAGAAAGGCGCCCTCCTCATCAGCGGAAGCAGCAAGGGCATCGGGCCGGAAGGCGGCAAGATCACCATCACGGCGAAGGCCAACTCCAACGTGACCGCCGCCGTGAGCGGCAACGCACAGGCCTGGATCCGGGATATCACCACCAAGGCCCTGACGGACTACACCTTCGAATTCGAGGTTGACCCGAATGAAGGCGAGGAAGACCGCAGCGGCGAGATTGTTTTCACCAATGAATCCGGCAGCGAGACCGTTACCGTGACCCAGGACGGCAAACCCGCCCTCCCGGAGAATCCTTATGGCGACGAGGAGCTTGAGAAGATTACCGCCACGACGACCTGGGAAGGGGCCGTCTTCGACGCCATCATCACGGCCAATGTCGAAAGCGGCGTGACGGAATACATCACCCCCGACGGCAAGAACTTCATCAACGCCAAACTCGGCTATCTCGCCGGACAGACGACCTCGATCGATGAGGCGACCGGAGAGCCCAAGACCACCTACGGCAAATTCAAGCTCAAGAAAGACGAGAAGGCATACACAAGCGGTACCAAGATGAGCCGCCTCCAGCTCGCCGGAACGGGCGTGCTCGGCAAGCGGACCAACCTGCAGTTCAAGGTTGCCGGTCCCGGAACCCTGACGATTATCGGACGTTCCTCCGGCGACGTGGCCCGTATGATCAACTTCGCCATCGGCATGACGCCGGTCTCCGAGACCGGTTTCGAAATGCCGGACAAGGCAAAGGATTCGAAGACCCTTACGCAGCCGCTCCAGACCGCCGACGGCGACATCGTGAGCATTTACTCGATGGAGAACGGCATCAACCTCTACTCCATCAAATGGACCCCGGAAGGCGGCGAAACGCCCGGCCCGGACGACCCGCAGCCCGGCGAGGTCACTTCCGCCACCTGGGACTTCGGCAGCGAGGCCTGGCAGGCAGCCCTGCAGGCCAGCGCTCCGGGTGCCTGCGCCGAGACGAACGACAACGTCACCGTAAATGGTTGGAGTGTCAGCCTGAACGGCCTCACCTATACTTCCGGCAGCGGAAAGGGCAAATGGTCCACAACCGGCTATATCAATCCCAGCGGCGCGGGAAGCGACAGCGAGCGCGTATTCTCCTTCACCGCGGCGAATGACGGGAACCTCCAGGTCGTAGCCTCCAACACCGGCGAATCCGAGGACAATACCCGCATGGTCACCGTGAAAGATGCCTCCGGCGAGAATTCCCAGGTCGGCGGCGCCAATTCCAAGACGCCCGTCACCCTCACCTTCAATGTGAAGAAGGGTAAGGTGTATATCTATCCGACCGGCAACGGCCTCCGTTTCTACAGCATCAGTTTCGGACAGAGCGGAGAGAATCCCGATGATCCGGACGATCCCGACACGCCGCCCGTCCCGGGCGAAGGCGCGGAGCTCGAATGCACCTATCCTCCGTCAGAAGGGACTGTGGAACTTGACAAAATGTACGGTTACGCGACCACGGCCAATGTGACCGGCGGAGCGGGCGCAACCTCAGCCAACATCCTTCACTTCAACAACGGCAAGGCGCTCCAGACCTGGCTGCTGGACCGCGCCAAGAAGGAGAAGAAGGGCGACAAAGCCCCCGTCACCATCTGGCTCAGCGGCACCTTCGGCCCCGACCAGGGACGGGATTTCAGCGAAGCGCATCCCTGGTTCGACGTGAAAGAAGTATCCAATATCAGCTTCTTCGGAACGGATTCTTTCGTGATGGACCGGATCGGATTCTTCCTGGTCCGCGCCAGCAACATCGTCATCCGTAACATCAACTTCCAGCAGCCCAAGGCCAACAACGG
>CAMUZW010000171.1 GCA_947165305.1 uncultured Bacteroidales bacterium
GGGGCGCGCTGAATGCGGCCCATTTCGGTTTCGATTTCCTTGCAGAGGGCCAGGATGCGCCGGGCCTCGGGGCGGGTTGCGGGGAGTTCGAGGTCGAAGCGGACGCAAGCGTTGAGGAAGGAATTCGGGCTCTCATAGCCCCAGGGGGCTGTTTCCAGAAAAGAGGAAACGGCCGCAGCCGGGCTTCCCAGCCGCTCTTCGAGCAGCGCCACGGCGCGTCGAAGATTGGCGGGCTTGTCGCCCAGATTGGTGCCGAGGGAGAGATACAGCGGCGTCATTCGTCTTCCATTCCGAGTTCGATTTTTGCCTCGTCCGAGAGCATACTCTTGTCCCAAGCCGGCTCGAAGACCAGGTCGATTTCGCAGCCTTTGATGCCGGGAACATCTTCTACATTGTTCTTGACATCGAGCATAACCTCGTCCGCCATCGGGCAGTTGGGGGCCGTGAAGGTCATCCGGATCCGGGCGATGCGGTCTTTGCCGATCTGCAGGTCGTAAATCAGGCCCAGGTCGTAGATATTCACGGGAATTTCCGGGTCGTAGACCTGCTTGAGGGCCAGGACGACATTGGAATACAGCGGAGCCAGATCGCGGGCGTCTTCGGCCGTCAGGACCGCCATGTTGGCCCTTGCCGCCTCTTTGATCCGGGCAATCATCGAAGCGAGGCCGTTGGCCCGGGTCGGGGAGAGGTTCTCTTTGAGCCCGATTGTATCGATGAATCCGAAATCGTCCGCCGCAATGTCTGACGGCAGCTCACCGGAATAGACCCCGATGAGCAGGGAGATGATTCCCTTGGTAATGATGGCATCGCTGTCGGCGGCGAACCACAGCCGGTCATCCTCCATCCTCCAGTCCAGCCATACCCTTGACTGACAACCTTTTATAAGGAATTCATCCGTCTTCTTCCCTTCGGGATAGGCCGTGAGATTCTTGCCGAGTTCAATCAGGTATTCATATTTATCCAGCCATTCGTCATACATCGAGAAATCATCGATGACGGCCTGTTTCTTTTCCTGCAAAGATGCCATATTATCGTACCATATTGATTGCCTTGTCAAGGCATTTTGTCAAATATTCCGCCTCCGCGAGGGTGTTGTAGGGGGCGAAGGATGCACGGAGCATGCCCGTAACGCCGAAGCGGTCCATCAGCGGCTCCGCACACATCTGCCCGCTCCGGACGGCGATGCCCATCTTGTCGAGGATCAGCGCAAGGTCCTCGTGATGCGCACCATCAACCGCAAAGCTGTAGAGGTTGATTTTGTCGGATGTTCTACGTGGAACACCAAAAAGACGGATATCCCCGCGGCCGGCGAACCAGTCCATAAGATAGTCCTTAATGCGGCTTTGCTCCTCTATAACAGCCTGTGATTCTTGCATTTCCCGTAGGATTTCCATCGCGGGAACAAGCGTCGGCACCCCGCTAAGATTCTGTGTTCCCGCCTCGAATTTGCCGGGAAGCGGGGCATAGGTCGTTCCTTCGAAGCGGACGGTTCCGATCATTTCGCCGCCACCCATATACGGCGGCATCGCGTCGAGCCATTTTTTCTTGCCATAAAGGACTCCGGTACCGGTCGCCGCATAAATCTTGTGGCCGGAAAAAGCATAGAAATCGCAGTCCAGCGCTTGCATGTCGACCCGTTCGTGGACAATTCCCTGGGCCCCGTCAATCAGCACGGGAACGCCCCAGGAATGACAGAAGGCCACGATATCCTTCACGGGGTTGACGACCCCGAGCACATTGGAAATATGGGTAACGGCAACCAGGCGCGTCTTGTCGGTAATGAGCCGGGCCAGGGTCCCCATCGGGAGGAACCCGTCATCTTCCAGACGCCATACCTTCAGGACCGCTTTCTTGCGCTCGCAGAGCATCTGCCAGGGAACAATGTTGGAGTGGTGCTCCGCCTCCGTTACGATGATTTCGTCGCCCTCATGAATAAACGCCTCTCCAAAAGAGAAAGCCACGAGATTGATGGAAGCCGTCGTTCCGGAAGTGAAGATCACCTCCTCCCGGCTGCCGGCGCCGATATAGGCCGTCACGGCATCCCGCGCCCCTTCGTACGCTTCCGTCGCCTTTCCGGACAGATAATGCACGGCCCTATGGGCGTTCGCGGTATATAAATTATTGATTTCTATTAATTTATCTATCACCTGTTGCGGCTTCTGGGCCGTCGCCGCGTTGTCCAGATACACCAAGTCTTTCCCGTAAACCTTGCGGGAAAGAATCGGAAATCCGGACCGTATTTCACTGACTGTCTTCATCATCGATAAGGAGTGCAAATTTACGAAACATATCTTTTATTTGATAGGTTTTTTCCATAAATTTGTACCATTATGATCGAATACATCAAAGGACATATTACCGAGTGCACCCCCGCCGAAATCATCATCGAATGCGGCGGGATCGGATACAGCTGCCTCGTTTCTCTTCAGACTTTCGAAGCCCTCCAGGGCAAGGGTGACGCGACGATTTATATCCACCACTATCTCCGTGAAGACGAAGAACTCTTCTATGGTTTCGCCACCAAGGATGAACGGGAACTCTTCCGCCTGCTCGTAAGTGTTTCCGGCATCGGTGTCAATTCCGCCCGGATGATGCTCTCGTCCCTCACCGCTGACGAGATCCGCAACGCCATTATCGGGGAAGATGTCAACAAGATCAAAAGCGTCAAGGGAATCGGTCTCAAGAGCGCCCAGCGACTCATCCTGGAGCTCAAAGACAAGATTGTCAAGGGTGGCGGTACCGACAACAGCGCCCTCTTCGTGGCCGAAACTTCCGCCGTCGCGGACGAAGCCACCACGGCCCTCGTGATGCTCGGTTTCTCCAAAGCGGCCATCGCCAAAGTCATTCCCGGCCTCCTCAAAGAGAATCCCTCCGCCCGCGTCGAAGACCTCATCAAGGCCGCCCTGAAAAAACTTTAGGTCTCCACTGTTCCACGTGGAACA
>CAMUZW010000172.1 GCA_947165305.1 uncultured Bacteroidales bacterium
GCGTTGCGGCCTGACGGTCCGCCAGACCCGCTGGGTCATTTTGCTCGCAGACATCGTGCTGATCCTCCTGAACGCAGGCCTCAGCATGATTCTGAATGTAAATATTATCCTGGTGCTGGATATCGCAATCTATACCGTCGCCCAGATTCTCATCGGGCGCAGGATGAAGCATCCCGAATCAATCTTGACGGCTTAGCTTCTCCTTCAGTGTCAGCAGGATGAACTTCGGATTGCTGACGAAATTCCTTTTCCACATACGTCCGGGCTCTTTGATGAGCCGGTAGAACCATTCGAGGTTGTGGTCGATCCACCATCCCGGTGCGCGCCGGTACGTGCCGGCGAAGAAGTCGAACACGGCGCCGATGGTGCCGCAGTGGCAATGGATGTCGAGCTCCTGCCAGTGCGCGTACGCCCATTTCTCCTGCTTCGGGGCCGTCATTCCGATCCAGAGCAGATCGGGGTCCGCTTTGTTGATGGCCGCTACGATGGCGGCGTTGTCTTCGTCGGAGAATTCGTCCTTATAGGGAGGGGAGTAGGTCTCGATGCGGATGCCGGGATAGGTTTCCGCAGCCTTTTCGCGGATGCGGGCCAGGACGGCTTCGCTGCTGCCCATGAAAAGGCAGGTACCTCCCTTGCGGTTGAGGCGCTCCATCTCAAAGGCGAAAAGATCGGCGCCGGCAATCTTCTCCCGCGGGGCGTCCGGCACCTTCAGCCAGCGGCAGGCCTTGACGATGCTGATGCCGTCAGGGATGAGGTAATCGCCTCCGAGCAGCGCCTCGGCAAAGGCTTCGTCCCGCTGCGCGGTCACGAAAGAGTGGGCATTGGCGGTATTGATCAGCACCTTCCCTTCGGGAATCGCCTCCAGCGCCTCTTTGAAAGGCACCAGCACCAGGTCCCGTATTTTCAGTCTCTGTTTCATCTTTACAGTACTTCCCGCAGCCGTTCTAGCGCTTCGGGGGTGGTGGCCCAGCTGGTGGCGAAACGGACGACGGTATGGGTTTCGTCGTAGGGCTGCCAGACGTCGAAGCCGATTGTCCCGGAGAGCGCCTCCATGCGCGCATTCTCGAGTATGACGAACTGCTGGTTGGTGGGGGATTCCAGGAAGAAGGGGATGGCTTTCTCGCGGAGGATGTCCTTGAGCACGCCGGCGGCCTCGTTGGCGTGGGAGCCGAGCTCCCAATAGAGACCGTCCGTGAAGAGTACGTCGAACTGGATGCCCAGCAGGCGTCCTTTCGCCAGCAGGGCGCCGTGCTGCTTGACGCTCGTCAGGAAGTGTGCCGGCCCCTTCCGGGGAAATACGACCGCCTCTCCGCAAAGCGCCCCGACCTTGGTGCCCCCGATGTAGAAGACGTCGGCAAAGTCCTTCAACTCAGACAGCGCGACCTCGCAGGCGGGACTCGTCAGCCCGTAGGCCAGGCGCGCTCCGTCCACGAAGACAGGGATGCCGAAGCCGGCGGCGGTTTCGTGGATCGCCCGGAGTTCTTCGCGGCTGTACAGCGTCCCGTACTCCGTCGGGAATGAGAGATAGACCATGCCCGGCCAGACCATATGGTCTTTGTTGGGGTCGGCGTGGAAGGCCTCCAGAAAGTCCCGGAGCTCCCCGGGATTGATCTTGCCGAGGTGCTGGGGGAGGGTGAGCACCTTGTGCCCGGTGAACTCCACGGCGCCGGACTCGTGGACGGCGATATGCCCGGTCTCGGCGGCGATGACGCCCTCATAGCCCCGCAGCAGGGCGCTGATGACGGTTTCGTTGGTCTGCGTCCCGCCGACGAGGAAGAACACCTCCCCGTCAGGGCAGCCGCAGGCCGCGAGGATCTTTTCTTTGGCCCGGCGGGTGTACGGATCTTCTCCGTAACCGTCCAGCTGCTCGAAATTGGTGCGGGCCAGGGCCTCCAGGATCAGTGGATGCGCCCCCTCCGCATAGTCACACTTGAAGTTCGTCTTGTTCATAGGGCAAATGTACAAAAAATACGGCAGACCGTAAAGGCCTGCCGTAAGGGAAGTTTCCTTTGGAAGGAAATTACTTCGTGATGACCTTGGCCATCTCGAGGACTTTGTTGCTGTAGCCCCACTCGTTGTCGTACCAGGCGCAAACCTTGACGAACGTAGGATCGAGCTGGATACCGGCCTTCACATCGAAGATGGAAGTGCGGGCGTCGCCACGGAAGTCGGTGGAGACGACAGCCTCGTCGGTGTAGCCGAGGACACCCTTGAGCTCGCCTTCGGAGGCGGCCTTCATGGCAGCGCAGATCTCGTCATAGCTGACAGCCTTCTCGAGCTCGACGGTGAGGTCGACGAAGGAGACGTCGCTCGTGGGAACGCGGAGGCTCATACCGGTCAGTTTGCCGTTGAGTTCGGGGAGAACCTTACCGACAGCCTTGGCAGCACCGGTCGAGGACGGGATGATGTTCTCGAGGATACCGCGGCCGCCTCTCCAGTCCTTCTTGGAAGGGCCGTCGACGGTCTTCTGGGTGGCGGTGGCAGCGTGGACGGTGGTCATCAGGCCCCTCTTGACACCGAAAGCGTCGTTCAGCACCTTGGTAAGGGGAGCGAGGCAGTTGGTGGTGCAGGAAGCGTTGGAGATGATCTGCTGTCCGGCATAGGTCTTATGGTTGACACCGTAGACGAACATCGGAGTGGCATCCTTCGAAGGAGCGGACATGATGACCTTCTTGGCACCGGCCTTGATATGGGCGGAAGCCAGCTCCTCGGTGAGGAAGAAACCGGTGGATTCGACGACGACGTCGACACCGAGAGCGCCCCAGGTGATGTTGACGGGATCCTTCTCACAGAAGACCTGGATCTTGTTGCCATCGACGATGAGGTAGTTGCCCTCAACTTTGATG
>CAMUZW010000173.1 GCA_947165305.1 uncultured Bacteroidales bacterium
GGTCCATATCTACGGCTGCGTCAACAACGCCAAAGTCAGTTTCGAGGGTGTCAGTTCGCGCAACCGCAGCACCGCCGGCGGTATCGCCGGCCAGATCTACACCCCGAAGAGCCAGACCGCATCCGCCTATGTGCGGGGCTGTGTCAATCATGGCGTGATCAACGCCTCCGCCGGCGGCAACAAGTATGACGCTTCCAACAACAACTGCATCCACGCCGGCGGTATCGTCGGCTATGCCGAGACCCGGGAGGATATGTTGTGCTATGTCAGCGGCTGCTCTTCCGACGGGAAGGTCAGCTGCCCGACGGGACGCAAGGGAACCATCTGCGCCTTCGCTAACAGGAATGTCCGTACGGGCGGCAACGCCCCCGACGACTGGGCGATACCCGCCGCTGTGGCCGCCGACGGCAGCAATGTCTCCGGATTTGTCCGCAATTCCGCCGGGGAACCCCTGGAGGGAATCCGCGTAACCGACGGACGTCAGTATGTGCAGACGGCTTCCGACGGCAGTTATCGGATGAAAAGCGATTTCGGCGAGGCCCGCTTCGTCTATCTCAGCATTCCCGCCGGGGCGGAGATTCCCACCCGGGAGGGGATGCCGCAGTGCTACAAGCGGATTCCGCGCTACTGTGACGCCGTGACGGCGGACTTCGTCCTCGACGTGAAGCCGGCGGCGAAGGATTATACCGTGCTGATGATCGCCGACCCGCAGGTGCGCCCTTATGGCGTGGACGGATCGATGGAGGCCTGGCACGATGTCGTTGCGCCCGACGCGGAGGCATTCCGCGCTTCCTGCAGCGAACCGGTGTACTGCATCAACCTCGGCGACCTCGTGTACAACTTTATGTATGCCTGGGACGATTACCTCGACGGCGCGGCCAAGATCAAGTGCCCGACCTTCAACGTGATCGGCAATCACGACTACGATCAGGCCAACCTGTTCGAGACCGAGCAGGGGAATGTCTGCTTCGAGACGTATGTGGGCCCGGAGCATTACTCCTTCGATCTGGGAGACATTCACTTCATCGTGATGAACACCATCCTCTACGACCGGCCGAACACCAAGAAGAGCTATCATTACGGTCTCGACGACCGCACGCTCGCCTGGCTGGAGGCCGACCTGAGTTATGTTCCGAAGGACAGGATCATCATGACCTGCACCCACCACAACCCGTTCAAGACCCCCAATTCGTCCCCGAACGGCTCGCATAATGTCTACAGCCTGCATTACCGGGACTATCTGGCCCTGCTGAGGCAGTACAAGGAGGTCTATGCGTGGAACGGCCACAATCACGAGAATTTCTATTACAATTACGAGGGCAAGCAGACCCGCCACGGCGCTTCCAACATCCAGGCGATCAGCGTCGCCCGCTGCACCGGCGCCCTCCGGCTCAACAAGTATCTCTCCACCCGGGGAGAACCGATGGGCTATATGGTAATGAATGTCCGGGGAGAGGATATCTCCTGGTACTACAAGGCCGTCGGCAAGGAAGGGTCAAGCCAGATGTCGCTCTACGCGCCTTACCGCTCTGCGGACGGCACGGTGATGGCCAACGTCTGGAACTGGTCCGAGGGCTGGGGCGTCCCCGCCTGGTATGAGAACGGCGTCAAGGTGGCGGATATGGAAGAATTCAAGGGCATCGACCCCGATTACCAGCGCACCTTCGACGCGGTTGAGAACAAGACGACCCGCAAGTACTGCAAGCCGCAGGAGACCGTTCTCTGGAAGGTACGGCCTTCTTCCGGTGTCACCTCCGGCGAGGTCCGCGTCACCGACCTTTTCGGCAAGGAGTACATCCAGCCGGTCCAATGGTAAAAGAGACGTCATTCCCGGGCTTGTCCCGGGAATCTAAAAGAAATAATTATTGATTTTATATATTATTACATTATGAAAACAACAACGCAGAATCATCGCACGGCCTACGTTGCACCGGCCGTACGGGTCAAGCCGGCTGCCTTCGAAAAGCAGTTCCTGGCGACAGCCACGATTCCCGAGTATGATGAAACGGAGGAGGACTGGTAGTATGAAAAAGTATTTTGCTCTTATCAGCCTTGCGGCGATGGTGTCGCTCGTAAGCTGCAACCGGGAGGAGCTTGCTCCTTCCGAGGGTACGCCTTCCCTGAAGGGGAAGACGGTTCTTACCATTTCGACCGGAGAGACCAAGACCACGATGGGCGAAGTCTCTGAAGGCAAACGTCCCGTTTATTGGGCCAATGGCGACAAGGTCGCCGTCAATGGCGTCGTTTCTGAGCCGCTGGCCGATCTGGAGGCGAACAGCGCCAGCGCGTCGTTTACCTTCGCTTCTGTCATTGAACCTCCGTTCAAGGCCGTGTATCCCGAGACCATCTGGAAGGATGATTTGTCTGTAACGCTGCCGCAGCAGGCCACGAGCGGAATCCTTCCGCTCGTCGGCTATGGCGATGCGGAATCCCTGACCGTCAAGCCCCTCACGGCCGCCGTCAAGCTTTCCGTCAAGAAATACAGCGGGGAGAATCCCGACCTCGACAAGATCGTCTCGGTCTCCATTACCTCCGAGGATACCCAGCTCAGCGGTGTATTCGGCATTGAATTCGAGACGGGCGCGCTGACCCCTTATCTCGATCCCGTCGAAGAAGACAGGATGGTATCCATCCGCCCGAACCTGACCCTGACGGAGACGGCCAAGGATCTGTTCATCCCCGTTCCGGCCGG